>DWVZ01000008.1 GCA_019119975.1 Candidatus Blautia merdavium | reverse complement strand
TGGTCCGTTTACAACAATTTTGTCAGCGTCTTTTGCATATGCGTCAACACCGCCCATGTCTTCATACCCTTTCTGGTTCATCGGGTAATAAGAAGCGAATGAGAATAAATGCTCTGCATAAGGAATCGGATTTACAAAAGTAACTTCCAGAGTATAATCATCGATTGCCTTAACGCCTAATTCTGAAGGATCTTTTGTTCCATCATAAACTTCTGTACCATTTACCAGATTCTGATATACGATGAACGCATACTGGGAACCAGTATCCGGATTACAGATCTGCTGGTATGCATAAACAAAGTCATGTGCTGTGACAGGCTCACCGTTTGACCATTTTGCATCCTGGCGAAGTTTCATGGTATAAGTACATCCATCTTCGCTGACCTGTGTCTCCTCTGCAAGGTCCGGAACCGGCTGGTCATTTTCATCCAGTTTGTACAGTCCTGCGATTACCTCACGTAAAATATCACCTGACGCAACATCCGTTGTCTTTAAGGAGTTCAATTCAGGGGGTTCTGCACGTAAGTCAACCGTGACCATGCCTTCATCCGGTGTACCCGGATAAGAAACTCCTGTTGTTTCTGTCTTTGCTTCGTCTGAACCTTCAGAAGCTGCGCCATTGCCGGAATTTCCGCAGGCACCCAAAGACAGAACCATGGCGCTGGCTAATGCCAGAGCTAAAACTTTTCTCATTTTCATCTTTGATTTCCTTCCTTTCTGAAAAATTCAATCTTTTTTATTATAATAAAGTATGAAATTTTGTCAAGTGTTTCTAACAAAATTGTCGAATTACTGTTTTTTCCCAATGGACATATATCTTTTCGTGACAGTATCTTTTCTGTCTGGTTTTTTTCCTGTTTTTACACAATCATTCTTAAATTTTGCACAATTTTACCAATCACACCATCCTGAAATGGAGACGCAATCCCCGCCTCTTTCAGAAGCTCTGTATGAAACTTGGAAGCAGAAAGCCTGCATAATTTCAGATAGCTCTCCCAGGCTGCCCGGTAATCCCGGTCCATCCAGGCTTTATACTCAAACGCGCACAGCTGCGCGATCACATAGTCGATATAATACAGCGGAAAACTGTAGATATGGTGCTGTTTCTGCCAGAAACCTCCTGCTTCAAAGAAGGAAAGTCCGTCATAGGACAAATGCGGTTTGTAGACTTTTTCCAGTCTTTTCCACACTTCTTTGCGCTGTGCGGGCGTCAGTTCCGGGTGATCATAGATCTCGTGCTGGAATTCATCCACCATACAGCCATAGGGAATGAACATCACCGCGTCTTCCAGATGCATCCTGGTATAATCCTCTGCCTTTTCTCCGTCAAAGAACAGGCGGTACCAGGGTTCTGTGAAAAATTCCATGGACATAGAATGGATCTCCGCAGTCTCCATGCCGATATCCGCATGTTCCCGGATAGGATCCTGGGCAGACAGATAGCCCTGGAACGCATGTCCGCACTCATGGGTCATCACATCCACGTCTCCGCTGGTGCCGTTAAAATTGGCAAAAATAAAGGGGGACTTATAATCCGGCAGGTAAGTCATATAGCCGCCCACTGCTTTTGTCTTTCTGCCAAAGACATCCAGCAGTTCGTTCTCCATCATAAAATCAAAAAATTCTCTGGACTCGGCAGACAGCTCTTCGTACATCTTCTGTCCTGCTGCCAGGATCTCCTCCGGGGCTTTCTCCGGTTGGGGATTGCCCTGGGGTCCATAGACCTGCTCCTGGGCATAAGACATCTTCTCAAGCCCCAGTCGCTGCCGCCTCTTTTCATACAGGCTCTCGGCAAAGGGTACGAAGACCTCTTTGACCTGCCTTCTTAAATTCTCCACTTCTTCTCTGCCGTAGCAGTTTCTCTGCATACGCAGATAGCCAAGAGGGGTATAAGCAGCAAAGCCCAGCATCTTCGCCTGCTGCGTCCGGTTTTTGACCAGCTTGTCATACAGCTCATCCAGCTGGTCTGAAATGCTTTCAAAAAACTGGTTCAGCTTTTGGCAGGCTTTTTCTCTGACCTGGGGATCCCGGTTTTTCAGATAGGGAGTGAGAAGGGAAAGATTTAAGATCTCTCCGTCCCAGTCAATCTGGGCTCCTGCCAGAAGCTTCTCATATTCTGTCACCAGCGTATTCTCTTCCTGCATCAGAGGGATCACTTCCTCGGAGACGGATTTCATGGCAATCTCCATATTCTTAAACGCCACCGGTCCGATCTTCTCCTCCAGCACAGAACGGAACGGAGAATCATACAGCGTCTTCTGGTATGCCACACAGAGGTTGGAATATGCCGGAACCTGTTCATCATAATACTTTTGCTCTTCTTCATAAAAGGTATCTGTAGTGTCCATGGTATGGCGGATGGAACAAATGGTCACCTGGGTCTGCACCCGGTCGTTGAGCTTATAAAATTTCTGGTGCAGCGCAAATTGCTCTTCCCCGCTCTTTGCCTCCTGCATCTGGCTGATCAGAGTTTTCAGTTCCTGCTCTGCGCGGTTAAAATCAATCCGTTCATAAGGCATATCTTTAAATTTCATAGATTCTTCCCATCCTTTCTGGTCTAAGTCAAATACCCCGATGCAAGTATACAGGGCTTCAAACTAGATGCAATGCAAGCATCGAATACCGATTTAATATAGATTTTTCACTTTGAAATCCCTCTCGGCTTCTCTTCTCTGGTCCTTCTTCGCAATATCCTGCCGTTTGTCATAGAGCTTCTTGCCCTTGGCAATGCCGATCTCCACTTTCACCAAGCTCCCCTTAAAGTAAACCTTTAAGGGAACCAGGGTATATCCCTTTTCCCGGATCTTTCCCTCGATCTTGCGGATCTCGTATCCATGGAGCAGAAGCTTGCGGATCCTCAGCGGATCCTTGTTGAAAATATTTCCTTTTTCATAAGGGCTGATGTGCATGCCATAGACAAACACCTCCCCCTTCTCGATCTGTATATAAGATTCCTTGATGCTGCATTTGCCCATACGCAGGGATTTTACCTCGGTCCCTGCCAGCTCGATGCCTGCCTCATAGGTATCTTCGATAAAATAATCATGATATGCTTTTTTATTGTTTGCGATCAGACGAATCCCTGATCCTGCTTTTCCTGCCATCTTATTCCTCTCTTTCCAGGACAAAGTCCACGGTCTTAGTCTGCAGGTCTGCGTTCTCCACCCGAACCCGGACCTTCTGTCCCATGGTATAAGTCTTCTTTGTCATGTCTCCGGTAAGCCTGTACTGCTCCCGGTCAAAGGTGTAATAATCTCCGGTCATGGAATTGACATGTACCAGACCTTCCACCGTGTTTTCCAGCTCTACATAAATGCCCCATTCGGTCACACCGGAAATGATGCCTTCAAAGACTTCCCCTATGTGATCCTTCATGTATTCGGCTTTCTTCAGTTTCACCGTCTCCCGCTCCACTTCCTCAGCCCGGCGCTCCATGGCGCTTGACTGGGCGGCGACCTCATCCAGGATTTCTTCATAGTGCTTTTTCTTTGCCTGTGTCAGTTTTCCCCGCAGATGTTCTTTGATGATCCGGTGGATCTGCAGATCCGGATACCTGCGGATGGGGGAAGTGAAATGACAGTAATACTTGGCTGCCAGTCCAAAATGCCCGCTGCAGTCTGTGGTATATTTCGCCTGCTTCATAGCCCGCAGAAACAGTCTGGAAAAATAGGGCTCGCATTCCATGCCTTCCAGCTCTTTCAAGATCTTCTGTACCTCTTTGGGGCGGATCTCCTCCTGCGCTTTCCTGGTCTTAATGCCTGCGTTGTGGACCATAGCAAGGACTGCCTCCATTTTCTCCATATCCGGATTGTCATGGGTCCTGTATACAAAAGGGATCCCTGCCAGTGCATATTCCTGGGCAACCGTCTCGTTTGCTGCCAGCATAAAGTCCTCGATCAGTTCTGTGGCTGCATTGTGCTCGTAAGGATAGATCTCCACCGGCTTTCCTTTCTCATCCAGCCGGATCTTGCTTTCCGGGAAGTCGAAATCAATGGCGCCTCTCTTGCCTCTCCGCTTCCTTAAGAGTCTGGAAAGCTCCTGCATCTGCAGGAACATGGGCACCAGTTCCCGGTACTGCTCCCTCATCTCTTTGTCTCCCTGCAGGATCTGATTGACTGCCGTGTAGGTCATACGGCGGTCCACATGGATCACGGATTCCACGATCTTATGGGAAAGGATCTTCCCTTTGCCGTCGATATCCATAAAGCAGGTAAGCGCCAGCCGGTCTTCCCCTGCGTTTAACGAGCAGACGCCGTTTGAAAGTTTCTTCGGCAGCATGGGGATCACCCGGTCCACCAGATAGACGCTGGTCCCCCGCTTGTAAGCCTCTCTGTCCAGGGCGCTGCTGTACTGCACATAATTGCTCACATCCGCAATGTGCACGCCCAGGCGGTAAAGTTCTCCTTCTTTCACTAGGGAAACAGCGTCATCCAGGTCTTTGGCATCCTCCCCGTCTATGGTCACCATAGTCAGGTTTCTTAAGTCTATGCGCCCATACAGATCTCCCTCGTTAAGGGTCTCCCGGATCTTGTCCGCCTGGTTCTGCACCCGCTCGGGAAATTCCATAGGCAGGTCATAGCTTCTGGCAATGCACAGCACATCGATTCCCGTCTCCTGGGGGCTTCCCAGGATCTCTGTGATCTTTCCCTCCGGGGAACGGTTCCTGCTGCCATAATCACGGATCTGCGCCACGACCTTATCTCCGTCCCGGGCATCCATGTTATTTCCCTGCTGGATGAACACATCCCGGAGAAATCTCTGATTATCCGGCACCACAAAGCCAAAGCCGGAGGATTTCTCATAGGTGCCCACCACCTGAGTGATTCCCCGCTCAAGTATTTTTACAACTGCGCCCTCACAGCGCTTTCCGTTCTTTTCTCCTTTTTTCAGCACTGCCTGGACCAGATCTCCGTGCAGGGCTGTGCCGGTGCTCTCCTCCGGAATATAGAGATCCTCCAGCCCTTCTTCAGAAAATTCCACAAAGCCAAAGCCTCTTGGATGACTAATGAATCTTCCTGTATAACAGCTGCCTTTCTGAAAGCGGGGCAGTTCTTTTGAGGTTTTCTTTTCTTCCTTCTTCTTTTCCTTTTTCTCTTTCTCTTTTTTCCCGGACTTTGGGGAAGGGGTTCTCACGGCTTCGTATCTTCCCCGCTTATTTATAGTGATCTTTCCCTCTTCCAAAAGCAGATCCAGGACCGTATGCAGCTCCTCCCTTTTCCCGGCAGGGATCTGCAGGATGGCTGCCAGCTCCTTTGCCCTCATGGGCTGGTATTCCTTGCAGCACATCAGGTCATAGATGATTTTTTTTCTTTTCTTTATCTGCTGATTTTTCTTCAAAATAATCTCCTTGTCGCGTTCTTATGGGTAAAAATATGACACCCTTGCAAACCGCAAGAGTGTCATACTCAGAAATTCAGATTCAGTACCAATGCCAGTACGAAAAACAGGATTCCCATAACTCTGGTCGCCTTTACCAGCGCACCCTCCATGGAACGTCCCTTATTCCTTCCCCAGTAGGTGTCTGCCATACCGGCAATGCTTCCCAGTCCCTGGGACTTTCCTTCCTGCATCAGAACGATGATGGTCAATCCTATACAATCAATAATAAAAAGAATCGTTAAGACAATTCTCAGTATGTCCACGGTTACACCTCCTAATCGTTTAACGAATCAAGTGTAACACAGGATGAAATGGATTTCAACCGTTTTTCTGACATTTCTGCGGGATATCTGCAAAAGGATTTTCATAGCATGCCTGCTTTTCCAGCCGGTCCTCAATGGCAAGGAGCCGGTTATACTTTGCCGTGCGCTCTCCCCGGCAGGGTGCCCCTGTCTTGATCTGTCCTGCGCCTGCTGCCACTGCCAGGTCTGCGATGAAGGTATCCTCACTCTCGCCGGAACGGTGGGAGATCACGGTGCGGTAGCCTGCATGGTGGGCTTTCTCTACGGTCTGAAGAGCCTCTGTCAGGGTTCCGATCTGATTCAGCTTTACCAGTACCGCATTGCCGGCTCCCAGGCGGATGCCTTTCTCCACCCGTTTTCGGTTGGTGACGAACAGATCGTCGCCGACCAGCTGGATCTGCTCTCCCAGCCTTCGGGTCATCAGCTGCCACCCTTCCCAGTCTTCCTCCCACAGTCCATCCTCGATGGATACAAGGGGAAATTCCTTTACCAGACCTTCATAATAGTCCACCAGTTCTTCTGCGGTCCTTTTGACCTTTTCTCCTGTCATGCGGGATTCTCCGGGAAAGACATAGCTCTGCTCCTGCTCATCATATAACTCGCTCGCTGCCGCGTCCATAGCAAAGCAGATCTCTTTTCCCGGCTCATAGCCTGCCTCCTTCACTGCCCGCTCCATCAGCTGGAAAACTTCCCTGGCGCCCTTGATATCCGGAGCAAATCCTCCTTCATCTCCTACTGCTGTGGACAGCCCTTCCGCCTTGAGGATCTTCTTCAGCTTCTGGTAGATTTCCGCGCACATGCGCAGTCCCTCCTGAAAACAGCAGGCTCCGGCAGGAATGATCATAAATTCCTGGAAATCCACGGTATTGTCTGCATGCTTTCCTCCATTGAGAATATTCATCATGGGGACCGGCAGCTTCTCTGCCAGGCAGCCGCCCAGATACTGGTAAAGAGGAATGCGCAGCGCCTTCGCCGCGGCATCTGCCGCTGCCATGGATACCCCCAGCAGTGCATTGGCTCCGATGTGTTCCTTATTCTCGGTCCCGTCCGCTTCTATAAGCAGACGGTCAATGCGGCTCTGTTCCAGCACGTTCTCTCCCAGCACTGCGTCTGCCAGCTTTGTATTTACATTGTTCACGGCTTTTCGGACTCCCAGTCCGCCGTAACGTTCTTCTCTGTCCCTTAATTCCACAGCTTCAAACTTTCCTGTGGAAGCTCCTGAAGGTACGATCGCCCTTCCTGTATATCCGTCTTTCCCGATGATTCCCTCGCCTACTGTCACTTCAACCTCAACCGTAGGATTTCCTCTGGAATCCAGGACTTCTCTGGCGTAAACCTTTCTGATCGGCAAATAGCGATACATGACATTACCTCCTGTTCTTCATGTCCAACCTTAGTATGCTCCCGGCATATGAAATTATGCCGGAGTTTTCTCTGTCTGCCTGTGCTTTTGCTGGAAATCCTGTGTGCATTCTTTTTCATTTATCTGGGGAAAATGGATGAATGTGTGTGCGGAACTCTCTTTGAAATGTGTATATATCGTAACATATGTTCGATTCCGGGACAATACCGGAATTTCTGACAAAAACAGCCGGAGTTTTTTCTTTCAAAATTAGATAAAATGATGGGCATCAAAAATCCCGGACCGGAATGAACCTGAAAGTTTCAAACCGATCCGGGATACCTGCCTGCATGTTTCTGAAGTCTATGACTGCAGGGAATCTTTTCAGCTGAGAATCTGCTGATTTTTTCTATGCTTTATTTTTTAATGAGCAGAGATTTTCCTGTCATTTCTTCCGGCTGTTCCATTCCCATCAGCTCAATGAGTGTAGGAGCGATATCTGCCAGGCAGCCGCCTTCTCTTAATCCATAGGAAGGATCTGCGTTTACCAGGATGAAGGGAACCGGGTTGGTGGTATGGGCAGTAAAGGGTTCTCCTGTTTCGTAATCTACCAGCTGCTCTGCGTTTCCGTGGTCTGCGCAGATGAACATCTGTCCGTTGACTTCTTTCACCGCTTCCACTGCTTTGCCCACGCATTCATCCACTGCTTCGATAGCCTTGATGGCAGCAGCTTCCACACCGGTATGTCCTACCATATCCGGATTTGCGAAGTTGATGATGATCACATCGTATTTGTCGGATTTGATGGCTTCTACCAGCTTATCGCATACTTCGTAAGCGCTCATCTCCGGCTTCAGGTCATAGGTGGCAACCTTTGGAGAATTTACCAGGATCCTGTCTTCTCCTTCGTTTGGTTCTTCCACGCCGCCGTTAAAGAAGAAGGTTACATGTGCGTATTTCTCTGTCTCTGCGATACGCGCCTGTTTCTTTCCGTGAGCTGCCAGATATTCTCCGAAAGTATTGGTAATGGATACCTTGTGGAATGCCACTTCTTTGTTGGGAATAGTTGGATCGTATTCTGTAAAGCATACGTAAGTCAGATCCAGCTTTTTGTCTCTGGCAAATCCTGTAAATTCATCGTCGCAGAAGGCTCTTGTGATCTCTCTTGCCCGGTCCGGACGGAAGTTAAAGAAGATCACGGAGTCTTTATCCTGAATGGTTCCCACAGGTTTTCCGTCTTTTACTACGACAGTAGGTACTACGAATTCATCGGTCACTTCGTTTTCATAGGATTCTTTTACCGCGCAGACAGCACACTCGGTCTGTACGCCTTCCCCTTTTGTAAGGGCATTGTATGCTTTTTCCACACGGTCCCAGCGGTTGTCACGGTCCATTGCGTAGTAACGTCCCATCACGGATGCCACTTCGCCCACGCCAAGTTCTGTCATTTTATCTTTCAGCTCTTTGATGTAGCCTTTTCCGCCTGTGGTAGGGGTATCTCTTCCGTCCAGGAAGCAGTGTACGTAAACCTTTTCCAGTCCTTCTCTCTTAGCCAGTTCCAGCAGTCCGAATACATGTGTTAAATGACTGTGGACACCGCCGTCTGACAAAAGACCGAACAGATGCAGTGCGGAATTGTTGTCTTTTGCGTTTTTCACTGCTTTTAACAGTGCTTCATTCTGGAAGAAATCACCGTCCTGGATCTCTTTTGTGATCCTGGTCAGTTCCTGATAAACGATGCGTCCGGCGCCCATGTTCAGATGTCCTACCTCAGAGTTTCCCATCTGACCATCCGGCAGGCCTACTGCCATGCCGCTGGCATTTCCCTTTACGAATGGACACTGGGATTTCAGCTGGTCCATGATCGGAGTCTTTCCTTCGCAGACTGCGTTTGCGTCGCATCTGTCATTCAGTCCATAACCATCGAGAATCATTAATACGGTTGGTTTTTTACTCATATTCTTTCTCCTTTTATATCAATTTAAGCACTAACGGTTTCATACGTTTATATTTTAACAGAATTCCAGGATTTTTCAATATCCTTCGTAAATTTCTCTGGATTGCTGTCCCTTTCCCCAACAGCAGATTCCCGAAAAAAAGAGGCTTCCTATTTGGAAGCCCCTGATATTCTTTACAAAACCTTTGATAAAAATTCTTTCAGTCTGGGATTTTGGGGATTGGAGAAAAATTCCTCCGGTTCCCGGTCCTCCTGGATTTTGCCGCCGTCAATGAACAGTACCCGGCTGGCAACCTCCCTGGCAAAGCCCATTTCGTGGGTCACTACCACCATGGTCATTCCGGTATCTGCCAGTTCCTTCATGATCTCCAGAACCTCTCCTACCATCTCCGGATCCAGCGCGGATGTAGGCTCGTCAAAAAGCATCACGTCCGGATTCATGGCAAGGGCGCGGGCAATGGCGATCCTCTGCTTCTGTCCGCCGGAAAGACTTCCCGGGTAGGCGTCTGCCTTGTCCGGCAGCCCCACACGAGCCAGAAGCTCCTCCGCTCTCTTTGCCGCCTGTTCCTGAGACATGAGTTTTAATGCTACCGGCGCCAGCATAATGTTCTCTTTCACAGTTTTATGAGGAAACAGATTGAACTGCTGGAAAACCATTCCGATCTTCTGGCGGTGCTTGTCAATATCAATCTTCGGGTCCGTAATATCTGCGCCTTCTACAAAAATCTTGCCCCCTGTGGGTTTTTCCAGAAGGTTCAGAGAGCGCAGAAAGGTGGATTTTCCGGAGCCGGAAGGTCCGATGATGGCTACCACTTCGCCTTTGCATATTTCTGCTGAAATCCCGTCCAGAACCATGTTGTCATCAAATTTTTTGGTAAGGTTCTGCACCTGAATCAAAACTTCGCCTTTAATGCTCACTTCTACGCATTCTCCTTTCCACTTTTCCCATAAAGTAGGTCAGCAGCATAACCAGTACCAGATAAAAGACTGCTGCTGAGATCAGCGGTACAAACGCGCTGTAGGTACGGCTCTGTACCAGCGTTGCCGCCTTGGTGATATCCACGGTGCCGATGTATCCGATGATGGCTGTCTCCTTTAAAAGCACGATCATCTCATTGATCAGCGCAGGCAGCACATTCTTCACTGCCTGGGGCAGGATGATCATCTTCATGGTCTGACCGGAGCTTAAGCCCAGGCTCCTGCCCGCCTCTGTCTGTCCTTTGTCTACCGACATAATGCCGGAGCGGATGATCTCAGCCACATAAGCGCCGGAGTTGATACCAAAGGCAATTCCGCCGATGATAATATTATTTAAGGGCACGCTGGCAAATACAATGGAATAGAAGATCAGGATCTGGATCATGGAGGGAGTTCCCCGAATGATGGTCAGATACACCACGCAGATCCCGTTTAAGATCTTCAGCTTCCCTGTCTGTTCGTGGATGGAACGGATCATGCCCACGATTCCGCCTAAGATCACGCCGATGACCAGGGCAAGAAGGGTAACAAGTATGGTGGTCTTAATACCATTGATCCACCAGGAACTTGCCCCGTTGTCTACAAAAAACCGGTAAAACTCATGCTGCAGATTTTCCCACATATCGTATCTCTCCTATTTTTTCACAATTACGACCTGGGTCGCTTCTGCGTAAGTATCCGTAAATTCTACGCTTTCTTCTCTTTCCGGAGTCACAGTCATTCCTGCAGCGCCGAAGTCTGCCTTTCCTGTGCTCACAGATGTCAGGATCGCTTCAAAAGCCATATCCTCGATCTGCAGTTCATAACCCAGCTTATCGCAGATTGCCTGCGCGATATCTGCGTCAATCCCTACGATCTCGTCGCCTTCTTTGTATTCCCAGGGCTCAAATTCCGCATTGGTAGCCATGACCAGAGTTCCTTTGGAGCGGTCTGCGTCTGCCGGTGATTCATAAGGATGCTCTCCGATCTCATCGCCGATGTAGTTGCTCTGGATCTCATCCAGCACGCCCTCTTCCTTTAATTCAGCCAAAGCGGTGTTAAATTCTTCTTTCAGCTCGGTGTTTCCTTTTTTCATGCAGATGGCATACTGCTCTGTCTCAAAGATACCGTCGATGATCTTCAGGTCATCGTTTGCCTCTACAAACTTTTCTGCCGGAAGGGAGTCGATCACCACGCAGTCCACCTTGCCGTTTTTCAGTGCCTGGACTGCGTCAGCGCCTTTGTTGAAAGGACTTACCTGGCTTGCGTCATTGACTGCTTCTGTTGCCTGGGAATCTCCTGTAGTACCGATCTGTACGCCGATCTTCAGATCTGCCAGATCTTCTACGGAAGTGATCTCTACTGCGCTGCTTTCCTGTTCTTCAGCTGTCTCGGAGCTGCTGTCACCTGTATTTCCGCATCCTGCTGCAGAAAATGCCATCATAGCAGCCAGCACTGCTGCAAATACTTTCTTTTTCATATCTTATTTCTCCTTTACTTTTTACTTGTGCTTTGTTTTGTATAATTATGTATAATTATTCGGCTGACATGCATTATATCAGCTTTTATACTGCCTTGCAAGCACAAAAAAATGATTGACAGCCCATAAGGAAAAGACCGCCGCGGCTTTTGCAGGTGCCGGGCGGTCTTTTTACTTGTTAATATACTACAATAGGAGTATTGACTTCGATATTATTATAAATAGTCTGTACTGCATCATAAGGCGTATTGATACAGCCGTGAGAACCGTTCCACAGGTAAATATCCCCGCCGAACGCGGTACGCTTCGTCAGGTCATGGATACCTACGCCTCCGTTAAAGGGCATCCAGAAGGTAACCGGCTCTTCATAGTCGATGGAGCCGTCGTCGTTGTAACCGGTCAGTGTAAAGGGACTTGCCTTAGATTTGAGTCTCCATACGCCTCCGGAAGGTGTGCCGTTGCCTTCATTGGGATTTCCCGTAACCACCGGGGTGTCTACCAGACAAGTACCGTTTTTGTAGAACCACATTCTCTGATCCTGAATGGAAATTTCCACGTAAGTGCCGTCAATATCGTTGCCGCCGTGTTTCTGCCCTGTATAAAGCCAGGTAGCATCCACCGTCTGGCTCTGTCCGGCGTTGAGCACCGGCATAAGAGAAGCCGTAGTCTCATCCTGCCATACCCTCCAGCCGTAATCTCCGCCTGTCAGCTGTACCGAATAACCCATGCTGGTATAGAACTCCCTGGGTCTGCCATAGGTATTATAGACCTCGGACCACTGGATTACCTGGTTTTTCACCAGAGTTTCATCAAAGGTATAATTTCCGTCTGCCCCTTTTACCAGCCAGGATTTCAGCATATCCCTTGTGATAGCTTCCTGTGCGGTTCCGAAGTTTACGCTGACCTGCATACTGGTGAGCCTGTTCAGCTGCTCCGCTTCCTTCTTCAGGTTTTCGTCTTCCTGGGTCACTGCAGGCTTCACATAGCAGTCTGCATCTGCCAGGGAGATCTCCGTTTTTCTCTCGTCTACCGCCGCTTTTATAGCCGCCTTTGTCTTTTCTTTGTCCAGTGTGGTGCCTGTAACTTCGGGAACGATTACATACTGTGTCCCGTCATCTTCCACCTTGGCGTCCTGAGGCGGCGTCATATTCTGGTCCTGGAACGCCTGCAGACTGTCCAGAGCCGCGTTCAGGCTGGCTTCATCATAGGAATTCTCTGCTTCTACTGTATATTCCTGGTCCCCGAACATCTGAAATGCCCACAAAAGGGGATTCTGCTGCTCCTTCACCTTTTCCACGCTGCCGTCGTCCTGGTATTTCATCTGGATGGTATTTCCTGCAATGACCTCCTGCTGGTCTCCCATCTCATGGATGGTAATCGAGTAGTCTTCCGACTGCTGGCGGATCACAGCTTTCACTTCTTCCACCGTTTTCTGTCCGCTGTCGATGCCGTTGATCACGGTTCCGGGATAAAACCGGTCCCGAAACTGCATTCCCACAACGCCGTAGCCTGCTGCCAGGATCACCACGGCACCTGCCGCAATCCCCACAGCAATCTTCTTCCCGCCTTTTTTTCCTCTGGAGGCTTTTTCTCCTGACTTTTGTTTCTTCATTCTTTCGTCTGCTTCCTTCAGACTCTTTAATTTCTTTTTCTTGTCCTTTTGCATTGACATCTATAAAAACTTCCTTTTTCTTTTTGTTGTTGCTTCTTACTTATTAGAGAATTTACATCCCCGAAAAGTTTCATACACGCCCATTCTAACCCAAAAACATAGAAAAAGAAAGCTTTTTCTTCTTTTCTGTTGAAATTTCATAAAGAATCTTATATCATGTATAAATCTACAGCCATACTGCTGGCAAAATCTGCTGTTTTGATGTCTTTGCGGCAGTTTGCCGCACAGGCCTCTGTATCATACTGTAAAAAAGAAAGGGAGATGATTGCCATGGATCTTCTTGATTATACCAGCTGCCGCTTATGTCCCAGAAACTGCGGCTGTGACCGCCGGATCACCACTGGCTTCTGCGGCTGCCGGGCTGAGCTTCGGGCTGCAAGGGCTGCCCTGCACCACTGGGAGGAACCCTGCATCAGCGGTACCCGGGGCAGCGGCACGGTATTCTTTTCCGGATGCACGCTGCAGTGCTGTTTCTGCCAGAATTTTCCCATCAGCGCCGAACATTATGGAAAAGACCTTTCGCCCCGGCGTCTGGGAGAAATCTTTCTGGGCCTTCAGGATCAGGGGGCGCACAACATCAACCTGGTAACGCCCACCCAGTATCTTCCCTGGATCCTCCCTGCCCTTGACCAAGTCCGGGACCGGCTTGCCATCCCTGTAGTCTATAACTGCGGCGGCTATGAAAAGCCGGAAACCATTGAGCTTTTAAAGGATTACATTGATATCTGGCTCCCTGACCTGAAATATTTTGACTCCGGTATCTCTGCCAGATATTCCCGGGCAGCGGATTATTTTTCCGTTGCTTCAAAAGCCATTGTCCAGATGGTAAACCAGACCGGAAAACCGGTGCAAAACGCCTCCGGGCTTCTGGAGAAAGGCGTGATCATCCGCCACATGGTCCTTCCGGGACAGAGAAAAGATTCCTTCCGGCTGCTGCGCTGGCTTAAGGAAACCCTGGATCCAGGGACATATCTTCTAAGCCTTTTAAGCCAGTTTACCCCCTTTTACAAAAGCTGTGATTACCCGGAACTGAACCGCCGGATCACCACCTTTGAATATCAGTCTGTGGTGGATGAGGCAATCCGTCTGGGACTTACGGAAGGGTTCATGCAGGAAAAATCCAGTGCGAAGGAAGAGTACACGCCGCCCTTTGACCTGGAAGGGATCTGAAGTCCTAGATCTGCTTTCTCACTACCCGGTATTCGTCCCCGTTTCGGTAATAAGGACAGGCAGAATGGGGCTCCATCCGCATCTGGACATAATCATCCTCGTCCATTGCCGCATCACAGATATATGCATCGTATTCCTCGTCATAAATATAATAGGCACAGCTTTCACAGCTTGTCTTCGTTTTCTTTCTCATTTCTCTGCTCCTCTGTTCTGCGTTTTTTCACAAAAAGATTCCGGACGCAATATCCTCGCCCGGAATCTTTCTTTTCTTCAATCACTTTTATTTGTAGTTTACAATAGAACCAAAATCTGGTTTCAAAGCAGCGCCGCCTACCAGTCCGCCGTCGATATCCGGCTGAACAAATAAGTCAGGAGCTGTCTTTGCATTGACAGAGCCGCCGTACTGGATACGGATTGCTTCTGCAGTTGCTTCGTCATATACTTCAGCGATGCATGCACGGATTTCTTTGCAGACTTCCTGTGCCTGCTCTGTAGTAGCTGTCTTGCCTGTTCCGATCGCCCAGATCGGCTCATAAGCGATCACGGCTTCTTTTGCCTGGTCTGCTGTGATTCCCTGGAATCCAACTTTTACCTGCTGGCGGATAAAGTCCATGGTAACGCCCTGTTCTCTCTGCTCCAGAGTTTCGCCGCAGCACATAATGGGAACCAGTCCGTGTTCAAATGCTTTGTGCATTTTTTTATTGATGTCTTCGTTTGTTTCACCGAAGTATTCTCTTCTTTCGGAATGTCCCAGGATTACATATTTCACGCCTGCGTCTACCAGCATGTTGGGAGAGATTTCTCCTGTGTATGCGCCTTTTTCTTCAAAGTACATGTTTTCTGCGCCTACCTGGATATTGGAGCCTTTTACAGCTTCCACTACAGGAACGATGTCGATTGCAGGAACACAGAATACCACGTCAACTTCATCGTTTGCTACTAATGGTTTTAAAGTATTTACCAGCTCAACTGCTTCGCTGGGAGTCATGTTCATTTTCCAGTTTCCTGCGATAATTTTTTTCCTTGCCATGGGAATGACCTTCTTTCTTAAAAATATAGTGTTTCTTATTTATCGTTGGCTGCTGCAACGCCCGGTAATTCTTTGCCTTCCAGGAACTCCAGGGAAGCGCCGCCGCCGGTGGAGATGTGTGTCATCTTGTCACCGTAGCCAAGGATGTTGACTGCTGCTGCGGAATCACCGCCGCCGATGATGGTAGTAGCGTCTGTCTCTGCCAGAGCCTTTGCAACTGCTTCTGTACCGTGTGCGAAATTCGGCATTTCAAAGCAGCCCATAGGTCCGTTCCATACAACGGTCTTTGCATCTTTTACAGCTTCGCAGAAAAGCTCTGCTGTCTTTGGTCCGATGTCCATTCCTTCCCATCCGTCAGGAATCTCACCGGTAGAAACCACGTCTTTATTGCAGTCGTTAGAGAATGCGTCGCCGATCACATTGTCTACAGGAAGAAGAAGTTTTACGCCTTTTTCTTCTGCTTTTTTCTTCATATCCAGCGCATACTGCAGGTAATCATCTTCACACAGAGAAACGCCGATCTTGCCGCCTTCAGCTTTGGAGAAGGTATATGCCATGCCGCCTCCGATGATCAGAGTATCTACTTTGTCCAGAAGATTGTTGATTACAGAAATCTTGCTGGAAACTTTTGCTCCGCCTAAGATGGCTACAAACGGTCTCTTTGGATTGTTGACTGCATTGCCCAGGAAGTCGATTTCTTTCTGCATCAGGTAGCCTACTACTGCAGTGTCCACGTACTGTGTCACACCTACATTGGAGCAGTGCGCTCTGTGAGCAGTACCGAATGCATCGTTTACAAATACGTCGCACAGAGAAGCCAGTTCCTTGGAGAATGCTTCTCCGTTTTTAGTCTCTTCTGCACGGTAGCGTGTGTTCTCCAGTAAGATCACATCGCCGTCCTGCATAGCTTCTACTGCTGCTTTTGCGTTCGGTCCCACAACTTCCGGATCAGCAGCGAATTTTACTTCCTGCTCCAGTAATTCGGACAGACGTTTTGCAACAGGTGCCAGGGATAGTTCCGGTTTCGGTTCTCCCTTGGGTTTACCAAGGTGTGAGCAAAGGATCACTTTTCCCCCATCAGCGATTAATTTCTTAATTGTAGGAAGTGCTGCTACCAGACGGTTTTCGTCTGTGATCTTTCCATCCTGCAGCGGTACGTTAAAATCACAGCGGACCAGGACTTTTTTGCCTTTTACATTAATGTCGTCAACGGATTTTTTATTAAGCATTGGAAATGCCTCCTTATAAATTTTATTGCTTTTGCTTTTTCGCCCCATTTAGACGAAAAGGGTCCGGTCCATAATAGACCGGACCCTTAATGAGCCTTATAATACTTGGTTATTATTTGTTCAGCATTTTACCAAAGAATTTGATTGTTCTAACCATCTGGCTTGTGTAGGAGTTTTCATTGTCGTACCAAGAAACAACCTGAACTTCTGTTGTTCCGTTGTCTAATGGCAGAACCATTGTCTGTGTAGCATCGAACAGAGAACCGAATCTCATACCAACGATATCGCTGGATACGATTTCATCTTCGTTGTATCCGAAGGATTCTGTAGCAGCTGCTTTCATAGCGTCGTTGATCTGTTCTTTTGTTACATTTCCTTTTACAACTGCTGTCAGGATAGTTGTGGAACCTGTAGGTGTAGGAACACGCTGTGCAGCGCCGATCAGTTTTCCGTTTAATTCAGGAATAACTAAACCGATTGCTTTTGCTGCGCCTGTGCTGTTCGGAACGATGTTTACAGCTGCAGCACGTGATCTTCTTAAATCACCTTTTCTCTGAGGTCCGTCCAGAGTCATCTGATCGCCTGTGTAAGCGTGGATGGTGCACATGATACCGGACTGGATTTCAGCTAAGTCGTTTAATGCTTTTGCCATAGGAGCTAAGCAGTTTGTTGTACAGGAAGCTGCTGAAATGATGTTGTCATTTTCTGTTAATGTTTCATGGTTTACATTGTAAACGATGGTCGGCAGATCGTTTCCAGCCGGAGCGGAAATAACAACTTTCTTAGCGCCTGCATCGATGTGAGCCTGAGCTTTGTCTTTGGATGTGTAGAATCCTGTACACTCCAGAACAACGTCTACACCGATTTCTCCCCAAGGAAGTTCAGCTGCGTTTGCTTTTGCGTAGATTTTGATTTCTTTTCCGTCCACTGTGATAGAATCTTCACCTGCTGTAACTTTATCAGCTAATTCATATCTGCCCTGTGTGGAGTCATATTTCAGTAAGTGAGCTAACATTTTTGGAGATGTTAAATCGTTGATTGCTACGATTTCAAATCCTTCTGCTCCAAACATCTGTCTGAATGCAAGACGTCCGATACGTCCGAAACCATTGATTGCTACTTTTACTGCCATGATTTTCATTCCTCCTAAAAGTGATTGAATTTAACGGGAGTTCTTTAACAAATCCGCAACAGATTGTTAAAGAAACATCAACCTTGTCCATATTGTACCTGTTTTTGTCCAAAAATTCAAGCCTATTTTCAAAATTCCTGTATATTTAATACGTTTTTAACAGCCAGGCTCTTGCTATTCCTGTAAATATTCCATTATAATGTATAAAACCTCATGCAGCTGCGGCGCTGTGACAAGATCCGCCGCAGTTCTGCATTCTGACAGGAAGGAGTTTTTCTATGATGTATTGTGACTGTCATCTTCACTCTTCATTTTCCAGCGACAGTGATACCCCGATGGAGCTAATGATCCGGGAAGCCATCCGGCTGCAGGTTCCTTCTATGTGTTTTACGGAACACATGGACCTGGATTTTCCTCCCGGCGGGCTTCCCTTTGTGGTGGATCTGCCTGCCTATGAAAAAACTTTTCAGGAACTGAAGGAAAAATACGGCGCACAGATTGAGCTGCTGTTCGGGCTGGAACTGGGACTGCAGCCCCATTTAAAAGAAGAGATCCCTGCGCTTGCAGACTCTATGGATTTCGATTTTCTCATCGGCTCCACCCATGTGGTAGACCGTATGGATCCCTATGAGGATATTTATTTCCAGGGACGCACAGAATATGAAAGCTATCACCGGTATTTTGAGGTTCTCCTGGAGAATCTCAAGACTTTTTCCTGTTTCGACAGCTGCGGGCATCTGGATTATGTAGTGCGCTATGGCCCCAATCAGAACCGGGATTATTGCTACACTGCCTTTCGGGAGATCCTGGATGAAATCTTAAAGACCCTGGTGGACAAACAGATTGCCCTGGAATGCAATACGGCAGGATTTAAATACGGGCTGGGACATCCCAACCCTACAGAAGAGATCCTGCGGCGCTACCGGGAACTGGGCGGGGAGCTTTTAACCCTGGGCTCAGACGCCCACCAGCCCAAGCACCTGGCGTATGACTTCGCAAGAGCCGGAGAGCTGCTGAAGACCTGCGGCTTTCAATATTATACGGT
>DWVZ01000098.1 GCA_019119975.1 Candidatus Blautia merdavium | reverse complement strand
AAAAAAATAGTGGAATATGGTGTCACCATTGAGCAAGAAGCTTTTTTGACAGAGTGAAATAAGAAAGAAGAACCTGCGAGGGGGAAAATAGATGACTGAAGTCGTCGCAGCCCTGATCTGGGACAAAGAGAAATTTATGATCTGCCAGCGCCCGGCCCACAAGGCCAGAGGCCTGCTCTGGGAGTTTGTGGGTGGAAAGGTGGAGTCGGGGGAGATCAAAGAACAGGCGCTCATCCGGGAGTGCCAGGAGGAGCTGGCCATTACCCTGGATGTGGGCAAAGTATTTATGGACGTGATCCATGAATACCCGGACCTAACGGTGCATCTGACCCTGTTTCACGCAGTCATCCGGAAGGGGATTCCCCAGAAGCTGGAGCACAATGATATCCGCTGGATCACGGTAAATGAGATTGACCAGTATGCCTTCTGCCCGGCAGATGAGGAGATTTTAAGGAGGCTGAAAGATGCCTATTAAAACCTATCACAAACTGGTGCGTGATCGTATTCCAGAGATTATTGAATCAGACGGGAAAACCTGTGTCTGTGAAACGCTGTCCGATGAGGAGTACATCCGGCTTCTGGATGAAAAACTGAACGAAGAGCTGGCGGAATACCAGGAGGGTAAATCTCTGGAGGAACTGGCCGATCTGTTGGAGGTCATGCAGGCGGTTGTGCGGGCTCGCGGCTGGACATTGGATGAGCTGGAGCAGGTGCGTGCAGACAAGACAGCCGAACGCGGCGGATTTGCAAAAAAGATTCTGCTGAAGGAAGTATGGGAATGAGCGCAGCAACGATACAGGAAATGGTCGCCGAAAAAATTAAAACCCTTTATCGTGTCTCGCGGGAACTGGAAGAACTGTTTCCCGGGAGGCACTATACGCCCGATGGACATATGATCGGGAGCATTGGCGAGGCGTTGGCAGCCTGCTGTTACGGACTGACGCTATTTGAAGCCGGTAGAGAAACCCATGATGCCAAAGCGCCGGATGATCGGCTGGTTCAAATTAAGGCAACCCAGATTGACCGGGTCGCACTTTCGAGCAAGCCAGAATGGCTGCTGGTGCTGCAGATCCATCCGGACGGAACCTTTTCTGAGGTATACAATGGGCCGGGCAAACTTGCATGGGCGCATTGCTGGGAAAAGCAGAAGAACGGCCAGCGGCCTATCTCTTTGGCAAAGCTGCGAAGTTTGCAGGCCGAGGTCCCCGAAGCGGGCCGGCTGAAACGGATCATGTGAGGTGCCCTATGCCTACTTATCGCTCGGTCTCCGGCAGCAGTGCCGAGGACTTGTTTATTGAATTATTTTCTGACACCTTTGGTGCGGAAAAAGCGGGGTATCTCTACTCCCAGTACCCTTTCTTTGATATTTACCAAAACAGCCGGTTTGCCGATTTTATGATTGAAAACGGCGGGCGGAAGGTGGCCATTGAGATTGACGATGAGGCCTCTCACAACCCTAAACTGATCTCCCGGGACAAGTTCTATGACGATCTGCTCAAACAGAACAGCATGATCTATCTGGGCTGGGATGTGTACCGCTGGGCAGTGCGGCAGATGCAGCAGCAGCCGGAAACCGTGAAGGATGAGCTGCGGGTATTTTTAGGTCAGCATCCCAGCTTCAAGGAGATCGAGGACTACCTTCCTACCCAGAGGGGAAAGTCTCTGGATGGCTCCAGCCTGGAACTGAAAGAGCACCAGAAGCAGGCACTGGCTGCACTGGAGGAGATGCGCCGCCATTTTGAGACCATTGCCCTGCTTTACCATGCCACCGGCACTGGCAAAACGGTGACTGCCGTCATGGATGCCAAGTGCTTTGGAAAGCGAACGCTGTTCCTGGCTCATACTGTGGAGCTGGTGGATCAGGCGGCCAGAACCTTCCGGGAACTGTGGCCCCAGGCTACAGTGGGCCGCTATGTGGAGAGCACAAAGGAAAAGGATGCTTTTGTAGTCTGCGGCAGCATCCAGAGTGTGGCACTGAATCTGGAGCAGTTCAAGCCGGATGACTTTGGCTACATCATTGTGGATGAGGCTCATCATGCCTCTGCTGATACATACCAGAAGGTTCTGGCTTACTTTACGCCGGAGTTTACTCTGGGTCTGACCGCCACGCCGGAGCGGGCCGATGACAAGAATATTCTGGATATCTTCAAACATACCGCTCATAAACTGGACATCCAGACAGCCGTGGAGATTGGTGAACTGGTGCCTGTGCGCTGCATCCGAATCCATACCAATATCGATTTGACCAAGGTGCGCTTCAACAGCATCCAGTACAACATACGTGACCTGGAGAGCAAAATTTATGTGCCGGAACGGAATCAGCTGATTGTGGACACATGGCTGCAATATGTGAAGGATAAGCGCACTGTGATTTTCTGCGCATCTGTCCGGCATGCAAAGGAAATTGCAGGGCGGCTTCATGACGCCGGCGTGGCTGCCGAAGCAGTATCTGGCGAAATCAAAGCGGCCGACCGGCGGGAAATTCTGGCCCGCTTTGAAAAGGGACAAATAAAGATCCTGTGTGCCTGTGACCTGCTCAATGAGGGCTGGGATTGTCCGTCCACCGAGGTGCTATTCATGGCCCGGCCCACCATGTCCAAGGTGCTCTACACCCAACAGCTGGGCCGTGGTATGCGGCTGTCGCCCGGCAAGAAAAGCCTGATGGTGTTTGACTTTGTAGACAACGCCAGCCAGTATAATATGCCTTACTCGATGCACCGGCTGTTCCGTCTGAAGGAGTACAGACCGGGTGCGCTGGTATTGGGCACCAAGAAACAGAAAATGGCTGAGCAAGGGCTGTATGAGCGTGGCGAACGCCCCGACGCGATCATCGACTGGCCTGTGGATGCCCTGGATTATGAGTTGGTGGATCTTTTTAACTGGCAGGAAGAAGCCGCCGGCATGATCTCCCAGATGGAGTTTGTGCGTCGTGTGGATGTGCAGACCGAGACCATCGAGCGATATGTGCGGGAAGGTCTGCTGGTGCCGGATTTGGTTGTCCCCATGAGCGAGCACCGGACCTTCAAGTACTTCAAAGAGGAAACCCTTAAAAAGTACGCTGAGCAATATGGCTGGACGCTCATTGATGACTCCAACCGCAAGAATCTGTTCATGGAGATGGTTCGTCAGATGGATATGAGCTACTCCTATAAGCCGGTGCTGCTCAAAGCAATTCTTTCCCTTGCCGACAACAAAGGCCGGGTGAAGCTCAGCGATATCGTGGACTACTTCCGGAAATTCTATGAGGCCCGGCGGGCTGCGGGTCTGGTGGTGGAAAAAGCTAACAGCATCTATGCAAGAGGAGACTATACCGAAACCCAGGCCCAGCGGAATATCCTGTCCAATCCCTTCAAGCGATTCGAGGACATGCAGATGCTGCACCATACCAGGACCCTGGGCGTGGTCCAGGTGGATGAATCAGTCTGGAAGAAGCTGACCCAGGAGGAAAAGCAGGAGATCGAGCGGATCTGTGCTGAAAAGCTGGAGAGTTACTTTGAGCGGTTGAAGTGGAATTCAGAATAAGAGGAGAAAACAAGTTTTGAGGTATGGAACCATCCTGGACGCCACTTTTCTCTCCCGCCCCAACCGATTTATCGCCAAGGTCCTGTTGGACGGCAAAGAAGAGACCGTCCATGTCAAAAATACCGGACGCTGCAGGGAATTGCTGCTGCCGGGGGCAGATGTCCGGCTGGAAGTGTCGGATAACCCTGCCCGCAAGACGAAATATGACCTGGTAGCCGTCCGCAAAGAGGGCCTGGGCTGGGTCAACATTGACAGCCAGGCTCCCAACAAGGTGGTAAGGGAGTGGCTGGAAAACCAGGGTTTCGATGCGATTCACCCCGAGTTCTCCTATGGAAAGTCCCGGATTGACTTCGCTATGGAAAAGGCAGGTCAGCTCTATTTGCTGGAGGTGAAGGGCTGCACCCTGGAAGTGAACGGCGTCGGCTACTTCCCCGACGCCCCTACCGAGCGGGGCATCAAGCACCTGCAGGAACTGACCCAGGCCCAGCAGGCCGGGGTTCGCTGCGGGGTGGCCTTTGTGATCCAGATGGAAGGGATCACCGAGGTGCGGCCCAATGTGGACACTCACCCGGCTTTCGGGGAGGCTCTGGCCGAGGCAAAGGCGGCTGGGGTGAAAGTTCTCTTTTTGCTCTGCCGGGTGGGCAGAGATTCTCTGGAGATTGTGGATCAGAGAGAAGGATAAGACAAAACGCTGCCCGGTAAGGCAGCATATGGAATACCGGCAGACAGAAGCGATTTTTTCGTTTGGTTTTCAATATTATGAATATTTCTGAAAATTCAGGAGTGCTAAACTAACTAATCTACTAAGAGAAAGAATTAAAAAGTTGGTTTGTTTTGGGGTATTAAGGAGGCTATTAAATGCAAAGCGCAATCCATGAAGGATATGAATATCAAGATTATTTTACTGTTTGTATAATTTTGCAAATGATACTTTGCAAAAAAGATGCTGAGATTATTATTGATCGTAAAGACTTTAAAGGAGATAAATTTGATGATTTAAAGGTGAAAACACATGATGGTGTAACTGAATTTCAGATTAAGTATTCTGATGATAAA
>DWVZ01000097.1 GCA_019119975.1 Candidatus Blautia merdavium | reverse complement strand
GGGGGCTTCTGCATTGCCTGGGGCATACTGTGCGTACCGTTCCTGATCGCAGGATTCCTGTCCATCAAGAAAACATTGGATGAACACCGAAATCTGATCACACTGCTGGCAATGTCCGGCGCTTTTGTCTTTGTGATCTCATCTCTGAAGATCCCGTCAGTAACAGGAAGCTGTTCCCATATGACCGGTACCGGGCTGGGCGCCATCCTGTTCGGACCGTCCGCGGTTTCCATTCTGGGGCTGATCGTCCTGCTGTTCCAGGCAATCCTGCTGGCACACGGCGGTCTGACCACCATTGGGGCAAATACATTCTCCATGGCGATCGCTGGTCCTTTTGTCTCTTACGGAATCTATCTGCTGTGCAAGAAATTCAATGTAAATAAAAAGGCAGCTGTTTTCCTGGCTGCTGCTTTAGGTGATTTATTTACCTACTGTGTGACTGCCGGTCAGATGGCACTGGCTCACCACACAGATACAACGGTAATGGGTGCCCTTGGCAAATTCCTGACAGTCTTCGCGCCTACCCAGGTTCCTCTGGCAATTATCGAAGGCATCATTACTGTAGTCATTGTCATGGGACTGGAAACCTACGCAAAACCGGAGCTTCGTGCCATCGGATTTTTAAAGGAGGCAAGAACATCATGAAAAAAACCGTGATCGCAGCAATCATCGTTATTTTTTTAATCGCGTTTGTTCCATTATTTGCCCTGAAGGACGCTGAATTCGGAGGCTCTGACGATGCAGGAAGCGTGGTTGTAGAAGAAGTGGACTCTTCCTATGAACCATGGGCAACTCCGATTTTTGAAAAGCTTCTGGGCGGGGAACTTCCCGGAGAGGTGGAGAGCCTTCTGTTCTGTGTGCAGACCGGTATCGGGGTAGGCATCATTGCCTTCTTCATGGGACGCTTTGTAGAACGGAAAAAATGGATGAAGGAAGAAAAATAGCCTGCACTGGCGAAAGGAGTTTTCTATGATCACCATTGATAAATTATGCTATCATTCCAGACTTCGCTATGAAAACGCCGGTGAAAAATTTGCTTTTGCAGTGATTACACTTTTTATCTGTGTAATGAGTCGTTCCGCTGCTGTGGCATGCATCGTATTAGCTGTGACAGGGATTCTCACCGTATGGAAAGGGGGAATCCCTTTTTTCCGCTATCTGCGTTTTCTTACCGTGCCTCTGACTTTTCTTTTTCTGAGTACACTGGCAATTATGTTTAACCTTCGGCAGACACCTCTGGATCTTTTCGCAGTGCCTCTGGGAAACTGGTATCTGACAGCCAGCACCCATTCCTTTTTTTATGCCCTGCAGCTGATCCTGACAGCGCTTTCCGCAGTATCCTGCCTGTATTTTCTCGCATTTACTACTCCCATGCCGGATATTCTGGAAGTTCTGAGAAAGCTGCGCTGTCCAAAGCTGCTGATCGAACTGATGCTTCTGATCTACCGCTTTATTTTCATATTGCTGGACACCGCTTCTGCCATATCCGTCTCCCAGGACTGCCGGCTTGGTAATAAGGATTATAAGACAGCTCTCCGCTCTTTCGGCATGCTTGGTTCTGTCCTGATGATCCGGGCAGTCAGCCGTTCCAACCGTCTTTACGACGCCATGGAAGCCAGGGGGTATGACGGCACCATCCGGGTCTTAAGTGAAAACCGCCCGCCTGAGAAAAAGATTGTGGCGGCAATCGTTCTTTTTGAACTTTTCCTGTTTCTTTTTGCTGTATGGAGGAGGTTTTTTACATGAATGAAACAGTGATCTTAAAAGCAGACAATCTGGTCTTTTCTTACGATGATGATACGACGCATTCTCTCAACGGACTTTCCCTGGAAATAAAAAAGGGGCAGAAAATTGCAGTCATGGGCGCCAACGGCAGCGGCAAATCCACTTTTTTTCTCTGCTGCACCGGTATCTTAAAACCACAGTCCGGAAAGCTCTATTTTCATGGAAAGGAATTCTCGTATACAAAAAAGGGGCTTTTGGACCTGCGCAGTAAGATCGGCATTGTTTTCCAGGATCCTGACAATCAGCTTTTTTCTGCCAGTGTTTACCAGGAAATTTCTTTCGGTGTCCTGAACCTTGGATTTTCTGAGGAAGAGGCAAAAAAAGAAGTGGAAAAAGTCATTGAAGAGCTGGAGATCACGCCTTTCCGCCATAAGCCCACCCATGCTTTAAGCGGAGGGCAGAAAAAGCAGGTGTCCATTGCAGATATCCTTGTCATGCATCCGGAGATCATCATTCTGGACGAACCGGCAGCTGCCCTGGACCCCAGACACACCACCATGGTAAATCACATCGTGGATCAGATGACAGAAGCAGGCATCACGGTACTGATGGCGACCCATGATGTAAATTATGCGTACCAGTGGGCAGACGAGGTAATTCTTTTTCATCAGGGAAAAGTGCTGATGCAGGGAACTCCCGCACAGGTTTTTTCCAATCCCACAGTTTTAAAGCAGACCAATCTGGAACCTCCCGCGGTTCTGGAGCTTTTTGACAGTCTCTGCAAAAAAGGGATCTTGAAGGCTTCCCTTCCCCTTCCCAGGAATCTGAAAACCCTGGAACAGTACATTGCGCAGATCCATATGAATTCATATTACGGAGGTAAGAAAACATTGAATACAGAAACAAAAAAAGCCATCCTTGCCGTCAGCTTCGGCACCAGTCACAGCGATACCCGCGCAGTCACCATTGATGCGATTGAACAGGATTTTCAGAATGCATTTCCCGACTACAGCCTTTACCGTGCCTGGACCAGTAAGATGATCATCAAAAAGCTGAAAAGCAGGGACAACATTCATGTAAATACCGTAAAGGAAGCCATGGAACAGATGCGTGCAGACGGCATTACTGACGTACTGGTACAGCCCACTCACGTGATCAACGGTATAGAAAATGACCTGATGAAAGAGGATGCCCTTTCCTACCGGGAGTTCTTCCATTCCATCTCTTTTGGAAATCCTCTTCTTACTACGGAAGAAGACAGTATGGAAGTTATCCAGGCAGTTGCCGATGAATTCTCCGGCTTAAAAGAGGAGGAAGTACTGGTCCTGATGGGACACGGAACCACCCATTATGCCAATGCCATTTATGCAGCTCTGGACTATACCTTTAAGGATAAGGGATATAAGAATATCTTCCTGGGAACCGTAGAAGCCTATCCTTCCATGGAATCCCTCATGCGTATGGTAAAAGAGTACAATCCTTCCAAGGTCATTCTTGCTCCCTTTATGATCGTAGCGGGAGACCATGCCAAAAATGATATGGCAGGAGACGATCCGGAGTCCTGGTACAGCCAGTTTAAAGCTGCCGGATTCCCGGTGAGCACAGTGGTAAAAGGGCTGGGTGAATATCCGGGCATACGCAGGCTTCTGGTAAAACATCTGACTGCTCTGGAAGCAGAATAGACAGACAATGCGAATGCGCCCGCTGCCTGTTTCCCGTTGTTCTCAGATCATCACAAAAGCGGCAGACAGCTGTCCGGTTTTTTCGGTCAGCATCTGCCGCTTTCTTATTCTTGATCTGCACAGACCAGATATGCCGTATAAGGATGATCCAGCCGGTATCCCAGCTTCTGGGCAAGCGAAAGGGATGCCGTATTATGGGCGTCCCAGCTGGGATACAGCCCTCTCTTTTCACACTCCAGGATCAGCTTTGCCCCGCAGATCAGACCAAGCCCTCTTCTGCGGTAATCTCTGTGGGTATCAATCTCCACCTCAATCCCTTCTGAAAAATAGGAATAGGATGACGCCCCTGCCACAGGCAGCCGGTCCCTGGTCACCACCACGCCGATGCCGTTCTCCCGGTAATCCGTATAGTCTGCATACTGCCCCACCCAGTCCCTGCACCAGTCATGTCTTATGGAATAATCATAGATTTCCTCATCAATCATCCGGATCTGGTAGTCCTGGGGAAGACTGGATACGATCTGCTCCAGTTTCTTATCATCCCACACGCCCCACTCTTTTATGGTAGCATAGCGGGTAAACCGTTCTGTACAGCCAGGGAATGCCTGTTCGATGCACAGCTCCCATTCCCGGCTGTGGGGAACCATGATCAATTCCTGCTTTTTGCTTTCCTGAAAAAGGAATTTTACAGCTTCCTCCCTTGCCTCTCCATACAGAAAGCAGAAATCTCCCAGCAGAGCAGCAGCCGTTTTTGGTTCTTCCCGGCTGTCTGCATAGATACAGCCCATGGTTCCTTCCAGGCAGGACCATACAAGGGTATCCTGACTTTCCTCCAAAAGCCAGCCTACCTGCCGGGGATCTGACACCGGGTGCATCACTGCCCTGCGCAGGATCTTCTTTGTCTTTTCCAGCGGAAAGGGAACCTCCTCCCTTTGAAAGTATTCGATATCCTGGATGCAGACTGTTTTCTCTTCATTCTTCCTGCCTGCCGGGACCACCACAAAGTCTCCGATCTTCAGGCTCTCATCATCTGTCAGATAATAATAAGTATCTCCCAGCTCCGTAAATGCCACACTGCAGTATATATACTCTCCGGTTCTTTTCCGTCCCACCTCGTAAACGGCAGGATTGAACATTTCCATTTCTTCATAATAGCGGATAAATTCTCTCAGATACTCAGAGATTCCCTCCCAGATTTCAGGAATCCCCAAGCGGTCAAAAATCCCTGTCAAAACTTTTTGTTCCCCATCCTCATATCCGAGGACAATCTTATATTCCCGCTTTTCTCCTTTGGGAGGCTGCTTCTTTTCTTCTGTAACCTGAAATCTGCCTGCCCGGTCCAGTACCGTCAGCTTATCCAGCATCTCCGGCACCAGCTCCTCCACATGAAATTCTCTGGTGACGCGGTTTCCCGCCTCCAGATAAGAACAAAGCCGGATGGTCTCTGTCTTTCGGTCAATGAAAATTTCTTCCCGGTGGTTCCAGAATACGTATTTTACATTGGGCAGCCCCAGATTCTGTTTTCCTATCCGGCTGCATCTGCTGTACTGCACCTGCACCCGGTCAATTCTCTTTTCCCTTTCCATAAATCCGGCTCCTTTCCCGGAAATTCAGTCAAGCCTGGCAGCGACCAGATACTCTTTGCCTTTTCTGCTATATAGCGACATTTACAATGCCAGCACCGTCTGCTCCAGTTCCTCTTTTAACTGGCTGCATTCCCTGGAAAGGGTCTCCTGATTCTGCTCCAGCCTTTCCAGGACATTCTGAATCTGCCCGCAGGTCTGCTGTGCACAGTTTCTGGATTCCTGAATCTTGTCATATACCAGCCAGTCTGTGAAAAAACCGTCGAAGAAAAAATCTGCAAAATGAAGGAAGTCACTGATTTCCACCTGAATATCTCCCGGGATTTCTCCCGCTACATCCGCAAGCTCCGTACGGAATCCGCGCAGCGCATTCTGCAGCTCCTGGATCAGCTCCTGAACCTTTTTCAGATGGTCGTATTTCATAAAGTCTGCCATTAATCCTCCGCCAAGAATGTCTGCCGTGCTCCAGCCTTTTGCTTCATTAAGTTCTTTGAGAATTTGTTCTGCAAGGAGGAGCGCATGGTTTCCTGCCTCCATTGCCTCCCGGATTTCTTTTTGCTGGATCCTGAGAAAGGAAATGCGTTTTTCCAGCTGCAGGATCCTGTCCGCCTCCGGTGTACCCAAATCTCTGACCTGTTCCGTTTTTTTCGCCAGGATCCTTTCATAATTCTCTTCGCAGTCTTTCAGCTGAAGAAGGCAGTTTTGGCAGTAGCCGATATCCTCCTTCACTGCCTGAAGTTCGCTTTTTACCCCATTGTATTTTACTGCAGCGGCATATGCTTCCTGTTCTTCTTTTGTCAGTTTTTCCTCCATCTGTCCCACCACTTTGTAAAAAAATGCGGTCAGGCTTTTTCCGGTCAGACGGTCTACATCCTTTTGTTCTCTGCGCATGATCTTTTCCAATTCCTGCGTCCTTTTCTCCAGATCAGACTCCTGTATGAGCAGATCTGAAAGTTTTGCATGGATTCTCTTTTTTTCCATCATCTCCTGCTGGAGACGCTGAAGTTCCTTGTCATAATAATTCATATGGTTTCCTCTGCTGTCTTTCTTTTAAAATCTCCTTTTGCTGCTATGCCGGCTTTACTCAAGGTACGACTGACTCCTATATCAAAGGTTTCCGCATCAGTCAATTTTCGTCACTTTATACTCACCGCAGCTCTCCACAACTGCCTGGATAAGCGAATCCGGGATTTCCTGCTCCACATAAATTTCTGCAAACGCATCCCGAAATACCACCTCGTTTACTCCGCTGATTCCTGTCAGGGCACTCCTGATTTTGTCCCTGCATCGGTCACAGCCGATCCCTTCGATGTAGCACGCCAGATAATCCAGCCGCTGGATCTTAAAAATCACCGGACGGGTACCGTCAGAACAGCAGGTGATCATAACTCTCTCATCGTTCATCCAGCCCCGCATGATGGCGCCGCCCTGCAGCCCGGTATAAATGTAGCGCGCTATGGCATCCCACGCCTCTGAACAATGGGGAAAGGCGCTGCCTCCTGCCGCAAACGCTTCCTGTCCTGCTGTCTGCTTCAGGGTATTAAGCCCCATGTGCCAGAAATCATCTGCTTCCCCATAGCGTTCAAAAACAAATTCGTCTCCCACCTGATAACAGGGACAGGCGCCCGCAGCGGGATCCGCACAATACTGCTCCTGTAACTCAGGATAAACCTTTTTGTCCAAAACTGTGACTTTTACTTTATACTGCATGTTCTATTCCCCCATACTCTTGTTTTTACATAAAAGAAATTTGTCTGTATATTTCCCTTTATGGTCTGATTATAGCATAAGCTTCTGCTTTCGTCATGGACTTTATAATTTCTTCAGCGTTTTCTTCTGAAAAACTCCTGTAAAACCGAAAGCGGTGTGACATCTCTGCCACACCGCCATTCTTTGAGCCGGCAGACTGCCATCTGCCCCGGCTCTGCTATTTTTCTTCATAGAATTCAATCTCTGAAATACAGGTGTCCTCCCATCGGCTTCCTTTATAGACAGATTTCAGCGTAATGGAAACACTGTCTGTACTGACGGGATTTTCAAGGACCACGCAGAATTTTTTCTTCTCATCTGTAAATGCCACATCTTTTTTCTCATCGCCGATCTGGATGGTCAGCTCATGGGGACGCGCATTGTATCCCCACAATTCATCGCTTCTCCAGTTTCCAAGGTAGAAGATCAGGCATTTGATGTTATGCGCACCGTCCAGCTGGAATTTCAGACCTTTGCCCTCTCCCAGTCCGCTTTCTCCTTCCTGCCAGGAAGATGCGATGTCTCCGTCTGCTGCCCGTTCCGGACCATAATCATGCGTTTCCGAAGGCATCTCAGAATCACCGGTCACACCTGTGGGCGTCAGCTTATTATAGCTGCTCAGATCCACGCTGTCCGCGTCTTTTAGTTGAAAAGCCTGTTCCTTTTCACCGGTCTGTTCATCCGCCTGTCCGTCGCCCGCTTCTGCCTCTTCGCTCTTTGTATCCGTCTGTGCCGCTTCCTGTGTATCCCCATTCAGATTCTGGTAATAGGCTCTTTCTTCCTGCTCCATTTCCTGAATCCGCAGATATCCCAGATAAAGTCCGATACACAGACATACCGCAAGGAAGATGCAGCTGACGGCTGCCCCGTACCTTCTTGCCTTTTTTCTCTCCGGAGAAAGCTGGGACTCCTCATCTTCCAGATCCTCTTCCAAGTCATCGTCCTCCTCGTACAGCTCCTCTTCCGATTCCTCCCCTTGGACTGACACCGGCAGAGAGACCACCTCCGGATTCTCATCCTCGATTTCGGAGGGTTCTTCTAAATTCTCTTCTTTTTGGTTCCGTCCAGGTTCGTCTTCCGCTTCTTCTGCATAGGAATCCATCTCTTCAGATGGTTCCTCCTGCTCATACGCGTCAGGCTCCTCATAGCTGCTTTCTTCCATAAAGAAGCCCTCTTCCTCCAATGGCTGCCCGGCTTTCTCAAAGGCAGACCTCTGCGGCAGCTCCTTTGTAATGGCATCTAGATCCGGAGGAGTTCCTTCCTCTTCTTCCGCGGCAGATTCCTCGGACATTTCTTCTTCCCGGCTAAAAACTGGCTCCTGTGCCTCCGCTTCCTGCTGGAGTCCGGTATCAGGCAGAAAACTTTCTTCTTCCCCGTAACGCTCATCAGAAACTGCTTCCGGGACTTGTTCCGGGCTGCTGCTCTCTTCTGCGCAGACTGCCTCACGGACTTGCGACGGCTCTTTCCCGTCCTCCTGCAAACCCTCCGGAACATGTTCCGATTCCGCCTCCTGGCTTTCTTGTGGGGCAGCCTTTTTTTCCTCTTCCTCCAGGATCCGGGCTAATTCCTCATCGGATTTATAATAAGCCCAGACATCTTCTTCATCCATGTATTTCTCGAAAACGGCTTTCCCGCACCGGGGACAGTACAGATCCACATCAGCTAGTTCTTTTCCGCATCTTTCGCACTTCATAAGCTTTCCTTTCCCGGCTTGTTTTTCTTCCTGCTATTTCCAGTAATCCCTTTCATTATCGATCATGTAAAGCAGGGCATTGCAGATACATGCCGCAATATTGCTCCCGCCTTTTCTTCCTTTTGCTACAATGTAGGGGACCTGGGTTTCCATGATCATTTCTTTTGATTGTACCACATTTACAAAGCCTACCGGAACCCCTATTATGCAATAAGGGGAAATTTTTTTCTCCTGTATCAGCTCATAAAGTTTGATCAGGGCTGTGGGAGCGTTGCCGATGGCAAAGATCAAAGGTTTTCCCATAGCTGCTGCCTTTTCCATGCTGGCTGCGGCTCTGGTGCTTCCCTGGGCTTTCGCAGCAGCGGCAACATCCTCATCCGACATAAAGCAGTACACTTCACCGCCGTACTTTGCCAGGGCTTTTTTATTGATCCCTGCTTTCGCCATCTGTGTGTCCGTCACGATACATGCGCCGTTTTTGACAGCCGCCAGGGCTTTTTCCACTGCTCCGTCCGAAAAGCACAGATTCTGGGCATAATCAAAATCCGCGCTGGTATGGATACATCTTTTTACGATCAGCTCTGTGCCCGGGACCAGCTTTGTGTCCCCCAGCTCCTGTGTAATGATCTCAAAGCTTCTTGTCTCGATCTCTTTCGGTTTCACATTCTCCAGTTGTGTTTTCATCCTTGTTCCGCCTTTCTTAAAACCTTTGTATCTGCTGCGCTTTGCAGACTGAAACTCCTGCTGCCGGATCCCGCTTGCGGATCTGTCCTTTATACGCCGGCGTCCAGGATCTCATAAATTTTTTTCATATCCAGGTGCTCCCTCAGTCCCTGTGCCAGCAGGTCATACTGCGTCTCTTTAAACTGTGCAAAATCTACACTGCTCATTTGGGACACATCAATGCCCTTTTTTGCCCCGATCGCCTCTACGATCTTCTTCACAACCTCTTCCCGGTCAAAAATCCCATGCACATAGGAACCATATACATTTTCACGGTATGCGCCGTCCTCTCTTACGCTGCCTGTGACCTGATCGGAAATCCTTACCAGAGGTTTTGCTCCGTCTGCAAGCGTGGTGGTCCCCATATGGATTTCATAGCCTTCCAGTTCCGTGCCTGAGAGGGCAGAAAGACTCCCCGCAAGCGCCTGGAAGGTTCCTGTCACCCTGGTCCTTGTTTTATTTTCCCGGAAAACGGTCTGCATAGGAAGAAGCCCCATGCCTTTGATCTCGCCGCCTGCTTCCACGCCTTCCGGATCCGACAAGGTCTCTCCCAGCATCTGATAGCCGCCGCAGACACCAAAAATGATTTTTCCCTGGTCTGCCTGTTTTAGGATCGCAGCTTCCAGACCATTCTGCCGCATCCACAGCAGGTCTTCCATGGTATTTTTCGTTCCCGGAAGGATGATCATATCCGGATTCTTCAGCTCCCGCACCTGTTTTACATAGCGCAGGGACACCCCTGGGATCAGCTCCAGCGCATTAAAATCGGTAAAATTGGAAATCCTGGGAACCCGGATCACAGCAATGTCTATGAGGTCTGCTTCCCGGGCTGTGCTGAATCGATCGGTCAGGCTGTCCTCATCCTCCACCTGGATATTCAGATACGGCGCCACGCCCACAACCGGGATGCCGCTCTTTTCCTCCAGTATTTCTACTCCCGGATCCAGGATGGTCCTGTCTCCCCGGAATTTATTGATGATCATGCCCTTTACCATGGCTTTTTCATCTTCTTCCAGAAGGGAGATGGTGCCTAACAGCTGCGCAAAAACACCTCCCCGGTCAATGTCGCCTACCAAAAGCACCGGCGCTTTTGCCATTTTTGCCATTCCCATATTCACGATATCTTCTCTTTTCAGATTGATCTCTGCAGGGCTTCCGGCGCCTTCGATCACCACGATATCGTATTGGGCAGCTAAGGTTTCATAAGCCTCCATGACCTTGGGGATCAGCTCTTTCTTATACTGAAAATAGTCTCTTGCACTCATGGTTCCCAGCACTTCTCCATTTACGATCACCTGGCTTCCCACATCGTTGGTGGGTTTTAGCAGAATGGGGTTCATAAGCACAGAAGGCTGGATCCCTGCTGCTTCTGCCTGCATCACCTGTGCTCTTCCCATCTCCAGCCCGTCCTTTGTAATAAAAGAATTCAATGCCATATTCTGGGATTTAAACGGCGCCACCTTATAGCCGTCCTGCTTAAATATCCTGCAAAGTCCTGCTGCGAGAAGGCTTTTTCCCGCATTGGACATGGTTCCCTGTATCATAATCGCTTTTGCCATTACCCTCATTCCTCCGTCTTCTGTAAGATTGCGTATAACACGGATATCAGCTGCTGGTTTTCCTGCCGCGTCCGCACTGCCGCCCGGTAATATCCCCGGGATAATCCTTCATAATTGCTGCAGTCCCGAAGATAGATTCCCCGGGCAAGACAGTTTGCTCCCAGGTCCTCCGGTCCCCGAAAAAAGATATAATTTGCTCTGGAATCATACAGCTTCAGCGGCAGTTTCCGGAAATGTCCCAACAGAAATTCCCGCTCCTGCCGAAGCATCTTTATGGTAGTTTCTGCGTATTCCTTTTCTTGTAATGCCGCCACGCCTGCCTCCTGGGCAATGACCGATACATTCCAGGGCTGCATCACCTGCTTCACAGCTTCCAGGGTTTCCTCAGAAGCGCAGAGCCCGTATCCCAGGCGAAGACCCGCCATGGCATATTTTTTGGTAAACGCTTTTAATAAAAATACATGGGGATAGTCCCTGAGAAATGGCTTCAGCGTATAGTCCTGCGGGTTTTCTATGAAATCATTGAAGCACTCATCCAGCACCAGAAAAACTCCGCAGTCCCGGCACTTTTCTGCAATTTTTTTCACATAGGAAAGCCTGCACAGGGTTCCTGTGGGATTGTTTGGATTACAGAAAAACATCATGTCCAGATCCTCCGTGATGGCTTCCAGCACCCCTTCTTCCGGTACAAAATTCTGCTCTTCCTTAAGGTAATAATACTTCTTTTCACAGTCCACACTGTCCAGAGCCTGCTCATATTCTGCAAATCCCGGTGCCAGGAGAAGAGCCTTTTTGGGCTTCCTTGCCAGGACCAGGCCAAAGATCAGATCTGCCGCGCCGTTCCCGCAGATGATCTGCTCTCTTGGAACCTGCTCTTCTCTTTCCAATGCCCGGCGAAGAGCGTCACAGGTCACATCCGGGTAATGACAGACCCTTTCAAGAGCTGCTGCAGCTGCCCGTTTCACTCCGATTGGCGTCCCAAAGGGATTGCAGTTTGAGGAAAAATCCAAAGCTTTTGGATGGCGGTACACATCTCCGCCATGAGTATGTATGTTTTTCATATAGATTCTCCTTAACCGATCAGACACAAAATTCCCGTGCGGATTGCTGCAAAGAGCAGAGCACCCATAGCTGCGCTGACATATAAAAGCCGGTTGGCACGGGGGATATCCTCTGGTTCAATGTCCCTTATCCTATCTCCGATGGTGGGTTTTTCATATAATTTCCCAAAGTAATAGGCATTGCCTGCCAGCTGGATATCCAGGGCGCCTGCCATAACTGCCTCTGTCTGTGCGGAATTGGGACTTGCATGATTGTAACGGTCGCGCAGATAAATCTTCTTTGCATTTTTCCCGTCCATCCCAAGAAGGTACGCCCCGGCGATCATCAGCCCGGCAGAGATCCTTGCCGGGATATAATTGACCGCATCGTCCAGCTTTGCCGCATATCTGCCGAAATGAAGGTATTTGTCGTTCTTGTATCCCACCATGGAATCCATGGTATTGATCCCTTTATAGAGAAACATCAGCACAGGACCTCCCACTGCCATATAAAACAGGGGAGCAATAATGCCGTCGGAAGTGTTTTCTGCCACCGTTTCCACCGCAGCTTTTGTCACCCCTTCTGCGGTGAGGCTGGCGGTATCTCTTCCCACGATCATGGATACCGCATATCTGGCTTTCTCCAGATCTCCCTTTTTCAGCTCCTGATAGACTCGCATGCTCTCCTCTTTCAGAGACTTTGTGGCAAGCATCTGGTAACAGAAAAAGGTCTCCAGGGCAATGCCCAGGAGGGTATGGATCCGGTACCCGGCGTACAGAAACAGAAGCGGGACCAGTGCCGATCCTGCACAGATCAGGATGACCAAAAGCATTCCCGCAGCGTGTTCCCCCCGGCAGGTTGCGGGAAAAATCCTGCGGAGCCTTTTCTCCAGAAACGAAATCCCGTTTCCTATGATTCTCACCGGATGGTAAAGCCATCGGGGATCACCTGCTATCAAATCTATCAGAAAGCCCCCAAGCAGGGCAAGTGCTGTCCATTTTATCATGATCTATCCTTTCTTCCATGAACAGATCTGTCTTTTTTCTTCCCATTGTTCTTTTGTAAGACACAGTTCATAGTATTCTCCGTTCTTTATCTGCCAGCAGAAATAATCCTGCGGCGGCAGGGCATATCTGCTCATAATACTCATAATAGTCCCTCCGTGAACCACGGCAGCTGCCCGGCTGCAGGAATGCCCAAAGGCATCTTCTACACAGTCTTCAAATCCCCGGCAGCATCTGTCACGAAAGTCTTCCATGCTTTCCCCTTCCGGAAAAGGAAGGGTTCCGCTGCTGTCAATCCATGCCTGGTAGGCAGGCTCCCCCGACAGCTCCTGATAGTTTTTATTTTCAAAAATCCCGAAGTCACACTCCCGAAATAAGGGGATTTCCTTCTGTTCCCTGTCCGGATATAAAAGCCCGGCAGTCTGCCGGCATCGGATCATGGGGCTTACATAGATCCGGGAAACCTCCGGATACGGTTTTTCCTGTAAAAGCCGGATGCCCTCCGGACACAAAGGCTCATCTGTCGCCCCTCCGATGTATCTTCCCAGGGTATTTCCATAGGTTTTTCCGTGCCGGATGAGCAGCAGCTTAAGCATCTTTGATCACCGTCCCGATCCCGCAGATGACACGAATCACCTGTCGGCTTTTGGCTGCGATCCGTGTGCACAGCCTTCCGGTCAGTTCCCGGTATTCCCGGTCAAAGGCTTCTATGGGCACTACGCCGTATCCCAGTTCATTGGAAACCAGGATTACCTGGGGATTTTCTTTTAAAAGCCTTTCTTCCAGCCCGTCAAAGTTCCATCCTTCCTGCAGTCCCCGCTTCACCCACTGGTGAAACTGCGTCATGCACACACAGCGAAAAATGGCATCAAAATCTGCTTCTGCCCCGTCTGTGATCTGATGTTCTCTGATGCCAAACTGTTCTTTTACATATTCTTTTTTTCCCTGAAATGCGCCTCCGATAATGAGTCTCATCTCTTCTTCCTCCTGTATAGGCAGCCGCCCGGCTGCCTGAAGCTTCTGTCTTTCTCCTGTCTCTTAAACAATCCGCAGGAGCATCTCTCCTACGACTGCGCTAAGACAGATCACCAATTCACTGACCTGCATATGAAATCCTGCCAGATCTCCGGTAATGCCGCCGAATTCTTTCCTGGACATGGTATAATAATAGCCATATTCCAGCGCCGTGCCTGCCAGTATGCAGCCCCCTATGACCGGCTCCAGCCAGAGCATCAGCAGAGCGCAGACAGCGGCATAGCAGATACAGGTAACGCGCACCGTCTTCTTCTGTGCCCCGTCAGAAAAGGCAGCAGCAAGTCCGGTGTCTTTTGCCATGGGGAAAGCGGCAATGGAAAATCCGCCCAGCGCCCTGGAAAGTACAAAGCCAATGCAGACCAGCTTCAGTCCCCGGCAGGTCAGCTCACTATACGCCCCCAGATAAAGGAGGAAGTACACCACTGCGGTAATAATGGCAAAAGCACCCGCATGAGAATCCTTTAAAATTTCCAGCTTTCTCTCTCTGGGCTGGTAAGAATGAAGGGCGTCCGAGGTGTCCAAAAGTCCGTCCAGATGGATCCCGCCTGTGACAAAAACCGGGATCAGCACCAGCACCGCCGCGTAAAAAAGCCTGCTCTGCGCCGCAGAAGGCCCAAGGTTCCCCCACAGCCAGGTAAGGGCTCCGATGATTACGCCGATCAGCGGAAAAAAGCACATGATATACCGCATATTTTCCCTGGTCCAGTCGCTTTGGGGCATGGGAATCTTAGAGTACATGGCGAACGCGATTTTAAAGCTGTTCCATAATTGTTTCATAACTCCTTCTTCTCACCTTTCTTCCTCGGGCTGTTTTTTATGATGTACCGGAATCCCGTATACCACTTCCGTTACAGTTCCCGCAAGCCGCGCCAGCCTCCGGTTGATCTCCCCCAGAACTTTCTGATAGGTTCTGGTTTCCGCATCATATGTTATACCGTCTGAAAAAATCTCATTGGTCACGATCACCAGCTCCTGCGCCTGTTCTGAAAGGCGTTTTACTCCTTCCAATATGGTGTCCGCCGTGTGTTCTGCCCCTGCGCCGTTTTCCTGGAATATTTCGTTTGCAGCAAGGTTGGACATACATTCCAGCAGCACGCAGGAACCCTCCGGCACCCTGACCCTTTTTAAATCCGTGTAACACTCTATGGTGGTAAATTTCTTTTCAGCCCGCATACGGCGGTGTCTTTGGATCCGCCTGCGGCTTTCTTCATCAAAGGGGAACATGGTAGCGATATAGATCCTCTCCTTTTCGCCGAATCCTGTGATCAGGCTTTCTGCGTATGCCGATTTTCCGCTGCCGCTTCCCCCGGTAATTACTGTTATCATACTGTTTGTTCCTTATGCTGTATCTTTAATCCAGCGGCTGGTAAGCCTCCATCCCAAGATTATCGAAATCGCTCATGCCGTGGTACACCGCCAGCCCTGTGTCAAGAAGCGGAAACAGATTTAAGGCTCCCGTCCCTTCACCCAGACACATATCACAGTGCAGGGGCGCTTCTTTCCCAAGGGCTTCTAAAAGCAGGCTGCCTGCCGGTTCTTTGGATACGTGGGAGGCAAGCATATAGTCTTTTGCCTGAGGACACAGCGCAGCTGCCGCCAGGGCGCCTGTGGCTGAGATCACACCATCGATCAGCACCGGAATACGGCATGCCGCCCCGCCCAAAAACAGCCCGGCAATCGCGGCGATGTCAAAGCCGCCTACCTTTGCCAGCACATCCACCGGATCGTTTTTATCCGGCTGGTTCAGTGAAATTGCTTTCTTTACTGCATGGATCTTCCGGTCTAATCCTTCTGAAGAAAGCCCCGCTCCCCTGCCGGTCATCCGCTCTGCCGGAAGTTCTAACAGGACAGAAGCTACCGCGCTGCTGGTAGTCGTATTTCCGATTCCCATCTCCCCGGTGGCAATGGCTTCATAGCCTTTTTCCTTCATCATCTGTGCCACTTCGATCCCTGTTTCAATAGCACGGACCGCCTCTTCCCTGGTCATAGCAGGACCTTTGGTCATGTTCTTCGTCCCGTAGGCAATCTTCCTGTTTAAGATACTTACATCTGCCGCAACACCCACATCCACAGGGAAAATATCGCATCTCACACTTTTGCACATGATACTGGAAGCTGCCTTTTCCTGCAGGAAATTCTCCGCTACTAAAGCAGTGATCTCCTGCCCGGTCTGGGTCACGCCCTCTTCCACAACTCCATTGTCCGCGCACATGGGAACCAGTACCCGTTTCTTTACAGAGACCTGTGGATTTCCTGTGATGCCTGCGATCTGCACCACCATATCCTCTAATTTTCCCAGACTGTGCAGGGGATGGGCGATGCTGTCCCATTTCTTCCGGCTGTACTCCATTGCGCCTGTATCCAGCGGCACGATTTTCTCAATTGCTTCCTGTAATGTCATGGCTGTATTTCCTCCTTTTTTATCTTTCGGCATATTCCCGGCATTTCTTCACAAATGCCTCTGCCAGCCGCGGATTTCCGTAGTAATAAAAATGCGGGAAGCCGGCAACTATGGAATCGGTACTGTGTATACAGTCCCATCCCCGGCTGCTTTTAGGCTTTTGGGCATGGAAATCCGTGCCGCAGTTTGTAGAATCAAAATAATGAAATTCATGGGCTGGACAGCTTCCGATCTCCTGCCCGAATACGCTCCCCTCTTTCTTTGTAACCTCAATGTATCCGAAACGGGAAAGCCGGGGTGTCCGGTAAGCTCTGCCCCGGATGATACCCACGCCTTCACAGTTTTCCCGGTCCATATTTTCAAAGGTTTCATGAAGGTACATAAACCCTCCGCATTCTGCCATGACCGGCATGCCGCCCTGGATCTTGCCGCGGATCTCCTCTCGCATTTCCCGGTTGTCTTCCAGTTCCTTTCCGAACAGCTCCGGGTATCCGCCATAGAGCAGCATACCGCTTAAGCCTTCCGGCAGCCTCTTCTCATGAAGGGGGGAAAAGGGAACGATCTTTGCGCCCATCGTCCTTAAAAGCTTTAAATTATCTTCATAGATAAAACAGAATGCTTCATCCATTGCCACACCGATTTTCACTGGATGTTCCTCACAGAATCCTTTGCTGTCTCTGTGAAAAGAGAGTTCTTTTTCCTCGATCTCCGGCGCCTTAGCCGCAATTTCCAAAAGCCTGTCCAGATCCAGCGTTTCCTCCAGAATCTGTGCGAAACGGTTCAGCTTCTCCTGAAAATCCCGAACTTCATCCGGCAGGATCAGTCCCAGATGACGGCTTTCTATGGCAAACTCTTCTGCCTTGGGCACATAGCCCAGGACCGCAATGTCCAGATGTTCCTCAATCAGCTTTTTGAGACGTCCGTAAAGCATAGGAGACAGCTGGTTCAGGATGACCCCGCAGATCCTGCTGTCCTCCCGGAATTCGGCGAATCCCTGAATATAAGGAACTACCGACAGGCTCATCCCTTTGCAGTTTACGATCAGCACTGCCGGGGTTTCCGTTTCCCGTGCCAGTTCATAAGCGCTTGCCTGAACCGTGGTCCCTCCTACCCCGTCGTAGTATCCCATGACGCCTTCCATGACGGCAATATCGCAGTCCTGTGCGTTTTCCTTCAGCAGATAGCGCACCGTTTCCCGGTTACAGAAAAAGGTATCCAGGTTTCTTGATTTCGTCCCCAGCACCTTGGTATGAAACATGGGATCGATGTAATCCGGACCGCATTTAAAGGATGCTGCCTTCATTCCTCTGTTTTTCAGCGCCTGCAGGATCCCGCAGGTAATCAGGGTCTTCCCGCTGCCGCTGGCGCCTGCTGTTAAAAGAAAACGCGGTATCTTCATATGTATTTCTCCTTTATTCCAAGCCTGCTCCTGTTCCTGTACAGGAAATGATGTAAATGGGATTTTCTCCCATCATCATATGATAGGGACCTGCCGTTTTTGCCCGGCTGACACAAAGCTGTACCATCTCCGCCTCGGTCACTGGAAGCTCTTTTAAGCACCGCAAAGTCTCTGCCATACTCTCCAGCGCGATACAGTTTATGACCACACGCACCCTGGGATTTTTCCGAAGCAGGCATTCCATAATTGTCTTCAGATTGCCGGAGGAGCCCCCGATAAAAGCGTGGGTGGGCGCTTCCAGCTCTTCCAGCGCCTCAGGCGCTGTCCCTTGGATCACTGTCAGATTGTCTGCGGCGAAACGGTTCTTATTCTTTTTTATCAGCTCCACTGCCGCTTCTTTTTTCTCAACGGCATAGACTCTGCCGTCCCATGCCCGAAGCGCCATTTCCACAGACACCGAACCGGTTCCTGCCCCCACATCCCAGCATACGGAATCGGTCTGCAGGCGAAGCTTTGA
>DWVZ01000096.1 GCA_019119975.1 Candidatus Blautia merdavium | reverse complement strand
TTCCAATACTTCCGCAGAAAACACTTCATTATCCGCAAAATTCCATGACCTCATCATATAATAGTCATTTTCAGAAATACCGATTTTATTCAGCTCTTCTTCATAAGCCCAGTAACCATAATCGGAAGCATCCGTTACTGAAGCTCTTGCCGTGTCGTATTCATTATAGAACGCATACGCCTCATCCTGCTCATAAATAAACGTATCTGCCGCCTTCATCCCCACTGCTGCTATGATCAGAACCCCTCCTGCTGCAGCTGCACGAATGATTTTTTTCCATTCTTTTTCTTTCAATAACTTCCAGAATTCCACTGCCAGCACAATCAGGAAAAATCCGCCTGCCAGATAAATGGTCATAAATCGGATCAGCGTTCCTGCCAGGCACAGCAGTCCGGCACCGATCAGAAGAGGACGGAACTTTTCATGGAACAAAATCCACAGAAAGACGATACCGCCTCCCATCACTGCGATCATCGCTGTCTTCGTAAACTGCACCAGTATATAGGCATCGTCGGCAAACACTGTCAGCAATACAATGATAAACAAAAATGCGACAGGCCGTTCCAGTCTTTCCAGAAGCATATAGGAAACCACGGTAAAGGAAAGCAGGCAAACCAGCAGCTGTGCTATGAGATACCAGCTGATCCCCGGTGCCATATGATAGAATGGCAGGAGCAGATACCCCCATAAAACATTGATAAACATCAAATGGGGATTGTAACCATTTCCATACGCCCCGGATATAATCGTGGACATAACGAAGTCATCGGAAACTTCATATTTAATGTCGCAGAAGATAAGAATCGACGCAAGGAATAGCAGATTTAAACCGAACGCCCAAAGCCAGTTATTTTTTCTTCCTGATGCCAGTAAAATCTTTTTTATTTTTCCCATATCATTCCCCGCCTGTCTTCTTCCCAAAAACTCTCCCAAACACCTTCTCCGCCATCTCCATCACAAACGGTTCTTTCACAAGAATTAAGACGATCCCCTCACCTCCAAAGAACACGACCGCCGTAAGTGCCAGTTCAAAAAACACCTGCAAAGTGCTGTTTCCGGCAAACAGCTGGGGGATCTGTACCCAGTTTTTTACCGCCAGCATCAGGATTGTCCCGGTCCCTACTGCAGCGATATATTTCCAGAACGGAATATATCGGACAATTCCTTTTAATAATTGTCTCAAATAATAACATTGCACTACAAGAACCAGCAATTCCGCAAGGAGGGTTGCAAAAGCTGCACCAGATGCGCCATAATTGGGTATTAATGAGAGATTTAACACAAAATCCAGCACTGCTCCGCCTATAATAGAGACCAAAACTTTGTTCTCCTCTCCGTAAGGAGTCAGGATCTGCATGCCTGTAATATTGGACAGACCAATGAGCAGGACGGTGGGCATCAGGATCTGCATGGGAGCGATGGAAGCCGAATAGCCGTCCCCTCCCAGAAGGAGGAGGGCTTCCTTTGCCATGATCACAAAGTATACGGTTACGGCGCTTCCTAAGATCAATACAAAGTGGAAAGCTTTGGAAACTGTTTTCTCAAAGGCTTCCTTCTCTCCTTTTTCAATATAGTAGGAAAGCCGGGGCAGCAAAACCGCGCCCAGGGAGGTGGTAAGGCTCATCAGGAGATTCTTGATCTTGATCCCGGCTGTATAATATCCCACCTCTGCCTTATCTCTCATGATCCCCAGCATAGCTGTGTCCAGATTGGTATAAACATTGATCGCTGCTGACATGGAGAAGAATACCAGGATAGGTCTCAGGTGTACCTTGAACCGATAGGGTCTTGTCTTTTTCAGCCGGACATGTTTTCTCAGATTCCAGAAATTCAGAATATAGGAGCCGGAAGCGGCAAAGACGGTGATGGCGCCGTATTTCACATAGTCCTCCGGGCTCTTTACCAGAAGGAACATCAGGACAATGGACGCCAGTTTAAACCCGATGGAACACACGGTAATATAAGCATACTGCTCAATGGCACTGTAAAACCAGCTTACGCCTATGACATTCAGCACCATGCTGATACTGTTAATAAACAAAAGGGTCTTTTCCTCTGCAAACTGGGGCACTGCAAAAACCAGGGCCAAAAATACCGCATAGGTCAGCGCCATGGTCACGGTATTGATGATCATCAGCTCCTGTACGGTGTTAGATAATTCTTCCTTGTCATCTCTTACTTTTGCACAGGTTCGGATCCCATAGGTGGGAATTCCCAGGGAGGCAAACATCATAAAACAAGTCATCACCGATGACGCAAAATCCACTCTTCCGTTCCCCTCCGCCTGCAGCACCCGGAGGATATAGGGTGCTGTGATCAGCGGAAATAAAATGGAAGACGCTGTCAGTATGAAATTCATGATGAAATTAAATTTCACAGACCTTATCTTCATTGCGTTACACTCCTGTCCTGTTGATGGCTGTCTTTAGCATACTGCCTCTTCTCAGCCGGTTTCCCACCTGGATGGTGTTCTCTTTCATTGTTCTGTAATCTTTTTCTGTCATGCTTTCCAGTCTTTCGGGAAGCTCCTCCAGGCTGCTTACGGTAATGCCGACGCCGTGTTTTTTCACAAAGTCTGACACGGCTGCCTCTTCCCATACAATGACAGGAATGCCGCAGGCAAGATAGAGGGAGGCTTTGTGAGGATTGTTGTATCTCATATACTCTCCGAATTCTCCGCCGCAGCGGTCGGCATAGGCTCCGTCCCAGACCAGTCCGAACTTTCCTTTCAGCACTTCAGGAAGCTTGTCCGGCTGGAAAGACCCCTGGTAAGAACAGTTTTTTCCTGTTCCTTTTTGATCCAGATTCGGACCGAAAAGGCTAAAGTGTACCGGGCTTTCTTTGAGGCTGTAGAGATAGCCTGCTTTTTCCCGGGACAGATTTCCGGCAATCACTACATCTTCCCGAAGCTCTTCTTCCCCTTTTATCTCTCCTTCGATGAGATAGTCAAACAATTCCAAAGAGGTTATGGGCTGGGTCAGTCCGGTACTGCGCAGATAAGCGATCATTTTTTCATTGTGGGCAATAATGTCGTCTGCCAGTTCAAAGAAACTTTTCTCCGCATCCTGATACCATGCCCGGTCTGCAGGATCCCCCGTCCTTAAGCTGTCGATGTCATGGATCAGCAGGCGGATCCTGACTCCTTTTTCTTTCATTTTTCTGATGTATTTTAATCCCAGCATTGCCACTTTCGGATACATATCAAGGGGATACTGGATCAGCAGGCTGTCTCCCTTTTCTGTTCTGGAACAGATCTTTTTCCAGTCCCGCAGAAATCCGGGGATGACCCGGAGCCTTTCCAGGTAGCTTACATTGGTCCGCACCTTGATGGGATTGACATAAACTGCTTCCCACCCTTCTTTTATAAGAATCTGGGCGGCGTCGCATCTTGCCTTGGAGCCGGCATGCTGTTCCAGGAGCCCTTTTTCAACAACACAATATTTTTTCATACTTGAACCTGTACTTTCTCACTGTTTTTTGTGGGTATTTCTTTCAGCATGAATACCAGGTATCCCAGAAACATCCAGAACATATTGGCGTCTGTGGAATTCTGGTAAAACATGGTTGCCTGGAACATGGAGCTTGCCGACAGCATAACGATACAGGTCAGCAGCACCTGCGCCGCGGCGAAATCTCCTTTTTCCAGTTTCCAGATCCTGGCAAAGACATACCGGATCAATGCGATCACCAGCACTGCCAGGATCAGCAATCCCGGAAATCCCTGGGAAACAAAGACATTCAGGATTTCATTGTCCATGGTGCTGTAGTCCCAGTGGTCATTATTGACTATGTAAGTGTCCGGCAGATTTTCTTTTGCGTAGGGCACGATCCCCGGAAAAGATGTTCCTGTCAGAGGACGGCTCAATCCCACTTCCACAGCGCTTTTCCAAAGGTCGAATCTGCGGTTGCTGATATCGCCTTCCAGACTGTAATTTCTCTTTACCGGTGCTGCCGGGGTCTTACTGGTGGTAGTCTTTTTCCCGCTTGCAGAGGATTTTCCGGTACCGGAAGACTTGCTGGTACTGCTTCCGGGTTTCTTTGCCGATGAAGAACTGCTTCCGGATTTGTTGGCACTGCTCTGGTTCTGCCCTGCCTGCTGCTGGATCTGCTGTCCCACAGCATAGTTATAGGAATATTTTATCCCTTCCGGCAAAAAGAAGCAGATTGCTCCCACCAAAACTGCCGCAGCCAGATTGATCCACTGTTTTTTCCATCTGCGTTCTCTGTAATAGCCCCGCAGGAAAGCATAGGCTGCCATACCTGCGCCGATGCTTACCAGACCATTTCTGGAATCGGAAAAAGCTATGTAAAACAGGAAAAGAAGGATGCATACGGAAAAAGCGGCTTTCCACAGCTTTTCTTTTTTCTTTCCCATAAAGTAGATACAGAGAGCTATGGCAGTACAGCAGACAATGGCACCCAGATTGGGATCCTGAAAGGCGCCCCACAGTCTTCCGTCGTGAAAGCCTGAGCACACCTCATAGTTTCCGTTGCTTTTATCAATATAACTGCTGGAATAGCCCACAGCCATCATCCCCAGACTGATCAGCGTCATGACCAGCGCATATAGGATGTGGACGGCTGCCATCAGATGAAATTCTTTTCTCACCCGTTCCTGGCTGTCACTGTCCCGGAAGGCATACAGGATACCGAAATACAGTACCCAGAACACCATGGTCACCAGACCTTTCTTGGATTCATACTGCAGATTGGCAGCCATGGAAAACAGATAGCTTACAAAAAGCAGGATCAGGATCCACAGGTTGGGCATCCGAACATATTCTTTGATATGGATCAGTCTGTAAAGCACCAGCCCCGCTCCTAAAAGAAGCATGGGCCACATACAGATGGAAATGATCTCTTTGCCATAAGTAAGATTGCAGGTGGAAAGGATCACATAAAGGTAAAACCATAATTTAAATACAATTTCTGCCTGTGACAATCGTTTCATCGTTTTCGTACTGTTCATGGAAGTCTCCTTACAATATCTTTTGAAGCAATTTCTCCAGGTTTCTTTGCTGATGATTTAAATCATATCCTGCGTCTGTGATTTCTTTTTTTCTGGAAATCCTTTTCTCTTCCCGGCTCTTTAAGATCTCCCGGCTCCAGGTCTCAGGTTCCTGAAGAGGCAGGAATTTCACCAGACTGTCAATAATCTTTGTCTCTTCGCTGATGGTGTCAGACAGGAAACAGGGCAGCCCTGCCGCCTGGGCTTCGACTGCTACGATAGGAAGCCCTTCATAAATGGAAGGCAGAAGAAATGCATCTGCCGCCTGCATCAGAGCAGGAATATCCTTTCGCACGCCCAGAAAGCGGACACTGTCCTCCAAGCCTTTTTCTCTGACGTACGCTGTTGCCTCCTCTTCCATATCACCGGTGCCTGCCCAGAGGAGCACACTGTTTTTCTCCTGCTGATGACAGGATGCGAAAATATCGATCAGCCCCTTTGGATTCTTCTGGTACACGATCCTTCCCACATGGCAGAGGACCAGTTTCTCTTCCACTTCCAGAAGTCTGCGCATCTTAGCGCGCACCTGGCGGTTGTAATCGTATTTGTCAGAATCAATGGCATTGGGCACAAGAAGTACCTCTTTTTTTTCCATGATCTTCCTGCCGAACATAAAGGTTCCTGCCTGGGCTGAACATGCTGCAAACGCCTTTGCCATATGGTTCAGAAACGGTCTGCACAGGTCGTGGAGTCTGGTGCTGTCTGCGGAACCATTATGGCTGTGCACGGCGATTTTTCTTCTGAGGATCCAGGGTACTGCCATAGTAAAGGCTGCCCCTGCATTCAGGATATTGAAATAGACGGTCTTATATTCCGGGTGTTTTCTGAGAATAGCAGCAAAAGCGCTCCACTGTTTCAGCAGCCCTTTGCTTTTTGCCGGAATGTAGAAAATCCTGCAGCCGGATTTTTTTAATTCCTCTTTATAGGCAATCTCCGGAAAGTCTGTTACAAAGTCCCAGGCAACCGGACAGTTTTCGGACTGCCGCACCAGATTCAGGAGGTAAGTTTCAATGCCTCCCGGATTGTCGGACATTCCGTATACCAGCACCCGGGGAATCGGTGTTTTCTCAGAACTCATACTGCAGTTCCCTCTCTACCAGCTGGAAGGCGGACTCAATGACTTTGTCCATGTCATAATATTTGTATTCTGCCAGTCTTCCGCCGAATAATACACGGGTTTCCTTGTCTGCCAGTTCTTTGTATTTCTGGTACAGATTCTGGTTTTTCTCATCATTGACCGGATAATAGGGTTCCATACCCTCCTGCCAGTCCGCCGGATATTCTCTGGTGATCACCGTTTTGGGCTGTGTGCCGAATTCAAAATGTTTGTGCTCGATGATGCGGGTGTAGGGTGTTTCCCTGTCTGTGTAATTGACAACAGCCACTCCCTGATGATTTTCCTCATCCAGCGTCTCGGTCTCAAACCGGAGGCTTCTGTACTCCAGTTTTCCGAAGCAATAGCCGTAATAGGAATCAATGGTTCCTGTATAGAGGATTTTTTCGCCCAGAGCTTCGTATTTTTCTCTGTTTTCATTGTAATCCACACCGGTTTCCAGATCGCAGCCTTCAAAAAGCTTCTGGATCAGGACATTATAGCCTCCGATGGGAATTCCCTGGTACAGATCGTTGAAATAGTTGTTGTCATAGGTATATCTTACAGGAAGACGTTTGATAATAAAAGACGGTAAATCTTTACAATCTCTTCCCCACTGTTTTTCTGTGTAGCCTTTGATAAGCTTTTTGTAGATGTCTTCCCCTACCAGGCTGATCGCCTGCTCTTCCAGGTTCTTTGGCTCACCTTTGATGCTGGCTCTCTGTTTTTCGATGATCTCCATGGCTTCCTTCGGCGTGCTGATGTTCCACATTTTACTGAAGGTGTTCATGTTAAAGGGCATATTATACATTTCCCCGTGATAATTTGCCACCGGGGAATTGGTGTAACGGTTGAATTCTGCCAGGGAATTGACAAACTGCCATACTTTTTTATTGCTGGTGTGGAAAATATGGGCTCCGTATTGATGCACATGGATGCCTTCCACGTCTTCACAGTACAGATTGCCTCCGATGGTATCTCTTTTTTCCACCACCAGACATTTCTTTCCCTGTCTGACCGCGTGATAGGCAAACACACCTGAAAATAATCCGCTTCCAACTAAGATATAATCGTATTTCTTCATCTCGTTATTTCCTCTATTTTTTTCTATCTTCCTGATTTGACTTTTGAATAAATGACCGGCAGCTTGCTCCTTACCAGATGAATGCAGAAGGCAAACAGCAGGTTTAAAGTTACATTTTTTGTCTGCATCAGTTTCAGCGCGATTTTCAGCATCCGGCTGTCCTCTGCTTTGCCGTAAGGCACCAGCTCCAGAAACAGGGGATCTGCGAAAATCTGTCTGCAGAACCTGCGCCTTTCCAGAAAAGAAATATCAGCCCGTTTGTCATAGTTTCTTTCCAGGGCAGACAGGATGTAGCGGCAGAAAAGTCCTCCCAGGATCTTTCTGGATCTCTGCATATCGATTTTCCAGTATTTCTGCTGCTTCCACAGCGTCTCGATCCTTCTTCTGTGCAGACGGTAATATTCCGGTACAAACTCGTTGGTCAGACTTTCGTTGGCTCTCTTTGCATAGTGGTAGGGCGCCGCGCTTAACAGGTTCATGGAATCAATGTCCATGCAGAATTGGATGTTAAATAAAATATCTTCGATAAATTTTGCTTTCCTATAATCTTCAAAGCGGATACCCAGATTTTTCATATAGATCAGGTCGTACACTTTATTCCAGGGATACCCGTACAGGGTCTGCTGCTCCAGCAGGATGATCTGCTTTCTCACGTCTCTTTCTGTATTCAGAAGCATGCGGGGCGGTTTCCTGGTGTTTTTATATTCCAGCTTCCCGTCCTGGGAATAATATTCTTCCACCAGACCGAAAACCACTAATTTCGCCGGATTCTCCTGCAGGGAATCATACACCCGGGAAAGAATGGTTTCCTCCACAGTGTCGTCTGCATCCACGAACCAGAGGTATTTTCCCTGTGCCATGGTGATCCCCAGATTTCTCGCTTCGCTGACGCCTGCGTTTTTTTCTCTGTGGATCACACGGATCCTGCTGTCTTTTTTCTCATAATCTGAGGCGATTTCAAATGTTTTATCGCTGGAACAGTCGTCAATGATCAAAAGCTCCCAGTCTTCAAAGCTTTGTCTCCGAATGCTTTCAATGGCTGTCCCCAGATATTTCTCTGCCTGGTAGGCAGGCATTACCACACTGAAAAAAGGTCTGTTCATCTTATGTCAGCTCCTCAATTAAATCGATAATCTTTTTGTAGGACTGGGGTCTGTCAAACTGTTCCTCTGCGATCCGGCGGGCTTTTCTTCCCATTTCTTCCCTTCCCGCTTCGTCCCGGTATAAGGTTTCTATCGCATCTGCCAGAATGTTGACATCTTCCGGCAAAATGTTGATGCCGAATCCGTCCTGGTCGACTTTGCCCCTAAACTCCGGGCTCATGCAGGTGTTGATCATAGGCTTTCCTGCTGCCAGGTAATCGCCGATCTTGGTGACAATGCTCTGGGGCGCCTTCTTCACAAAGGAATTCACCAGGATGTCTGATTTTGCCAGGTAGGCTGCCATCTTGGGATAGGGCGCATATCCTACAAATTCTACATTGGCGCAGGCTTTTTCTTTTGCCAGGGTTTCCAGCTCTTCCTTCAGAGGACCGCCGCCCAGGATCTTGATCTTGATGTTTCCAAGACCTCTGTTTAAAAGTTCTTTTCCTGCCAGGACCATGGTCCTGATATCATAGCTGGTACCTATGGTCCCCGCGTAAGAAACCCAGAATTCTCCTTCTTCTTTCTCTATTTCCGGAGCATAGGTCTTTACGCCTGCATCAAATTCCGCGATTTCATTTCCTACATAGACGGTCTTTTTCGGCACATCCAGGTTCTGATTTTTTAAAGGGCGGTCCCGGTATTCATCGGAAGTCCCTATGATGCCGGATACCAGGGAATAGACCTTTTCCGCGTCTCTCTTTAAGGGATAGAATAACAGATCACTGACTACCGGAACGTCCAGTACCATCCGCATGGCTTCCGGCCACAGGTCATTGACATCCGGTACAAAGGGGATCCCTTTCTTTTTCGCGTATTCTGCCGCTGCCAGCGCTACGTCATTGGGCGGGATCTCACAGTAGATCAGGTCATAGTCTCCTTCCCTTTCCAGAAGCGCTGCCAGATTTTTTGCCGCAATGCTGTGGCTCCTGACTCTGCGCAGATCTATATTCTTTTTATATCCTGGTTCGTAAATAAATTTCAGCCGAAATTTATAATCTTCTTTTTTGATCTTTGCCATGTCCCGCTGTGCTTTCTCCCAGTGCTGGAAGGTGGTGGTGATCAGATCCACCTGATATCCTGCATCCGTCAGGAAGTCTGCAATATAGCGGAAACGGCTGTACCCCTTCTCGTTATCCAGTTTTACACCCATGGATATTACTGCAATTTTCTTCATTGTACTCTCCTATAGTCTTAAAACAGCTGTTTTTGCGTTCTGCGTTTTTTCTCTGCAAATATTCAGCGGATCACTGCCAGCACCGTGTCGATCATAACCTTCAGATCTCCCAGAAGACTGAACTGCTCCAGATACTGCAGGTTGTATTTCATTTTTTCCGGCAGCACATACTCCACATAAATCTCATCGGTGGTCTTATCGGTGGTGCTGCTGTATTTTTCCAGAATTTCGTCTTCATCTTTGTAGACAATACTGGTCCTGGAAGTGATGCCTGCCGGCAAAAGCAGGGTTGCCATCATCTCTGCGGAGTAGCAGTCCACATATTTCTTCACTTCCGGTCTCGTGCCCACAAAGCTCATATCACCGGCAAGAACATTGAAAAGCTGCGGCAGTTCATCCAGCCTGCATTTGCGCAGCTTATTGCCCACTTTGGTAATCCTGGAATCCTGTCCCCTGGTCACCAGAGGACCTTTTTTATCTGCGTCTGCCACCATGGTGCGGAACTTAAATATCCGGTAGATCTTCCCATATTGGGTCACCCGCTCCTGGCGGAAAAACACAGGACCCCGGCTGTCTAATTTGATCCAGACGGCAAGCACCAGCATAATCGGGGACAAACAAACCGTAAGGCAAAGCGCCAGGATCACATCACAAAAACGCTTAACACCAAGTGCTACGCGTTTTTGTTTCAGTTTGTTATAATAGTTTTCTGTTTCTTTATTTTTCATACAAGTCGGCAGACTGTTCCAATCTTTTAACATGACTTACAGTTCCTTTACGATTTTTCTAAATGTAGAAATAATGTAATCTACCTGCTCATCTGTCAGACATGTGTGAAGCGGCAGAGTGATCTCATTTTCAAACATATGATAAGCGTTGGGATAGTCCTGAATGTCAAATCCCAGATTTTTGTATGCTGTCATCATGGGCAGCGGCTTATAATGTACGTTAGAAGCAATGTCTGCTTCTGCCAGCTTTGTGATCACCTGATTGCATTCCTGTCTGGTCCTTCCGGGAAGTCTGATCAGATACAGATGCCCGCTGGAGCTGTGATCTTCCCCATAGTGATCCAGCACCTGGATGCCAAGATCCTGAAAGCCCCTGTTATAAGTTTCGATCAGCTCTTTTCTGCGTTTCAAAAGTTCCGGGTATCTTTTCAGCTGTACCAGTCCTATGGCAGCCATGATATCTGTCATATTGCATTTGTAGTAAGGCGCTACAATGTCATATTCCCAGTTGCCAAGCTTTGTTTTTGCCAGCGCATCCTTATTCTGCCCGTGAAGAGACAGATCCATAAACTGTTTGTAGATCTCTTCTGAAGAAATCCCTGGGATAGCTCTCCAAACTGCGGCTCCGCCCTCTGCAGTGGTCAGATTTTTAACTGCATGGAAGGAAAAACTGGTGAAATCTGCGATCTCTCCGCTCTTCTTTCCTTTATAAGAAGCGCCGAAGGAATGGGCGCCGTCTGAGAGAACTGCAATTCTTCCCAGCGCCTCCTGGATCCTGCCTGACGGACAAAACAGTTCCTTTTTTTCTTCCGCGATCTGATAGATCTCTTCGTAATATGGATAGACGATGCCTGCCAGATCCACGCAGATGACGGCTTTGGTCCTTTCATTGACTGCCTCTCTTACCTTCTGAGGGTCCATGTCGTAGGAATCCGGCAGGGTATCTACCAGCACCGGTGTGGCGCCTACATGGCAGATCACGCTGCAGCTTGCCGTATAGGTATATGCGGTAGTGATCACCTCGTCTCCCGGACCGATTCCCAGGATCCGCAGGCTAAGCTCCAGGCTTGCCGTGGCAGAATTCAGACACGCTGCTTTCTCCGTATGGCAGAAGGCGGCAATCTCCTGCTCGAACCTCTTTGTCTTCGGTCCGGTTGTGATCCAGCCGCTCCTTAAGGTATCCGCGACTTCTGCGATTTCCTCTTCTGTAATGTCCGGCGGTGAAAATGGTACTTTCATAATAGTTCTCCTATATAACAACTTGATAACAATTTCTTCATATCTGTTTCATAATTAGCTTCAATCTCATTATACCTATTTTTTACTTAAATACAACCCTTTATCTGTTTCCGGTCTTTTCACCCGCACTTTTGGTCGTTTTTTTGTAATATCAGGTATTTTTTTCTATATAATCCTTCAGGAACTTATAAATATCGGCTTCTGTAGGAGGACAGCCCTTGACAGAGTTTCGGAATCCGGCAGTGCACTGTCCAATGCCCAGCTGTCCGGTCTTGCCCCGGTATCCCTGTCCGATACAGATCTTTTCCTTAAAGCAGGAAAGGAGCCCTTCCTCTTTCAGCTGCTGCAGAGCAGGGATCAGATATCCGTAGCAGGCGCTGCAGGACTCCACTTCTTCTACTGCATCCTGAAGCTGTACCACTTTTCTGTTTTTGGGAAGGAGCACTTCTTTTACCGGCGCGTTCAGCTCCCGATAATCTGCTTTTTTCCAGTCCGCGCATCCCACACCCAATTCCTCTGCCATGCCGATGTAGGGTACCTCGGAAACCTCATAGCCCATTAAATGACAGACATAAGCGTCGCAGAGCACCGGATCTGCTGCTGTCAGGATCCGGTCCATTTCCACAGGATTTCCTCCGTCTTCAAAATCCCAGTCTCCGCAGATGTTATCCACCACGATAAAGTCCTGACGGATCCCGGCTGCCAAATGGGCAATAGGCTTGTGCAGTCCCATGGAATGGAAACGGCGTTTTTCTGAATTGGGGATCAGCCCTTTCATATTCTTCAGCGCACAGGTGATTTTTGTCTGACAGTGCCCTTTCATGACAGGTACATTGATTAAGAAGTCCAATGCCTCTGCCTGCCTGCACAGTTTCAGTTCCATCCCGGCGCAGCTGCGCACAACTGCCGGGTCCTTCTGCATATCCAGAAATTCTACTCCGTATTTCTCTGACAGACGGTCATATCCGCAGACCTTTACCGCGTCTTCTGTCTTGTCCCCTACCCAGGAGCTTTCCAGCATGACCAGGCTGCGAAAGCCTCTTTCCTGAAGATATTCAATGATCCCGGCAACGATCTCCGGATGCGTGGTCGCACCCCAGGAGGCTTCGGAGGGGGATACCAGATTAGGTTTGATCCCGATCCTGGATCTGGCAGAAGGAATCCTCTCTTCAAGAGCAGCTTCCTGCAGGATCCTTTTTGTCATTTCTTTATAATCTGTCCCATAGACAGCTAAAATCTCATGTTTTTCCATTTTCCAACCTCCCAAATCGTTCTGTGCCCATTCATTATGCCAAGTCACTGACCCCATGCTGCGCCTTTGGCTTGCGTTTGCTAAGTGTCCAGGCATATGTTCTCACTAAATTCCCACGGCGCCTTTGGCTTGTGCTCATTAAGTGTTTACATTATACCTTACAACTGCTTCTGTGTAAAAGAAAACCAAAGAGAAATTTCCGTTTTGAAAGCTTCTCCTGTTGTGCACTATGCCCGGATATAAAGTTTGCGCCGCAGCGAAGCGTCCCAAAGAAAAAGCAGCCGTGCTGCTATAAGCTTCGGCTGCTGTTCTTTTTTAAGCTTCTTTTTAAGGTTTTCACAGTATCCAGGATGACCTCTTTCTCCTGAGGCGTACAATCATCCAGTATGGCTTTCAGTTCACTGTCCAGGACAACGGACGCAGAATTTACGTAACCGCACGCCAGCTCGTCTAAAGAAACGTTGAGCGCATTGGCAATGTCAAACAGGCATTCCACGCTGAGCTTGGTCTTTCCGGTTTCCACATGGCTGATATGCTGCACCGAATAATCCGTCTCCTCGCCCAACATCTGCTGCGTCATTTTTCTGCTTATACGAATTGTCCGAATCCTTTTCCCCAATCCTGAATAATCCATACTGTGTTGTCTCCTGTCAGTTTTTTGTTATTATATGCATAATTCCTGCATCTGATAAATGGAGTACAAACAGAATTTCTATTCTTAATTTAAATATCAGAAAAATTTTTTTCTTTTTTTAGGGATTCATAATATTCCACGCCTGTTTTTGCTGTTCTTCATTTAAGAACATGTAATAAGTGCCCTTATTTTTCAACTGTACTGCAATGCCAAAGGATTTCTTTTTCATTTTGACAATCTCGTCATACTCGATTCTGCTCAGTTTTACTGTTTTGCGGAATCTGGAATAGATTTCCATGAAGTCTTCGTAATATTTATATTCCAGTTCCATGCAGTCGGAGCCTAATTGTTTTTTCAATGCTTTTTCTGAACGGACCGCCAGTGCCAGCGGAATGAGGATGCCTGCTGCAAGGAGAAGAATTCCCAGTTCCACTGCCAGACGTTCAAAAGGTCTGTGGACTGCGCCGTAAAGCAGGGAGCACACACCTGCGCCCAGACCGAAATACCGGATGCAGATCTCTGCCGCACCTTTGTAGGTTTTTAAGATCTTTTTGACATCTGCCTGTGTTTTAATATCCAGAAGCACTTCTGTGCGGGTTCTGTTCTTTCTTTTCATTTTGCCTTCTCTCCCGTGTCGTTTTATTCTTTCTTTTCTACAAGATTACTACAAAACCCGGCTCTCGTCCAGCCGGAACCCAAGTAAGACTGCCGAAATTTTAAAGTCTGTGTAAATTTCTGTCCTATAACTCTTTACAGAACTATGGTTTATTGTGTAAAGTAAAACATGAAAAAAACGAATCATAAATCAGGAGGAAATTATGTTCAATTCAAGTACATCAAAAGCTCCGGCGAAAAAAGCGTCCATTTTTGAGCTGGACGGCGTTCCCAGCTTTTCCCAGTCGCTTCCCCTCGCCCTGCAGCATGTTGTGGCAATGATCGTGGGCTGTGTCACTCCGGCTATCATTGTTTCATCTGCTGCCGGCATTAACGAGACCGACAGGATCATCCTGATCCAGGCAGCCCTGTTCGTCTCTGCCATCAGCACGCTCCTGCAGCTGTTTCCATTTATTAAAACGGAAAAATTCCAGCTGGGTTCTGCTCTGCCTGTGATCATGGGCATCAGTTTTGCCTATGTGCCCAGCATGCAGGCGATCGCAGAATCTTTTGACATTGCTACCATACTGGGCGCGCAGATCGTAGGCGGTATCGTGGCTCTCATTGTAGGCATTGCGGTGCGCAAAATCCGTGTCCTGTTTCCGCCGATCGTCACGGGAACGGTTGTATTTACTATCGGTCTTTCCCTGTACCCTACTGCGATCAATTATATGGCAGGGGGAACATCCAATCCGGAATACGGTTCCTGGCAGAATTGGCTTGTGGCATTTTTTACCCTTGCAGTAGTAACGGTGCTGAACCACTTTACCAAAGGCACCGTAAAGCTGGCATCTATCCTGATCGGTATTATTGCAGGCTATGCTCTTGCAGCATGTTTCGGCATGGTAAATTTCGGCGACGTGGCTTCTGCCGGATATTTTCAGCTTCCTAAGCCTCTTCATTTTTCTGTGAAATTTGAACCTTCTGCCTGCATTGCCATCGGTGTGCTCTTTGGCATCAATTCCATTCAGGCGATCGGCGACTTCTCCGCTACTACAGTGGGAAGTATGAACCGTGAGCCGAAAAACAGAGAACTTCAGGGCGGCATTATGATGTACGGTATCAGCAACATCATCGGCGCTGTTTTCGGCGGTCTGCCGACTGCTACTTACAGCCAGAATGTAGGCATCGTGACCACGACAAAGGTAGTCAACCGCTGTGTCCTGGGGCTTGCTGCTGTGATCCTGATGATCGCAGGCTTTGTTCCGAAGTTTTCTGCGCTGCTGAATACCATTCCGCAGTGCGTCTTAGGCGGCGCTACCATTTCTGTATTTGCTTCGATCGCTATGACTGGGATCAAGCTGATCCTGAGGCAGGAGATGAATTACCGCAACACTTCCATTGTAGGACTTTCTGTTGCTCTGGGCATGGGGATCACACAGGCTCCTGCGGCGCTGGCAAACTTCCCGGAATGGGTGACTATGATCTTCGGAAAATCACCTGTAGTCATGGCAACGATTATGGCGATCCTTTTGAATCTGGTCCTGCCGAAGGAAGAAAAGAAGTAATGAATCGCACAGCGTGAACTCAATAGCCGTTCTGCACTTGTTAAAAAGTTCAGGAACGGCTATTTTTAGCAGTAAATGATACATTTTCGCGGAATTATCCGTCCGTGCTGGTTTTATCAAAAATAAATTTTAAATTTCTTAAAGTCTTAATTTACTTTTTGAAAACTTCAGGATAGAATTAAACTATAAACAGATGTGACTGAATGTTTCATTTCTGAAAAAATAATTATTTTTCTTTGACAATAATATACTTACCCGGGCAGCCGGGGACGTGCTCCCACCCTTTCTGAATCCTGTGGAAGGGGGTGGTGATTATGAGTACATATGAAGAATTTCAGATTATTTTAACAACTGCGTTGTTAATAGTTGCAATTCTAACTTATGCCCATAAAAAATAGCCGTCCTGCCCTGGTAAGCTGACGACTATTTTTGCTAATCTTTCGCCGGGACGGGTGACGTGCACTCACCTTCCGGCTGTCCTGTTAAGTATATTATATGTCAAACATATTTATTTGTCAAATTTAAAACCGCCCCGGTGCGCCAACACCAGGACGGCAAGTAACGCTCCGAAGAACGATACCCCAAATTCAGGATATATTGTATCATCTTCGGGCAGCCATCGCAAGCGGAACACTTGTTCTTTGCTGGCTGTTATTTTTGTACCTATTTTTGCAATCTTTAAAAGGAGGATGATATGAATGTGGATCGAAAAACAAAAAAAACGGGAAATTTAAATATGTGGAACAGTACGAAGATTATATGACTGGCAAGCAGAAGCGTGTATCTGTCACCCTTGATAAAAAGACTGCTGCTGCTAAAAAGATTGCTGCAGAGACACTGATGCGTATGATCGAAGAACGTCAGACCGCTCCCCCTGAGATATCTGCCATCTCTGTAAACGATCTGATTTCCAAATACTTAGCATCCCAAAAAATGGTTTTGAAACCCTCTACCTATAACTCTGTTTTTTATCAGTGCAACACGGTTCTGCGTGTTATTGGGAAAGATATTCGGGTGGATAGGATCACAGCGAACTACCTTAGGGAATCTCTTGCACGGACTGGAAAAGGCGGAGGCTATCTGAATAATCTGCGTTCCCGGATTATTACCATTTTTCGCTGGGGAATGGGAGCTTTTAACTCGTTTCTTGTCTTTATCTGGCTTGCGAATTGGTGAAGCCATCGCCCTGAATGCGCAAGACGTTGATCTGAAAGATCAGGTCATCCGCATAAACAAAACGATTTTCCCCGCATCCAAAGAAATAGGTCCCCCAAAGACTGGATCATCAATCCGGGATATCCATATACAGCCAGAGCTTGCAAAAGTATGTTCAGAAATTTTTCTGTATACAAAACAGGAAGCTCTCTTCAGGGGCTACCGAACAGAGCTTTTCCTTTCCAATACCAGAGGAGATTATATATCTTATCTTGTTTATAAAGATGTTCTTAAAAAAACATCTCTGGAAGTCCTTGGGTTTGAGGTCACTCCGCATATGCTCCGGCATACCCACGCTTCCCTGCTGCTGGCAAAGGGTATGAGTGTAGACTCCATATCCCGCCGCCTGGGGCACGAGGATAGCCAGATCACGCGCCAGATCTATCTGCATATGACCAGCGAATTAAAGCGCCAGGAAGAGGAAAAAATAGACTCTATCCGTCTCATAATTTAAGGGGACAAAAAGGGGACAAAAGGGGGCAAAAAGGGGATTTTTTTCACCATTCCCGTTCCGCCAAAAAGCATTTAAAAACGGCTGAAACCCTTATATTTACTGGGTTTTTCCGCCATATGGTAATTAAACGAATTTCCCTCTTTACAAATAGTTTTCAAAACTATATAATAAGGCATAGAGGTGATGAAATGACTATAGACACAAAAGATATTCTAAACAGTATCCTATCCAGTATATCCCGCATTGATTATATTAAGCCGGAGGACATCCCCGGCATTGATTTATATATGGACCAGGTCACGACTTTTATGGAAAGCCACATGGCTTCTTCCAAGCGCTATGAGGAAGACAAGGTTCTTACCAAGACCATGATCAATAATTATGCTAAGAACCATCTGCTGCCTGCTCCTGTAAAGAAAAAATACTCCAAAGAGCACATTCTTATGCTGACTTTTATCTATTATTTTAAGAATCTTCTTTCCATCAATGATATCCAGACTCTTCTGGATCCCATTGCGGAACGATTCTTTTCCGGAGAAGGCAGCATTTCCCTGACCGATATCTATCGGGAAATCATTCATCTGGAGCTGGAGCAGATCGAACCTTTAAAAAAAGATATTACCAAAAAATTCAGTCAGGCATGTGATGCCTTTTCCCAGGCTGAAGAAACGGAGAAAGAATTTCTCAGGCAATTTGCTTTCATCTGTATGCTCAGCTTTGACGTATATGTAAAAAAGCAGGTGATTGAAAACCTGATCGACCAAATGCCAAAACCTGAAAATCCCAAGGACAGCAAAAAAGATGGAAAAAAGAAGTCCTGAACAAAGCAGGAGAACCTGCCAGTCTGCTTTCCCAGCAGTCTGACAGGTTCTCCTGTTTTCTGTTCTATAGAGGGGGGCTTTTTATTCTTTGTCTGCCTCCAGTCTTTCAAAGACCATTTCGTAACCATCGTTGCCGTAATTCAAACTTCTGTTCACCCGGCTGATGGTTGCGGTGGAAGCTCCTGTTTTCTCTGAAATCTCCAGATAAGTCTTTTTCTCTTTCAGCATCTTGGCAACCTCAAAACGCTGGGATAAGGATAAAATCTCATTCACTGTACATACATCTTCAAAAAAAAGGTAACACTCTTCTCTGTTTTTTAAACTCAGAACAGCATCAAATAGGGAATCTACTGCTTCTGTATGAATTTTCTTGCTCATCACCTAATCTCCTTACATTTTACTATGCACCCAAAATATGTCTGTAAAACCATTGCCTCTCACAGACCTTTTGTGACGATCACACAAACCAGTCTCCGCGTCAGCGCGTTAACGCTACGTCTCTTTATCGGTTATAGCTCCCATCACTCACATATATATTAGCACAGTAAAATCTTAAAGTAAAGAAGAGACTTGCACTTTTCTTCCATAAAGTATAAACTTTTTATAAATTCTTGTATTTATTTACATATTTTTTCAATTCTTCTGTACTTCTGTTGACGATCAGTTCTTCCGGGAAATTCATTTCCTGTATGATCTCCCAGGCATATTGATGAAAACCTACCAGAGCGTCTGTATGAGCGTCGCTGTCAAGGACAACCGGTACCTGGTACTCCATACAGTGCCGCAGCATGGTCCTCACATTTTCCTGACCGCCTTGGCGGGAGCATCTGGGATCTAAGGAATTATTATTTACTTCCAGGAGCACTCCATACTCCTTTGCTCCCTGGACCAGGGCAAGATAGTCTACCGGATACCTTCCGTCGTCCGGATGTCCGATGATATTGATCCAGGGGTTCTTCATGGTTTCCAGGTACGCGCTGGTATTTTCCTCCTTTGATCCCGGCTTGATACAGGGAATGTGCAGACTCGCCACGGTAAGATCCAGATTCTTCAGAACCTGCTGTGGCAGATCTACCGTGCCTTTGCTGTCCAGGATATTCAGCTCTGCTCCGAATAAAAGCTGAATGCCGTACATCTCTCTGTCCAGCATTTTCATGTTTTCAAAGTAAAAGATATGGGGCGCTCCGGGCATTGCCGCGGCGTGTTCCGTAATTCCAAGAAGCTCCAATCCTTTTTCGGATGCAGACTTTGCCATCTCCCGGATGGTATTGTAGGCATGTCCGCTTGCCAGTGTATGGGTGTGTACATCTAAAACGTCTCTCATGGTCGTATACTTCCTTTCTTGTTTTTCTTGTAAGTTCAGAAATACCGCTTTCTGCAGGGCAAACAGGTATCTCCCGGCGTCTTTTAAAGTTTCAGACTCTGCCTTTTTTCAGCGGCGGTATCTCCTATGCACTGTACTGCCGGACAGGACAGCGCCAAAGTCAGCTCCGGGAATACCAGCACCATTTTAATACATTTTTCCTCCCTTCACAAGAGCTTCCCGGCAGATCAAGCCTTTGCCAGCGCAGAAAAAGAGCAGGACAACTGCCTTGGCATTCTTGTCCTGCTCCTGTTTTTTAAATTATCTGTTCAAATAAATCTTTCACTGCCGGATAGATCTTAGCGAATTTCCGGTATTTTTCCTCGTATTTCTCTGCCAGCTCCGGTTCAGGTTCTACGGTATCAATGACCTTAACGATCTTTGCCGCAGCTTCCTCCACAGAGGCGAATTCTCCGTTAGCAACGGCTGCCAGCATGGCTCCTCCCAGAGCAGGACCTTCTTCTGATTCAATCACATCCACTTTGATATTCAGAATGTTGGCGATCATTTTTTTCCACAGCGGACTTTTGGCTCCGCCGCCGCAGATCTTGGTCCTCTCGATTTTAATTCCCAGAGATTTTGCCACCTCAAAGGAATCCCGGATAGCAAACGCCACGCCTTCTAACACTGCCTGGGTCATGTCAGCCCGGGTGCTGTCCATGGTAAGACCAATGAAGGTTCCCCTGGCATTGGGATTGTTGTGAGGGGAACGCTCTCCCATAAGGTATGGCAGGAAAAAGACGTTGTTCTCTCCCAGCTTTGTGATCTTTGCCTGTTCTGCGCTGTAGTCACTGGTTCCGATGATCTCGTCCATCCACCATTTGTTGCAGGATGCCGCGCTGAGCATACAGCCCATGAGATGATAGTTTCCGTCTGCGTGGGCAAAGGCATGGAGGGCATTGTTGGGATCCACGCCGAATTCTCTGCTGGAAATGAAGATCGTTCCGCTGGTTCCCAGGGAAATATTGCACATGCCGTCTCCCACTGTGCCTGTTCCTACTGCCGCTGCCGCATTGTCCCCGGCTCCGGCAACAATTTTACAGGAAGCGGGAATTCCCAGTTCCCGGGCAAGCTCAGGCTTTAAAGTACCCACGGTCTCATAGCTTTCAAAAAGTTTGGGCATCTGTTCCTGGGTGATGCCGCAGATCTTCAGCATTTCTTCGGACCAGCAGCGGTTCTTTACATCTAAGAGCAGCATTCCTGAAGCGTCTGACATGTCGCAGCAATGGGTGCCGGACAATTTGTAGGCCAGATAATCTTTGGGAAGCATGATTTTTTTTATCTTTTTAAAATTCTCTGGTTCGTTTTCCTTCACCCAGAGAATCTTCGGCGCGGTAAAGCCGGCGAAGGCGATGTTTGCCGTATACTGGGACAGTTTCTCCTTTCCGATGACCTGGTTGAGATAATCGGTTTCTTTTCCGGTCCTTCCGTCGTTCCATAAGATTGCGGGACGGATGACCTGATCCTCTTCATCCAGGATTACCAGACCGTGCATCTGACCGCCGAAACTGATGCCTGCCACCTGGGATTTATCACACTCATCTGTCAGCTCTTTGATCCCCTGCAGACTCTGTTCCCACCAGTCCTGGGGATTCTGTTCCGACCAGCCCGGATGTGGGAATGACAGCGGGTACTCCTTGGATACGATTTTCTGGATCCTGCCCTCCCCGTCCATAAGCAGCAATTTGACGGCGGAAGTGCCCAGATCAACACCTATATATAACATGTTCTTCTCCTCTGTTTATGCAAATGGATTTTCTGTTGGATACAGAACGCCTTTTGGCTGGTTGTAGTTAATTTCTTCCACTTCTACACCCAGATATTTAAATACTTCATATAAAGTTTTTCCGAAATGTCCGAAGGCGACTGCTCCGTGGTGCGGATAGTTCTTTTCTACCAGTACATGGCGGTAGAAGCGTCCCATTTCCTGGATGGCAAAAATGCCGATGCCGCCGAAGCTCTGTGTAGCTACCGGCAGAACTTCTCCCTGGGCAATGTAAGCGCGCAGCTTGCAGTCAGAAGTGCTCTGCAGGCGGTAGAATGTAATATCGCCCGGGATAATATCGCCTTCCAGAGTTCCCTGTGTTACTTCTTCCGGCAGGCTTCTTGCCATGATCATCTGGTATTTCATAGTGCAGGAGGTCAGCTTGCTGGAAGCGGTGTTGCCGCAGTGGAATCCCATGAAGGTATCTTTTTGTGTATAGGCATAGTTTCCTTTAATCTCATTGTCATAAATGGAAGCCGGAACAGTGTTGTTGATATCAAGGAGGGTAACGGTATCCTGGCTGATCACGGTACCGATGTATTCGCTTAAGGTTCCCCAGATATCCACTTCACAGGACACCGGAATACCTCTGTCGGTCAGACGGCTGTTGACATAGCATGGAACAAAACCAAACTGTGTCTGGAATGCAGGCCAGCATTTTGTAGTCAGCGTCACATATTTTCTGGAACCCCGGTGCGCTTCTGCCCAGTCTAATAAGGTAAGCTCATACTGCGCCAGTTTCGGCAGGATGTCCGGCTTTTTATTTCCTTCGCCCAGTTCTTTTTCCATCTCTTCGACAATACCTGGAATCCTTGCGTCTCCCGCATGTTTATGAAATGCTTCAAACAGATCCAGCTCTGAATTTTCTTCAATCTCTACTCCCAGATCGTACAGGCGTTTGATGGGAGCGTTGCATGCCAGGAAATCCTGGGGACGGGGTCCGAAGCTGATGATTTTTAAGTTTCTCACTGCTACCACAGCGCGTGCGATAGGTACAAATTCCCCGATCATTTCTGCTACTTCCTGGGCAGTTCCCACAGGATACTCTGGTATGTAGGCTTTTAAGTTGCGCAGCTTCAGGTTATAGCTTGCGTTTAACATTCCGCAGTAAGCGTCGCCTCTTCCCTGTACCAGGTCTCCTTCTTCTGCTGCTGCAACTACCATGCAGGGACCGTCAAAGTATTTCACCAGCAGGGTCTCTGCTGACTCCGGTCCGAAGTTTCCAAGGTAAACCACCAGCGCGTCGCATCCGGCTTCGTTTACCTCTGCCAGTGCTTTCTGCATGTCTTTTTCACTTTCTACTACTGTGGGACATTCGTAGATTTCCCCCTGGTAAGCTGCCACTACAGCTTTTCTTCTTGACTCGGAAAGTGTCATGGGGAAACAGTCGCGGCTGACTGCCACAATACCTAATTTTACTTCCGGCATGTTGGATAAATTCATGATTTCTTCCTCCTTAAAATTATAAATAGATTACATGTTTTTTCGTTATTCTACAGAAAGGTTTTCGCCTATTAACCCAACAAAAGCGCCTTCGATCTGCGCCTCTTCGTGGGCAATGAGCCATTTATTTCTTGCAAAAAGAAGCACGTCCTCCGGGGTATTTCTCTGGGGAGCCGGCGCCTCTGTGTTGGTTCCTTTCGGCAGAATGACTGCCGCGCGGAACTTCCTGCCGTCTACATTGCAGGGTGCGTAGTGCAGGGTGGTGGCATACACTTCGCTCATGGTTCCCGCAGGCACCAGAAAGGCTTCCATTTTTGCTGTGTCATAGGTATGGTCTTTCTGAATATCCTGTTCCTTTCCAAGGATCAGGATCATATCGGTCTGCGCCACATTTACCTCAGAATCTCTGTGATATTCCACCGCATTCAGCAAATGATTGTTTCCGTTGCAGTAGCCCGCCTGGATGGGCATCCCTCCGAACAGGCTGTACTGGATCTGGGCTGTACAGCCGCATGCTTCCAGTTTCTCCTCTGACGGTACATAGACCACGTCGTCGGGACAGGGTGTTTCCTTTAAAGCTTCCAGCAATTCGGTGACATCAATGCCTTCGATTACTTTTCCATAGGCTTTAAATTCCGGATCAGTCACTTTGAATAATTTCATTGGAAATCGAAACCTCCTTAATTAGTTTAGTCATTAAACTATATATTCATGCTAACATCTGCAAAGGAAAAAATCAAGTTGTTTTCCTGAAAAAAGTCCTGTCAATTTAGACAAAAAAAGAAGAAAAAACCTGGACAATCTGCCCTGTGTCTTTTCTCCTTTTTCTCCCCCCTGCATGGAGGATGTTTCTTATTCCTGCTCTGCTTTTGCAGAGATATCCTGTTCAAAATATTTCTCTGAAATTTCTTTTACTTTTCCGCTGGCTAAAAGCGCCTCCAGCTCCTGATCCAGGTTTTCTTTTAAGCTGTTTCCTTTTTTGGTAAAAACTGCAAGCTTTGTATAAGAGCTTTCACCTTCGGTCTTATCCTTTACCGGAGCAAGATCCGCATAGCTTCTGGTGTGCGAATAGTGGGTCTGATTCCACTGGGCAAGCCCGGCAGCCGAGATGACACAGTCATACAGGTCCGCGTCCAGAGATTTCAGCAGGTTTTCCTGGGACGTGTCAATGATCTCCAGCTTCAGATCCAGCCCTTCTGCCACTGCCTGGGCAAGCTCTACATCGAAACCAGCCGGCTGGTCGGTGTCCTCTGACAGGTAGCACATGGGCTTGATGTTCAGATCCATGCCTACTTTCAGGGTTCCCTTTTCCAGTGTCTGGGGTTCCTCGGAGGCGTTTCCCAGGCTGCAGCCGGAGCTGAAAAGCATTGCTCCACACAATATGCCGACGCATAGATTTCTCCTGATATGTTTTTTCATAGTTTCTCCTGTTTCTTTCGTAATGATTCCCGGCAGGTTTCTGCCTGCGGATACTGTCTTTTCTATAAAAAACCATACCATGGACGTGTTTTTTTGTCAACGCAGGTTTCCAGCGCTTATTCTCTTTCTATATGGGCAGCCCCAGTATTTCTGATCTTCATCGGATATACATTCTCTTTTCCTGCCAGGCGGGAGATGTAGGATACATATTCCTGCGTATCTTCTTTCTCTGTCACGCACATGATCACGCCTGCAAATCCGCCTCCGTGGACACGGCAGCAGCCCCGGTTCTTTTTCTTCAGGAAAAGTTCGGTCATTGCCAGGGTAAGGGCAACTCTCTGGTCATTGTAGTCGGAACGGGATACGCAGTTCTGAAGCCATTTCCAGGAAGATTCGCCAGATTCTTTGATAACGGAAAGAAGGGCTTCTTTGTCATTTTCTCTGACTGCCTTGGCTGCTTTCTCTACTCTTTTATTTTCTTCATAGAAGTGAAGGGCACGGAGGATGGCGCGGTCGTTTTCCACATGGATTTCTCCTGCAAGAATCTTTTCCACCAGTGCCTCCTCGCTGCTTTCGCAAAGGGTGGATGCGCCCAGTTCTTTTGCAATGCTCTTCATTTCCTGAGGAATTTCGGAATACTCGTCGCTCAGATCCGCATGTCCCTTTCCTGTGTTGACGATCACCAGGTCACAGCCCATTTTATCGAAGGAAAAGTCTGCGGTCTCATACTGTACGCCCTCGGAGAAATCCAGAAGAATCGCGCCGCCTGCGGCACATGCCATCTGATCCATAAGACCGGAAGATTTCATCCAGAAATGATTCTCCGCATACTGTCCGATCCGCGCATAATCTGCACAGTCCATTTTAGAATCATTGAAGAAATAATCCACAACACTGCAGAAAAGCATCTCAAAGGAAGCAGAAGAGCTGACGCCTGCGGAGCTGATCACCTTTGTGGATACATACATATCAAAACCAGAAACCTGAAAGCCTCTCTTTAACGCCCCGTCAATCATACCTGCTGTAAGAGAAAGGGTTCCTTTCATTTTGTCAGTCTTTTCCGCATCGGGAACACGCACCTCAATGGCTCTTCCGTAACCTTCGCTGATGATACGCACCTGATCTGTGCCGTTGGGATAAGCTGCGCCGATGGTATCCATATCAATGCTTGCTGCCAGAATTTTTCCTCCATTGTGGTCCGTATGATTTCCCACGATCTCGGTCCTTCCCGGAGCTGTGAAGAATTCCATCTCCTCTTTGTGGAAATGCTTTTTAAAATTCTCTGCCAGGCTGGCAAATCTCTTCCCGCTCTCCTGGCTCTCCCCATAAATTTTTTCCAATGCTTCTGTTTTTGGCAATCTCATAATTTTTATCTCCTTTCGCCGAACTCTTGATTCTGATATTTATTATATTGATTTTTTTGAAATTTTCCTTGATTAATTTGCGCATTATGGGTAATATATTGCGTTTTTTCTTTTCCTGTCTCTTTTTCTGTGCTATACTGGAAAACAACGGAGATCTCCTGAAAACCTCAGGGGAAAGTCGGGGATTTTTCCCCGCATTCAGGGGATTGTACTCATTCTTTAGAAAAATGGGAGGGTTTTATGCAGATCATTACCAACCAGTTTCAAAAAGAGCTGAAAAAGCACGGAGAGGATTCTTTTCCTTTTCTGGTCAGTTATGAGCGGCTGTCCGGCTATGAACAGGGTTCCTTTCTGTGGCACTGGCATACGGAGATTGAACTGACCCTGGTCACTGCCGGAGAAATGCTTTATCAGGTCAATGACCGCTCCTATCACATCTGTCAGGGGCAGGGGCTGTTCTGCAATTCTTCCGTACTTCATTCCGGCACCATGTGGCAGGACCAGGACTGCGCCTATACCGCCGTCACCTTTGACCCCAGGCTGGTCTATGGGTCTGAGAACAGTACTCTGTACTTAAACTATGTGCTGCCGGTGATCCAGAACTTTTCCATGCCAGGCGTTCTCCTAGATCTATCCCTGGACTGGCACCGGGACGCTGTACAGCTGATCCGGGAACTGACGCTTCTGGAAGAGAACCCCGGCAGTACCCGGGAACTGGATATCCAGTGCACCCTGAACCGTTTCTGGAAGCTTCTGTACCTTCACAGCCGTACCGAGATTCCTGATAGGGGAAAAGACCAGAGAGATTATGAACGGATTCGAGAAATCCTGACCTACATTGAAAGCCATTTCGACTCCCCGCTGACCCTGGAAGAAATCGCAGGGCACATTCACCTGTGCCGTTCCGAGTGCAGCCGCCTCTTTAAACGGTATATGAAAACCTCACTGTTTGATTTTATCCTGGAATACCGGATTGAGCGAAGCCTTGCTTATCTCAGCGACAGCCAGTATTCCGTCAAGGATGTGTCGGAACACTGCGGTTTCGGAGATTCCAACTATTTCGCCAAAGTCTTCCGCCGCTTCAAGGGCTGCTCCCCCACCGCCTACCGGAAATCTTTGGGAAAAGAAAGCGCTACGCCAAGCAATAGCACTTCGCAATAACAAAAGCACCCTGCAAAACTTGTAAAAACTTTTTTCTGATGTTATGATACTGTCATAGAAATTTGAAAATACTTAGAGAAAGGGCTTGCTATGAGAAACTGGAACGGAAAACCCTACTACTCTTTTGATTCTATGCTGAAAGAAAGATTCTCCCAGAAGGTCTACAAGGTTGCCTTAAACGGCGGCATGACCTGCCCCAACCGGGACGGGACCCTGGGCAGCCGGGGCTGTATCTTCTGCAGCGCAGGCGGCTCTGGAGACTTTGCCGGGAATAAGGAAGACCCCATTTCTGTGCAGATTGAGACGCAGGCACAGCGGCTGAGAGAAAAGCGCAATGCCTCCAGTTTTATCGCTTATTTCCAGGCGTACACCAATACTTACGCACCGGTGTCTTATCTCAGGGAAATCTATACGGAAGCCATCGACCATCCGGACATTGCAGCGCTTTCCATCGGCACCCGGCCGGACTGCCTGGGAAAAGAAGTCCTGGATCTTCTGGAAGAACTGAACCATAAGAAACCTGTGTGGGTGGAGCTGGGGCTTCAGACCATACATGAGAAAACAGCCGCCTATATCCGAAGAGGCTATCCCCTCTCCTGCTTTGCCGCGGCTGTAAAGGAACTGCGAAAGAGAAAGCTTGATGTAATCGTCCATACCATTCTGGGGCTTCCCGGAGAGAGCCGGGAGGATATCCTGGAAACCATTTCTTATCTGAACCATATGGATATCCAGGGCATCAAGCTCCAGCTGCTCCATGTTTTAAAAGGAACCGACCTGGCGGAGGATTATCTGGCAGGTAAGTTCCGGGTCTATACCATGGAGGAATACATTGACCTGGTGATCGACTGTCTGGAGCACCTTTCTCCCAAGATCGTGGTCCACCGGCTCACCGGGGACGGTCCCAAAGAGCTTCTTCTGGCTCCTCTGTGGAGCAGTGCGAAAAAGACCGTGTTAAATACCCTGCACCACCAGTGCAAAGTGCGCGGTGCCTGGCAGGGAAAACAGTATGAGGAGGTATGATTCATGGCAGAACCGCTGACACTCTACAAGCTGATCATTCTGTATATGCTGGAAAAGGTGGATTTCCCCCTGACCAACGCCCAGATTTCCGGATTTGTGCTGGATAAGGGATACACCACTTACTTCCATCTGCAGCAGGCAATTTCCGAATTGATCGACTCGAAACTCATTGATGTCTCCACCGTGCGAAATTCTTCCTATTATAAAATCACTCCGGCAGGAAAGCAGACCCTGTCCTACTTTGAGGATCAGATCTCTGACGGCATCAAGGATGATATTACTGCTTTTTTTCAGGAAAATGTGATCCAGATGCGGGAGGAGCTCTCTGCTGTGGCGGATTATTATGCAAGTGATGTGGAAGGGTATCAGGTGCGCTGTACCCTGAAAAGAGATGATTTTTCTCTGGTAGACCTTACCATTGCCGTGCCTACCAAAGAAGCTGCTTCTGCGGTCTGTGTCAACTGGAAGGAAAAAAGTCAGGATATTTATGAGAATCTGATTGAGTTCTTGTTATAGCCCAGCCTGCAAAACCGGGACGAAAGACAGACATCCCGGCTGTTTTGGCTGAGAATAATCCTCTTCCCTTTTTATTTTCGGGATTTTTTCTCAACTTTGGGTATCTTAGAAAAAGCAGGCACAGAAAGCACCTGCTTTTTCTACAGTACACAGAGGAATGTTTCTATGGCGTTTCTTTTTTCCTTCCTGCATCTTGTTCTTAAAGGTGAATATTCACCATCGTCAAGTGAAAAAAGTGAATATTCACTTTTTTTCCTATGCAGCACATAGAAAAACAGCACCGCTTTCACGGTGCCGCCTTCAGCAATTCTTTTGTATATTCGGATTTAGGCTCTGCAAAGAGCTGCTCTGTCTCTCCTTCTTCCACAATCTTCCCGTCTTTCATGACCAGAACCCGGTCGCACATCTGATAGATCACATTCAGGTCATGGGAAATAAACAAGATAGAGATTCCTGTCTCCTCCTGCAGCTGTATCATCAGTTCCATGATCTGCCTTTGGATAGTCACATCCAGTGCCGAAACCGGCTCATCGGCAATCACAAACCGGGAACCCTGGATCAGGGCTGCGGCTATGCTGACTCTCTGCCGCTGTCCGCCGCTTAACTCCTGGGGAAATCGGTCCAGCATTTCTCTGGTAAGCCCCACCTTTTCTGCCATGGCAGCCACCCGGACTTTTCTTTCTCCCGGGGGAACCTTCTGCATCTTTAAGGGTTCCTCCAGTATCCATCCGATTTTCTTCCTGGGATTCAAGGAAGAAAAAGGATCCTGGAAGATCATCTGGGGCATTTTTGTATAATGGATCACTTCGCCTGCGGAGGGCTTCACAAACCCCAGGATCACCTTGGAAAGGGTAGATTTCCCGCAGCCGCTCTCACCTACCAGCCCCAGGATCTCATTTTCTCTTACTTCCAGGCTGATATCCTTTAAGACCGTCTGCTCTTCCTTCCCGTCCTTGTAAGAGGCGCTGACATGCCTGATTTCCAATACTTTTTTCACTAATCAACACGCCTCCTTTTCCTGAGAGATGTCCTTCTGTCGGGAATCGCGGCGAGAAGCTTTCGGGTATACTCCTGCTGAGGATGTTCAAAGACCCGGGAAACTTCCCCTTCCTCCTCAATGATCCCCTGGTTCATGACCAGAACCCTGCCGCAGAGCCTGCGGATCACTGCCAGATCATGGGAAATAAACAGGACAGCCGTTTTATGCCTGCGGTTAATTTCTTTCAAAAGCTCCAGGATCTGCGCCTGGACCGTCACATCCAGGGCAGTGGTAGGCTCATCGGCAATGAGAAGCTCTGGCTCCGTGATCAGAGCTGCCGCGATCATCACCCTCTGGCGCATACCGCCGGAAAGCTGATGGGGATATTTCCCGTAAATGCCCTCCGGATCCCCAAGTCCAGCCTCCGAAAGCGCTTCCAGAGCCAGACTCCTGCGCTTCTCCCTGTCTGTCTCTCCGTGGATCTTCAGCGCCTCCTCCACCTGTCTGCCTATGGTAAGCACAGGATTTAAAGAGGTCATAGGCTCCTGAAAGATCATGGAGATCTCTTTTCCCCGGATTGTCTGGAGCTGCCTGGCAGAAAGCCCTGCCAGATTCTTCCCTTTAAAGAGGATTTCTCCAGACGAGATACCGGAATTGCTTTTTAAAAGCTGGAGAATAGACAGGGCAGTCTGGGTTTTTCCGGAACCGGATTCTCCCACAATCCCCAGAATCTCTCCCGGCTCCATGGAAAAGGAAATCCCTTTCACGACTTTCTGCGGGGGCTGGGTATCGTAAAATTCTATATTTAGATCTTTCACTTCCAAAAGCATCTCATCTGCCCCCTTTCTTCAAAAGTCCGTCGCTTAAAAGGGAAAATCCCAAGGCAAGACCAATGACTGCCAGACCGGGAAATACCGCGCACCAGGGCGCGTTCATCAGATAGGTCTGCGCCTCGGAAAGCATCCTGCCAAGGGAGGCATCCGGCGGCTGCACGCCGATTCCCAGATAGCTCATGCCTGCCTCTGCCAGCACCGCATTGTTAAATCCGATAGCTGCCATGGACAAAACCGACGGCAAAACATTGGGGAAAATATGGACAAACATGATCCGCAGATGGGAAGCTCCCATCAGCCTGGCGCTTTTTACATAATCCATCTCCCTGTGGCTGAGGAATTCACTTCTGGTAATCCTGGCAAAGCTTGGGATAAAGACAATGGCAAGCGCCAAGATCACATTATACTTGCCCGGTCCCAAAATACTGATAAATACCAGCGCCAGCAGAAGGTTGGGGAAAGATACCACCGCATCGTTAAACCGCATCAGCACCTCGTCCACCCAGCCTCCGAAATACCCGGTAAACGCTCCTGCCAGGATCCCGATCCCTCCGCCCAGCACAATGGTAGAGGCTGCCACAAAGAAAGTGGTTCCCGTCCCTTTTAAAACCCTGCTGAAAACATCTCTTCCGAAATGGTCGCAGCCGAAAAAATGTGCCAGGGAAGGCGCCGCAAACTTGGCGCTTCCGTTCATGGCATCCGGATCATAGGGGGTATAGAACACACCCGCCAGGAGAAACAGGAGCATGAACAGGGCAATCAGCCCGCCCAGCATGAAACTGTAATTTTTCTCTTTTTTCTTCATCTTATCTGCCCTCTCACTGTCTCACCCGGATTCGGGGATCAATCTTTCCATACAGGATATCCACGATAAAGTTGATCACAATGACCAGCACCGCGATCAGCATGATAATCCCCAGTACTACCGGGTAATCTCGGTTGGAGATCGAAGTGATCAGAAGGCTTCCCATTCCCGGAATGGTAAATACCTGCTCAATGATCATACTGTTGGCAACAATATCCGCAATGGTCATCCCCCAGAACGTAAGCACCGGAAGCAGCGCGTTCTTCAGTACATGCCCGTACATAACCTGCCGGGAGGAATTCCCCCTTGCCCGGGCAGTCCGTACATAATCCTTTTCCATCTGGGCAATGACCGAATTTCTCAGCATCTTCACACCCATAGCGCACCTGGGAAGTGCGATAGCGACGCTGGGCGCAATGAGATAGCCCAGGAATCTGCCGAAGCTTTCTGTGATCGATACATAGGCGCCAGGCGTGAACCATTTCAGGACCAGACCAAAGACAAAGGTGATCAGGATCCCCAGGAAAAATCCCGGCACGGACATGACGATCTGGTTCAGGATCGTCAGTACCCGGTCCAGCCTGCTGCCTTCCTTTTGTGCCGTGATGATTCCCAGCGGAATGGAAATCACCAGGATCAAAAGAAAGGACATCAGCGTCAATGCAACCGTGATGGGGATCCGGTCCCGCAAAAGCTCTGAAACCGGCATGGAATAGCTGTAGGACTCTCCCATATCCCCGGTTATGAAGTTTTTCAGCCAGTTTCCGTACTGTACAGGCAAAGGCTGGTCAAGCCCCATCTCCTTTTGCAGGGCTTCGATCTGCTCCTGGGTTGCCTCTGTTCCAAGCTTAGACCTCGCAGCATCTCCCGGAATAATGGAAAAGGCAAAGAAGGATAAAAAAGAGACAATTAACAACGTGATAATGAGAGTTCCTGCTTTTTTTACAATATACTTCATTTTCTTTTTCTCCTTCTTTTCATGCTTTTATTATTCCGCGGTCTTGTAGATTTTAGCCATATCCTGGACATACAGGGGATAAAATACATAGCCGCCGTATCCCTTCCTTAAGACAACCTCTGCCGCCATATCCTGGATATACACATTGGCAGCATCCTCTGCAAGGAGGGTCTCCATCTGCTTGTACAGATCGATCTGCTCGCTGTCGTCTGTACTCTTCTTTACCTGCTCGTAAAGGGTGTCGTACTGTGGATTGCTGTAATTGATAAAGTTTTTCTCTGCATCAGAAGCAAAACGCTCCAAAAGAGCCCTTCCGCTTAAGTAAGCCGCATCTATGCCCACCACCGTAGACTGGAAATTGCGGTCTGCATAGACGTCACTGAGCCAGCTGTCCCACTCGATCAGCTGGATCTCGGCATTGACTCCGATCTGCTTTAACTGCTCTACCAGCACCTGAGCCGTATCAATGTGCTGCTGGTAGTTGTTGGGCACAGAAATGGTCATGTCAAATCCGTCCGGGTAACCTGCCTCTGCCAGAAGCTCTTTTGCTTTCTGGACATCCTGGGGGTACAGGTCTGCCAGCTCCGGCATATAATATTTCTCAAACGCCGGGAACATACTGCTTCCTATGATCGTTCCTTTTCCGTCTGCCACCATATCCAGCACTTCCTGCCGGTTCACTGCATAGCACAGCGCCTGCCTTACTTTTACATCGTCAAAAGGCGCTTCTGCATTGTTTAAATACAGAGCCTGGATCAGATTCATACCGCCCTCATAGATCTGAAGGTCCTGATCATCTGCCAGCTGTGCCGCTTGGGTAGCGTTCACTCGGGGATACATATCAATAGTGCCGCTTTTAAGACCTGTGACAATGGCATTGCTGTCGCCTACCACTTTAAAGGTCACCTGATCCAGGTACGCCTGGTTCTCGGTGTCCCAGTAATCGCTGAATTTCTCGATCACGATATTTTCCTGTGGAGAACGTGACACATACTGGAAAGGTCCTGTTCCCACCGGATTCTTATCCAGATCTTCACAGTGCTGAGGTACCACAGCAACGATCAGGTAGGCGAGAAATTCCGTATCCGCTTCTTTTAAATAGATTTCCACAGTGGAGGCATCCGGTGTCTCCACCTTCTCCACATTAGAAAACGCCGCTACCAACGGAGTTCCGTCTCCATTGATACCGGCGCAGCGCTCGATTGAATATTTCACATCGTCTACGGTAACTTCCGTTCCATCGTGGAATTTCACTCCGGATCTTAACTGAAAGTTATAGACTTTCCCGTCTTCCGAAATAGAATGGCTTTCGGCTACAGCATCGATGTAATTTCCTTCTTCATCTGGTTTTACCAAACCTTCATAAATGTTGAATAGGACTTCTTTCGTTCCTGCCGCAACCGATTTGTGTGGGTCAAGACTATCCTCTAAATCCTGAGGAATTCCTACTACAATGGAACCTCCCATGGTTGGTTCCGCTTCTGTTTCCTGAGAACTGCCGTTGTCTTGAGATTCTGTGCTCCCGTCCTTGCCGTCCTGGCACCCGCCAAGTACAGCAGTAAGGGCTACTGTCAGAAGCAGTAAGCATAAGTTTCTGAATTTTTTCATGTTAATCTCCTCTTACATGTCAGCTCTCTCATTATGTAATTGTCAAGGTCATTGTAGCGAATCCAGATGCAAAAAG
>DWVZ01000095.1 GCA_019119975.1 Candidatus Blautia merdavium | reverse complement strand
TTCTGGCATATTGATAATTCCTCTCATGAAACTGCCCGGGATTGGCTGGAAGGGGAATCTCTTCCAATACGCCCCTGATGAGGATCTCACTGCCCGGCTCTGCCAGCCGCTCTTCACTTTGTGTCTTGATTTTTGCTCTTACATTGTCTATGGGATATTTTTCAGAATTCAGAATCAGATTTGTTTTTTTCAGATATAGATAATTGGACTGCGGATAGCTGTCTGCCCGGTACACAATTCCGGAAACCAGCACCAGCTTTCCCTGTGCTTCCTGTGAAAGCTGCGGCGGGGAAAATCCCAGAAAAGGCACCCCTGCCGCGCCCAGAAGCCACAGCAATGCCGCCCATACAAGGGCAGCAATGCATAATGGACGTTTTGTCATTTTTCTCCTTTCTCAGATGCGGCAGTCTGTGCGTCAGACCCTTCCTCATCGTCATTCAAAAGGCTGTAGTCTGCTTTATACATCATATCCAGATTCATGCTTTCCCTGAACGTCACTTTTGTCTCTCCTTCCACAGAAATCTGGACTCCGTGCACGCCGCAGGCGTCTGTCAGGGAATTGACAATGGAGTAGACCGGCAGCTCCTCCTGCACGCTCATGGCTTCTGTCATAAAGGTTTTATCCAGGTTCACGTAGCAGATGCCGTCCACAATGGAAACTCCCAGTATTTTTGTATTGGGAGAAATGGTTGCCTGCAGCCCTGCGTCCTCCGGTCCTTTTATCAGGGATTCCAGCACAACTCTCTCCAGAGGGACATTGCTGCTGTAATATTTGGAGATGGTCTCCTTTACCAGGTGATCTCCTTTTTTATTGGCAAAATAGAGATTGATGCTGCTGGAGGTATAAGAGTTAATATTCTTTCCCTCATTCTCTACAAAAGTATCCTTGTCCATAAGTCCGATCTGATTTCCGTCTGAATCGGTCATGGATTCTCCCTGGTCGAGAAAAGATACATAAGTAACTCCGGGGATCTGTGTAAAGGATTTCACAAGCCCTGCACGTACCAGGATTTCTCTGGTATTTTTCATTTTTTTATACCCCTCATTAAAATTCAGGGTTACTGTCTGTCCTTTGTATGTGCAGCCGAGGATCTCCACTCCCTGGGGAAGCAGTCTTAAATGGATCTCGGAATCCTCTTCCTCCTGTGTCAGCCGGCAGACTTCCTCCACCATGGCTTCCGTAGTTCTTTCTGTAGGTTCATATCCTTCTGTTTCCAGGGAAGACTCTGCCAGAGAAAGGTAATAAAGGCTGTATTCTGTTTTCTCCTCTGTCTCCTCCCTGCTGCAGCCTGCCCCGGCAGTCCCTATGCAAAAGGCAAGGAAAAGAACCGCAAGTTTTCTCACACTTTTCATTCTTACCTCCTAGGCGATGTAATTCAGAGGGATGCGCACGGAAAACGTGGTTCCCTTATGTTCCTCGCTTCTGACCTTGATGGCTCCTCTGTGCATGACAATGGCGCTTCTGGTGATCGCCAGTCCAAGTCCGGTTCCTCCGATCTCCCTGGAATGGGATTTATCCACACGGTAAAACCTTTCAAAGATCCGGTCGATGGCTTCTTCGGGAATGCCGATGCCGGAGTCTGCCACAGTCACATAGAAATACTTATGGTCTGCATTCAGCGTCACATGGACCCAGCCGTCCTCCACATTATATTTGATCCCGTTCTCCACCAGATTGGATAAGGCAAGACTGAGCTTCACTTCGTCCACCTCTGCCACCACAGGGCGGTAGCTTTCCAGCACCAGTTCCACGCCTTTTTTATCCGCAATGGGCTTAAGTCTCTTTAAAATACTCTCCAGCAGATCATTGACACTGACTTTTTCGATATTTAAATTGGAGGCTTTCTTATCCATCTTGACCAGGGAAAGCAGATCTGTGATGATCTTATTTTCCCTGTCGATCTCTACTACAATATCCTCCATAAATTCCTTGTACAGCTCTACAGGCACATTTTCCTGCCCATTAAGAGAGTCCGCCAGAACCTTGATGGAGGTCATGGGCGTTTTCAGCTCATGAGAGACATTGGAGACAAATTCCTGACGGGAATCATCCAGCGTTTTCATCTTCGCCAGCATTTTGTTAAATACGTTACAGATCAGCTCCGTCTCGGTATAATCCGATATGGAAATCTCATCATCCAGATAGCCGTCTGTCAGCTCCTCGATCGCTTTGCTGACCTTAGAGAAAGGCCTCACCAAAATTCCGGAGATCACATACCCCAGCACAATGACCAGGATACAAACTGCAGCCATCAGCAGATTTCCCCGGGTCTCTAGCATATCCACACTGTCCGCGATCTCTCCTGTAGAAGTGCTCACCAGCATGACGCCGTCCACCTGACCGGTTTCCTTATTGGTAAGCGCAATGGTCTGTTCAATATAGGAATTTTTGCGGTCATAATTATTTGCAGGAATTCCGTCAAAGCATTCGATCACTTCCTTGGAAAGTGCATATTTCCCTTCATCAATATCGTAAGTATCCTTGACAATCTTGCCGTTGCGATTGATCACAAGGATCCTGCCGTTATAGATGGAGGCCAGGATCGTCATTTCTCCGTTGATCACTTCCGATGCCTGGTTTGTCAGATAGTTTTCCTTCATCAGCTGATTCCCCAGAATATCACATTGATTCCTCACATTGTAATATCTCAGGGAAACCGCTCTGTTCTCATAGCTGCTTACAATGACGTTTTTCACGATCAGACACGGAATGATCCCTATAATGAACAAAATGATCATGATACGGAATTTGAGACTTTTGAAAAAAGATTTTCTAAATGCTACTCTCATGTTTCCATTCCCCTTTGCACCGGTCTCTTATCCCTGGAAATAATAACCGATCCCCCATTTGGTGTGTACGTATTTCGGATCGCTGGGAACCGTCTCGATCTTCTCTCTCAAGCGCCGGATATGTACATCCACGGTACGGACGTCTCCCGGATACTCATAGCCCCAGACAAGATTCAGAAGATTTTCTCTGCTGTAAACTTTATTGGGATTTTTCGCAAGGAGCTCCAGCACGTCAAATTCTTTGGCCGTCAGATTGATCTCTTTTCCTGCGATGAAGACTCTTCTGCCTTCGCAGTCCAGCTTCAGGTCGCCGCTGACCAGAACCTTTTCGGGAGCCTCCTTTTTCTCTTCCTGTCTTGCCCTGCGCATGATGGCTTTGATGCGCGCCTTAACTTCCATGATATTGAAAGGTTTTGTAATATAGTCGTCTGCCCCGTATTCAAAGCCCATGATCTTGTCCATGTCTTCCCCTTTGGCAGTAAGCATGATGATCGGTACTTTAGAAAATTCCCGGATCTGCTGGCACACTTCCAGACCGCTCAGTTTCGGAAGCATCAGGTCCAGGAGAATGATATCATATTCTTTGCTCTTTGCCATCTCCAGCGCCTCTTCTCCGTCATAAGCACACTCTACCTCCATGCCTTCCTGCTCAAGGCTGAACCGGATCCCTTTTACAATCAGCTTCTCATCGTCTACTACCAGCACTCTTTTTCCCATGATCTTTCTCCTTATTTTACTGTGATATAATCTTCTATTTTTTCAAAGGTTTTCCCTTTAATCCCGGATACATTCTGGATTTCTTCAATACTGCCAAAGCCGCCCGTCTCTTCCCGGTAGGCTATGATCGCCTCTGCCCTGGTCTCACCGATGCCCGGCAGCGTCTGCAGCTCCTGACTGTCGGCGGTATTAAGATTTACCTTCTTTGCAGCTTCCTCCCCGGCACTCTGGCTTTCCTGCGTCTGTGCCGGCTGGCGGATGCCCTGGTCCTTCATCTGACTGGTTTCTTCTTTGGTGTACACCTGGATCTTCTCTCCGTCGCCCACCTCAGCTGCCTGATTGAGCCACTGGCTGTCGGCAGCCTCCGATAAACCGCCTGCTGCCTGGATCGCTTCAAAGACCCTGGCGCCCTTTAAAAGCCGGTAAACTCCCGGACTATTCACAGCACCGCACACATCCACCCAGATCTGTTCTTCTTCCTGTGTCCCGTTCTCTTCGTCCGCCCCTGCCTGTTGGGTTTCTACCTTCCCCGGACCGCTCTCCGCCTCCAGGGAATCAGAAGTCTGGGACGGACTTTCCAGATTCTCCTGGACCGTTTCCTCACCGGAGATCATGTCCTGTCCGATCACAAGCTCCTGCCCGCTTTCTTTACAGGATGCCGCAAGGCAAAGCAGCATTGCTCCAAACACACAAAAAAACATTTTTCTCATTGCGCACACTCCTTCCTGCGCGGACAGCACAGAGATCTTATGTGTACAACTGACTCTATTGTAACGAATTTGTCTCTTCTTTACAATAGGCATTCCCCAGGAAATTGCGAAAAAGAATCCCTCTGCCCCGCTGCTTTTCTCTATTAAAATTGTATCTGGAATTTTCCGGAAAGAACTCTCCGGCAGAGTTTGAAAACTGCTGTCAGACGCAGATGCGCCTGACAGCCTGTCTTTGAAATGTAGATTCAGTATAACACTGACTTAAGAAAAATACAAGAAAAATCTCGGCAGCGCCTTTCCTTCCCTGAATGAATTTTTATAAAAGCGCCTGTTCTGCAGTCTTTTGGAGTTCTCCTGTATGGATCCAGTCTCTGGTCCATTCCAGCCAGGGATACAGATAGAAATCTTTTTCCATGACCGGGACCTTCTCACCCATAGCGTCATAGACTGCCGCGGTTCCTTTGCCTCTTTTCAGGCTGCTGTCAAAAAACTGCTGTGCCTGGTAAGCAGAAAAAACTTCCACAGCCAGGATATATTCCAGGCAGCGCGCCGCCTCATTTGCCTTCACCGCCGCATTGTAACCCATGGAGACATAATCTTCCTGTCCTGCGCTGGTGGACACGCTGTCTGCCGTTGCCGGAACTGCCAGCATACGCATCCGGTTCAGAATGCCTGCCTGGGCATACTGAGGGATCATCAAACCGGAATTCAGACCGGGATCCTTTACCAGAAACCAGGGCAGTCCGGACAGATTTTTATCCAGAAATCTGGCGTTTCTGCGCTCTGACATCTTTCCCAGATTGGCAGCCGCTATGCACAGGGCATCCATCTGCATGCCCACATAGGAAGCATCCGGATTGCCGTTGGAATACACATCCGGTTCTTCCGGGGTACCAAAGATCACCGGGTTGTCTGCGCAGGAATTGATCTCACATTCCACCACTTCCCTGGCATCTGCGATAACCCGCTTGGCAGCTCCATGGAGCTGGGGGATGCAGCGAAGGGAAAGAGCGTCCTGCAGGTGGGAATCTTTTGCCTGTTCCATCAGCTGGGAACCCTGCAGCAGGCTGTACAGATGCTGCGCGGTACTGCAAAGCTCCTTCTGGGGTCTGCACCCGGTTACATGGGGATCGTAAGCCCGCAGGAGACCGCCCAGCCCTTCCAGGGACATGGCTGCCGCCACATCTGCCGCCTCTGCCGCCTGTTCCATACGATAGACTGCCAGGGCGCTCAGAGCTGTAGGAGAGGTGGTTCCGTTTATCAGCGCCAGCCCCTCTTTATAGCTTAACGTAATAGGTTCGATCCCTGCTTTCTCCAGTGCTTCCTTTGCCGGAAGAAGTTCTCCCTGATACCAGGCTTTTCCCTCTCCAATCAGCACTGCCGCAATATGGGCTTCCGCACAGAGATAGCCCACAGAACCTTCCTTGGGTACATAAGGGATCAGGTTCTTGTTCAAAAACTGGCGGTACCGCTCCAAAAGTTCTAAGCGGACGCCGCTTCTGCCCTGTCCCAGGCTCTGCAGCACCATCAGCATTACGGCTCTTACTTCCTGCTCTTCCATGGGTTCTCCCACAGAAACGGCATGGGTGAGAATGATGTTTTTCTGGAGGAGTTCTGCCTGATCCTTCTGGATAAATTCCGTAACCAGCGCTCCAAAACCTGTGGTAGTGCCGTAGACCGGTTCCTGTCTGTCTACACAGGCTTCCAGGATTCTCCTGGAGTTTTCCACTCTGTTTTTGTATTCTTCAGAAAATTCTACCTGACTGCCATAGACTGCTGCCTGGATGAACTCCTCCAGTCCTATGGGCTGTCCTAAGATCACTTTTTCCACGGTATCTCCTCCTTTGCCGCTGTCTATTTTTCTTTCGGCAGGTTTTGCCTGCCCTGTCTGTCTCTCTAGTTCATTTCTCCGATGATTTCTTCTGCTGCATCCAAAATCCGTCCTTCATGGATTTCTTCTTTCAGATATTCCAGATGGGGATAGATCAGCATGTCATTATCCATAACCGGGATCTGTTCTCCCAGCTTTTTATAAATTGCCTCTGACACGGAGCTCCTCTTTGCCTCCTGATCCTGAAACTGCTGCGCCTGGTAATCGGACAGCAGCTCAATGGCTAAGATGTATTCCAGCTTCTCTGCGATCATGCCGGCTTTTTTGCAGGCAAAGTATCCCATTGCTACATAATCTTCCTGGTTTCCGCAGGTAGGCGTATTGTCAATGACTGCCGGAGAAGCCAGCACCCGCATTTCATTGAGCAGTCCCGCCTGTGTATACTGGGGGATCATCAGACCGGAATTCAGTCCCGGTTTTCCGATGCAGAACCAGGGATATCCGGAAAGGCTTTCATCTATGATACGGTTGTTTCTTCTCTCGGACATTTTTCCCAGGCTGCATGCCGCGATAGACGCGCTGTCCATTTCCATGCCCACATAGGAGGAATCCGGATTGCAGGCAGAGATTACATCCTCTTCGCCTTCTTCTCCCCAGATGATGGGGTTGTCGCAGCAGGAATTCATTTCAATCTCAATGGTCTTTCTAGCGTCCTCCAGGGTCTTCCTTGCGGCTCCGTGAAGCTGAGGCATACAACGTAAGGAAAGGGCATCCTGCACCTTGCTTCCTTTGTACTTCTCAATGATTCCTGAGTCTTTGAGCAGGTTTCTGATATTTTCCGCAACTTTTCTCTGATCCGGATGTGGACGTACCTGCATCACTCTGTTGTCAAACGCGTTCATGACGCCTTTTAATGTCTCCAGTGTCAAGGCGCCGATCACATCTGCTGTCCTGGCAGCCTTTAACAGGTCATACAGTGCCAGGGCTGCCAAAGCCGTGGGAGAGGTGGTGCCGGATACCAGCGCCAGCCCTTCCTTGGAGCTTAATTTCATAGGAGCCAGCCCGGCTTTCTCAAGCGCCTCTTTTCCGCTTAAGAGTTCTCCCTGATACCAGGCTTTTCCCATTCCCATCAATACCAGCGCCGCATGGGCTTCCAGTGCCAGATAGCCTACGCTTCCCTCTGAGGGAACCAGGGGTGTGATCCCCCGGTTTAAAAATTCTTTATACAGTTCTAATACTTCCAGACGGACGCCGCTTCTGCCCTGTCCCAGGTTCTGAAGGACCATCAGGAGCATCGCCCTGACTGCTTCTTCCTTCAGTGGCTCTCCTACAGAAACGGAATGGGTCAGGATAATATTCTCCTGAAGCTTTTCTGTCTCGTCTTTATCAATGGCTTTGGTACAAAGGGCGCCGAAACCAGTGGTCACGCCATACATGACTTTTCCTTCATCGACCCATTTTTCTACCAAAGTCCTGTTCTTCTTTACACGGCTGCAATATTCCTGAGAAAATTCTACTTTTGCCCCGTATCTTGCCACAGCAGCAAATTCTTCCAGGCAAATCCAGTCTCCCAGGATTACCTTTTCTATTTTCCTGCTATCTTTCATTGGTTCCCTCCTGGATATCTTTCTTTGTCTCTTTATCAAAGAAGAACACTTTAATAGCAGCAGCTACCTGAAGAATAAAGATGATCAGAACTACAAAGCCGCCGCAGGCTGCCAGATATTTTACTCCGTCAACGCCCTGCGCGCCGCCGCCGAAGGCTACCATGATGCAGGCGATCAGACCGATGGAAACGCCCCATACGATCTTCTGCCAGATGGCAGGCTCCTCATCATGACGAGCGCCTTGGGTACACAGTGCGGAAATCGTTGTGGACATGGTATCTGCTGTCGTTGAGAACGCCGCGATCAGCGCCACAATGATAACCGGGATAATGATAAAGCCCAGCGGGATATGCTGCAGGAATTCCCAGATACCAGCCACAGCGCCTTCGTTCTGAATGGTGGTGATGATATCTGCTTTTCCGTCGATCTGCCATTTCAGAGCGGTTCCGCCCCAGACAGAAAACCATACAAATCCAAAGGATGCCGGAAGGATCCAGTTGATGATCAGGAACTGACGGATGGTTCTTCCATAAGCGATCATGGCAAAGAAAATTCCCATCAGCGGCGCATAAGCGATCCAGATTGCCCAGTCGTACATGGTCCACCAGGTTACCAGCGCTTCTCCGCCCACGGTATATGGGTCAAAGCCCCACATCCAGAATCTGTCCAGCCAGTAGCCAAGTCCTACATTTGCCATATTCAGGATATAGACGGTAGGTCCGATAATGATCAGCGCGATCAAAAGTACATAGAAAATCTTGGAGGTCAGTCCTGCCAGCCATTTAATACCCTTGTCGATTCCGGTAACAGACGCGATCGTAAAGGTAGCTGTAATGATGGCTGTCAGAATAAACCATACAACAGGTCCCTGGGCAATGCCATACGCAGCGGAAAGTCCTGTTCCGATCAGGGCAAGTCCTGCGCCCAGAGATGAAGCCAGTCCCAGCGCAATAGCAAGAACTGATAAAATGTCAATGATAGCTTTCCAGAAGCCTGTTGTGACTTTATCGCCGAACAGGGGGATCAGGGAAGCAGATACAGACAGCTCCTTATTTCTGTTAAAGTACATGTACGCAATGACAACTCCGGAAAGAGCATACATTGCATAAGGGATAAAGGTCCAGTTGTAGAAGCAGCGTCCCATGGAGAAGTAAGCCGCCTCGTCGCTGAGCGCCTCGATGCCGTATCCGTCCAGCTCTCCGTAAATATTTCCGAAGTAGATCAGGACCTCATTGACGCCATAGGTGATCAGACCTGTGGCAATACCTCCGGTCAGGGTCATAGCGAACCAGGACCCAAAGGAGTACTTTGCCTGCGCCTTGGCTCCGCCAAAGCGGATGTTCCCGATTTTTGAGAAGGCAAGCAGCGCTACCAATACCAGTGTCACAATAGCCACGATCTGATACAGCCAGCCGAAGTTGCTCAAAGACCAGGAAAAGATTGCATTTGTTACTGCGGTCAGCCATTCGTTGTTCACAATTCCCAGGATCGCCGCTCCTCCGATTACGATAAAGCAGGGAATGAACACGTTCCATCGAATGGGTTTTTTGCTGGATTTCATTTCTTCCATCTCTTCTTTGTCCGGTATAAAAACCGGCTCTCTCCTTTCTTCTTTCTTTGTCTTATAATATAAGCAATTTCCGTGCCAACTTAATTTTCTGTTCTTTTTACCAAAAATTTATCTTTTTTCCTGATTTTTTTTTATTTTATGCCACTTTTTTACTTTTTATCTACTACTCTCACGCCAAAATATTTTGCATAGCGCAAAATATTTTGGCACTTCTCCTTGTTTTTTCGACAGCGCCGTGCTATAGTAACAGCAAACTATCTGCGGCAGTCCTCACCCATCCGGGCTATGGAACTGCATTGGAGCCTATTTGAAAGGAACTTTGAAAGGAAACGACTCAATTATGAAACATTTTTTTGATATTCTCTTCACAGTAACAGACACTTACGAATGCATCGCTGTAGAATACGGTACAGAACAGACGCGGACTACCTACAGTCTTCTGTTTGAAAACTGGATTTCGGAAAGGCGCCTTATCACTTCTGTTTTTCCTGTCCGGGCAGATTCCTGGCATGGAAGCTTTGTCTGGGAAAACGATACCTTCTTTTACCGTGTCCTTCCGGCGTCTGAAGACCGCCTCTACTACCTCCTTCTGCGGGAAGATTTTCTGGAGGAGCTGTTTGCCCAGACCCTGGATCAGCTGACAGACGGGGTACAGATCTATGACCGAAACGGCTGCGCCGTATTTTTCAACTCCACCAGCCGGAAGATTTCCCAGATTCCGGATACTCTGGATATCCGCGGCAGGCATCTGATGGACCTTTTTGCCCTGGATGAAAACATCAGCACCACCTTAACAGCCCTCCGTACTCAGGCTCCGGTCTTTAACCGGGTAGATTATTTCCAGACAACTGCGGGCACCTCCATCTCCTCAGCCAACACTGCCTATCCCCTTAAGATCGGCAGGCAGCTCATCGGGGCAGCTACCTTTGAGGAAACTACAGAAACCATAGCTTCCAGCAAGAAGAAAATGGACCTCACCGAAAAAGCGCTCCATACCTTCCAGCAGGACACCCTGGTTTCCCGCTTTTCCGGATACAGTTTTTCTAATGTGATCGGTCATGGGGAAGCTCTGGTAAAAGCCGTGGAGATTGCAAAAAAAGTAGCTGCCAAGGACAGCTCCGTGCTTCTGATCGGAGAAACCGGCACCGGAAAAGAAGTTTTCGCCCAGAGCATCCACAAAAGCAGCCCCAGAAGGGAGAAAAAATTTGTGGCGTTAAACTGCGCCGCTATCCCCGAATCCCTCATTGAAAGCCTGCTTTTCGGAACTCAGAAAGGCAGCTTTACCGGAAGTGAGAACAAACCTGGATTCTTTGAGGAGGCTCAGGGCGGCACTTTGTTTTTAGATGAGCTGAACTCCATGAGCCTTGCCATGCAGTCTAAGATCCTGCGCGCCCTGCAGGAAAGCAGCTTCCGCCGGGTCGGCGGTCAAAAGGATATCCACATGGATGTGCGCATTATCTCTTCCTGCAATAAGGATCCCTTTGTCTGCCTGGAGGAAAACCAGCTGAGAAAAGACCTGTTCTACCGGCTATCCACGGTTATGATCGAGCTTCCTCCCCTGCGGGAGCATATGGAGGATCTGCCGGAGCTGATCGAATACCATCTGAAAAACACTGCCTTTCAGTATGTCCACGGAGAGTGTACCGTGGGAAGGGATGCCTTTGAGATCCTGGAAAGTTATGACTGGCCCGGCAATGTGCGGGAGTTGTTCCACGTGCTGGATTATGCCCAGAACCTGGTAGACGGCAAGGTCATCACTGCCCGCCATCTCCCTGCCTATTTATCCGTTTCAAAACAACAAAAAGAAGCGCCGTCCTCACCTTTTGATGAGAACAGCACTTCTCCTGATTTCCGCCATACGTCCCTTCAGGCACTGATGGATGAGTACGAATCCCGTATCCTTGTCCAGGCGCTGGAATTTTATGGATACAACATTACCAAAACGGCGGATGCCCTGGGTCTTCGCCGTCAGAGCCTTCAGTACCGCCTGCGCAAGTACGGCATTGTCATTTAGAACACCTTTCTGCTTAGAGCATCTCCTATGCCCAGGGCTTCTCTGTATTTTGCCACCGTTCTCCGTGAAATGGAAATCCCCGTTTCACGGAGTTTTTCTGTGAGGATCCTGTCGCTGTAAGGCTTCTTCTTATTTTCCTCCTGGATAAATTTCTGGATGCAGGCTTTGATGGATTCTGGAGTCTCCTTTGCCCCTTCTGTCTCGCTTCCTCCCACAGAGAAGAAAAAGGACAGGGGATAGGTTCCCCATGGACACTGCAGATATTTATCTTTTACTGCCCGGCTGACAGTGGAGGGACTTACCTCCATCTCCTGCGCCGCTTCTTTTTGTGTCAGGGGTTTCAGGAATTCTCTCCCATTTTTAAAAAAATCGATCTGCCGCTTCAGGATCAGAGCGCCCAGCTCCTGCAGGGTATCTCTGCGCTGGTCTACACACGCCTGGATCTTCCGGGCGCTGTCCAGCTTGTCTTTAATGTAGCGGACTGCTTCCTGATTCTCTGTCTCATTCAGCAGATCCACGTAGTACCTGCTGATCCTCAGCCTGGGACAGTATGCGTCATTGACCAGCACCTCGAAATAATCCTTCAGCTTCACGATCAGGATATCCGGAATCAGATACTCCTTAAATCGTCTGACAGAGAAACTGTTGGAAGGTCTGGGATTCAGATTTTTTATCAGCTCACAGGCTTTTTTCACCTCTTCCAGATCTTCCCGTTCCTTTTTCGCTATAAGTCCCAGCTGGTTTTTGCCGAAGGCTTCCAGATATCGGTCCGCAATGGTCCTGGCAAGCCCTTTTTCACCCTTTGCGTCCAGCTGGATGAGGAGGCATTCTCTCAAATCCGCTGCCCCTACCCCCGCAGGCTCCATGGCTTTCAGGATCTTGGCTGCCCTTTCCACATCTTCCAGATCGGCGCCCAGGATCCTGGCTGTCTCTTCGTAAGCCTCTGTATAATAGCCCCGCTCGTCTAGGTTTTGGATCATATACCGGAGAATCCGCACATCCCCCTTTTCAATCCTCATGTACAGAAGCTGTTCCAGGAGATAATCCGCCAGACTGATCTCCTCTGCGGACGGGAGCTCCCGGTTTTCTTCTCTTTCTTCCTGGTAATACACTCGATTCTGGCTGTCCTCCGCCTCCAGCCAGTGAAGAAGGGCTTCCTTGTCTCTGCGCTCCCGGTCTCCATCGGTTTCTTCCATTTCAATCACCGGATTTTCCAATACTTCTGCGTCCAGATATTCCTTCAGCTCCTGGGTGCCCATCTGCAGCACAGACAGTCCCTGCAGCATCTTTTGGGAAAGTGCCGGCTTCAGCGCTGTTTCCTGCCTTAATTCCATTGGCATCACTCCTATGGTCGTTCCTCTTTTGTTGTAAATCTTTTTCTAAATTATACTGAAAACCATAGGAATTGGCAAGGTTCCGCTG
>DWVZ01000094.1 GCA_019119975.1 Candidatus Blautia merdavium | reverse complement strand
CCCATATTGTCAAAGGCATTTTTGGCCGCCTGATGGAGCAGGATTTCCTCCTCATGTTCCTGGCGGAATCTCTTGGAGTAACCGGCCTTCCGGTAGGCCACATAGGTGTCGCGGGTCTTGGCATAGTTGATAATGTGGGTCCGCAGGACGGCGATCTCCGCCATGCGTTTCTCCGCTGCCTTGATTTTTGCAGATAGCTCATTGTGGTGGGCCGTGGCCGCCGCAGCCTTTTCCTCCAGCACAGCATACTCCAGCAGGTTATGCTCGGTGAGATAGTTCACGGTCTGTGCCATCTGTTTCAGATTAAAGACCTTGGCCCACCGCACATACCCGGCACCTTTTCCGGCCTGGAGCTTTGCCTGGATGTCAACCAGCAGATTGACCTTCGGCGGTTCTGCTTGCTTGGCGGACTTCTGACGCGGCGTATGCTCCTTTTGTCCGGCGAGAACGGCCAGCAGGTCCTCCAAGGTGTAGCCGTCGCCCAAACTGTCCAGACGGGACACTTTGCTCCAGCCGGGGAGCTTCAAGCGGTAAGATTTTCCGCGCTTGGATACTTCACAGCCGGATTCCCGGAGCAGCTTCAGCAGCTCGTTCAGATCAGCAGGTTTTTGTGCCAGGGCGTTGTCAATGGCAGCACGGAGCAATTCCCGATGGGACAGTTTCGCCTGGTCCCCCAGCCACTGATCGTAGCTTTTCCCGTGGGGCTTCGGGTTCTCGACAATGGACAGCCCATTCTCAATGCAGATGGTGTCGCTTAATCGGCGGACGGCCTTTGTGCTGCCCCAAAAGTTGCGGAACTTCCGGTCACAGTCCAGGTTGACCGAACTCCAAATGATATGGTGGAGTAGGGAAGCACCGCCTTGTCACATTGCTGTGATAGGTTTGCGCCACCCTCTCCGGGAACCGTACGTACCCCTCTCGGAGTATACGGCTCTGTTACTGCTCGTTCAGACAAAACTCACTTTTTGTGGATAATACTGCGGTGGCAATCCCTGCACACCACAAGCGTTTTTCTGTGTTTGGCAATCATTGCGATTTCCCACCGTTCCTTGCCTTTGAGATTTTTGAGTTTGTTAATGTGGTGAACCTCGTAATGGTCGCTCTCTGTCGTTCCGCATAACTCACAGACCTTTGCTTTCAGCCGGTTTTCAAGGGTATTGACTGCGTATCCGTAGACAACGGCAGCATTGCTGATGTAATCCGTAGCAGGGCCCTTGCCTTTGCAGTCGGCGTAATTTGCGAAGTAACGCCTTTTGTTTCCCTGCTTCGTTTCATAGGGTATACCCCATTTTCCTGTGCCATCATTAAACTTGTCAATGGTTTTGGATAGGCTGGTTTTATGCTTTGAAGCAAGGGTTTTTAAGCAACTGTATTCCATAAGGTAGGCAAGATAGTGCAGCTTGCAAAAGTTGCTTGCCATACCATAATAGTTGCATATTCCTCTTAACTCCGCATTGTATACTGAAACGATTTCTAAGTCTGTGAGCCCAACCAGATATTTCCGATGAACTGGAAACATGGAACCATCTTTCTTCTGTATCGCCACACCTTTAGTGAAAACGAATTGACGGATTTTATCGTTAAGTGGCACCAACAGTTCTACACCCCCATTGAGGGTACGCATTTTTACATGACCGGGGCCACCCCGCTTTATTTTTCCGCTTCTGCGCACACGCACATCATAGCCTAAGAACCTTGCACATTTACTGCTATGGGTTATGAGCGTTTTATCTTCACTGAGTTCCATTTTCAGTGTATCTCCGATAAACTCGGCCAGTTTGCTCTTAATCCATTGACAGTCCTCACGGTTTCCCTTGACTGCTATTAGAAAATCATCCGCATACCGAACATATTTCAGTTTTTTGTCGGTCTGCGCAGTGCAGGGAATGGTCATCAGTTTCTGACGTTTGGGCTTATACTCTGCCAGCACCATTTCCCTTTCCTCACCTGTTACTTTCGTCAAGCGGTGGGATAGCCGTTTGATTTCATTGTGCAGCTCTCGGTATTCAGGTGTGATTTGTCCCACTCCGGGCGTGTCAAATTCGGATTTCAACTTCATTACAAACTTGTCCAATTCATGCAGGTAGATGTTGGCGAGTAGCGGAGAAATGATACCGCCTTGCGGTGTACCGCTGTACGTCTTATGGTACTGCCAATTCTCTAAATATCCTGCTTTTAGGAATTTGTAAATCAGCTTGGTTATCCGAGCGTCCTTGATTTTATTGTTCAGCAAGCCTACAAGAACAGCGTGGTTGATGTTGTCAAAGCAACCTTTGATGTCGCCTTCAACAAACCAACGCGTACCGTTGAACTCCCGTCTCAACTGTTTTAAGGCCGTATGACAACTTCTTTTTGGCCTAAAACCGTGGGAGACATCCAGAAAGATAGGTTCATATACCGCTTCCAGTATCATCCGCAACACTTCCTGCACCAATTTGTCAGTAAAGGTTGGTATACCTAAGGGACGCAGCTTTTTGCGGTTATTCTTCTTCTGGATATAGGTTCGCCTCACCGGCATGGGCTGATAGGTTTCGTCCGCCAATGCTTTGATAATACTATCTATTTTGGCTTCACTGAAACCGTCCGCCGTATCCTCGTTTACTCCTTTTGTTGCCGCACCGTTGTTGGCATACAGGTTTTTGTATGCCACAAAGTAAATGTCAGGACGCAACAGATAGCGATACAGTTTTGTAAATACTTCTTCTTTATTTGCAAGTGAGTTTTGACTGATTCTTGCTAAAATTTCCGTTGTTGGCTTCATGTGAGGTTTTCCTCCCTAATCAACTTCTAATTTTAGTGCGCAATAACTGTGCCCCTTCGCCATGTAAGGGTCATTACCCCTCTCGGACTACTACGAGCACTCCGTACCCATGCAGGATTTTCAGGCTCCAAAGCCATAGCCGCTTTTTCATTCCCCCTTTCGTGCGGCACTCCTGGTTAGGGCATCCCCGGTTAGCAATGAGACTTGGTAAATTCGGATTCTCGGTATCGCTTTCGCTTCGTTACCATAGGTTCCCCTACAGGTTGTACGGAATGATTGATAACCGACAAGCCCACAACCATAACTTGCCTTTTCCGTACCAGAGGTTTCAGGCAATTTTCCTCTATCGGCACATAACAGAAACTGGAAGCTCACGTTCAGTAAATCCAACTTATACCTTATATCCGATTAACATTGCGGTTCAGTCGCACCCGATTGCCTTTAGGTGACTTACCGCTTTCCAGCCGTACTGTGTTCCCGTGTCAGCTTTCGCCTTTCGGTTAGGCTGGTTGTTTCCCGCGTTATCTTACGGGGCAGTACCTCATACTGCTTTTCTCATTGCCCTATCCGGGCGTACATTATGGACGTGCCCTTTGTCAATATGCGTCGTCAATACATACTCATGCTGCCCTTTTGTTACCGCGTCGGCAAGCTGCTTTCCGATTTTATGGGCGGTTTCGTAATCCACTTCCCCCGGCTCAAAGGACTGTATCAGATGAAAGGCTAAATTGTTCCCCTTTTGGAGAGCTTGCGACAAGGTATATTCAAACTCAATGTCTGCCGTTTCATAACTGCACCCAAAGGAGGACACAAGCATTTTTCCGTCCGTCTTATCGGGATTTTGGATATAGTCAAGGGCTTTGTTCAACGTGCTTTTAATAGACTTAATCTTTGTAACCGCCATATCTCATTAAGCACCCCCTTAATTTCCTCTATGTCCTCTTGATAAACGCTGCCCGTACTGTTCACGCGCTTTGCAATCTGGTTGACGTTGACACCGATTTTCTGTATCTCCGCTGTCATAGCTTTTATGTCGGTGTGGTCTACTTGGATAATGTACCCGTCGATTGCCATTTTCCGCAAATAGGCTTCCATGTTCCGGGTAGGGACGAGCTTCATTTTTTCAAGAATTAAATCCCGTTCCGCTTCTGTTACTCTAAACTTGATTTGTACCGTTCTTTTTCGTCCGTCCATGCTTTCGCTCCTTTCCATTCCGAGGGTTTGGGACACTTCCCAACAAGCCATTTTCAACCGACGCGCCGCAGCGCAGGAGGGCGAAAATACGGAAGTGGGTACCCGCTTCCTATGCTTGCTATGAAAGTTTTTCCTTATTCCCTACTACAACGGAAAGCCCCGTTTTGCCAAACTTACGCAAAAGAAAAACGCTGCAATCTCAAAAAGATTACAACGCTTCCTAAGCCTATTCAGTTTTCGTTTTCGACTTCTGCAATTTCTTTCGCTGTTGCGGTAACAATCC
>DWVZ01000093.1 GCA_019119975.1 Candidatus Blautia merdavium | reverse complement strand
TGATATGGGATATCTCCTGTAAGGATACCGGATAGCCCATCTGACCTGAACAGGCTGCCCGGGAAGCCGATCGGAAGTTCCGATCCTGCCGCTTTCCCCGGGCAGCCTGCTTTATTCACATTAAAAGAAATATTTGATCGCCTCCATGATCCCTGTCAGCCCCAGGCTGTACAGCAAAATAGAGCCCGGCTTGCCCAAAAGTATGATGGCGGTAAATTTTTTCAGTGTCATTTTCGTCAGTCCGGCTATGTAGCACAGCAGATCATCCGGCGCCACCGGCAGGAAGATCGCGATGGCGAAAGCCTTGTCAAAGCCGGTTCCTTTATCCAGCCAGCCGATGTATTTCTCATAATTTTTCTCACCGATCATCCCTTTTACAAAAGGTTTTCCGTAATTCTTTGATAAAAGAAACGCCAGCACGGAACCAATGGAAATCCCCACATAATTATATACAAAGCCCCAGACCGGACCAAAGATCAGCACGCCGCCAAGGCACCCGATGGCTCCCGGCAAAATAGGGATCACCACCTGGACCGCCTGGATGGCAACGAAGAACACCGGCGCCCAGAAACCGAACCGTCCCAGAAATGCTGCAAGGGCATCCTGGGAAACAAAGATTTCCGTGCGGATCCCGTACCAGACAAACCATGCCATTGCCAGAAGCCCTGCAAGGGTGCAGAGATTCAGATAAACTGCCGTTCTTGTTCTCTCCATCTGTTTTCTCCTTTTTTTCTTCTCTTTTCCCACTTTGCAGCTTCCACTCTTTTCTCTTCCTGAGCCTCAAAGACCTTTTGGTAAAATGCCTTCCACTGCCTGCCTACCTGTTCCCGGCTGTAAAACTCATGTCCCCGGAAAGCCGCGTGGGCGCTTCTCTGATAAAATTCCGGCTCTTCCTTCAACTGGCTGAGGATTTTCACAAAGTCTGATACCGTTTCCCCTTTCAGTGCATAGTCGGAAAGAATGGGCTTATAATCCTCCAGATTTCTTACCAGTACAGGCACGCCGCAGTTCATAGCTTCCAGGATGGTCATGGGAAACAGCTCCTCGTAAGAAGGCAGGAACATCACGTCTGCCATATTATAGATTTCATTCATTTTTTCCCGGTCTACCAGACCGATGAATTTCACATTGGCTGGCAGATGCTTCATCATAGTCCTGATTTCTTCATAGCCTTCGGAGATCTTTCCAAAGGAAAATCCGCCAGCCCAGACAAACTTACAGTCCGGCATTTTCTTAGCAGTCCGGACGAAATCGAATACACCCTTTCTCTTCTGCAGCTGACCTGCGCAAAGCACCACAAAATCATCTTTTTTCAGGTTGTATCTTCTCCTTATTTTTTCCCTTCTCTCCCCAGGCAGAGGGTAGAAATTTTCCTCTGATACCACATTGGGAATATAGGTCACCCGCTCTCTGGGAATTCCGTATGCTTCCAGTTTCCGGATGAAGACCGGATTCACGGTTACCAGATAATCCATCTTCTTGTAAAAGGAAATCATATATTTATAAAAAAGCTGCTTTGCCGGTTTGGGGAGGGAAATGCTGTTCTCCACTGTTTCCGGAAGGAAATGCACATAGCCTACGGCAGCTCCCTGTTTCTTTCTTTTCCCTATGGACAGATAAAATTCCGGGTTAATGGAGTGGTAATGGCTGATCTCACAGTTTTCCCGGGAATTTTCCAGGATCTGCGCTTGTCCTTTCATAACTTCTTTTGCCAGCGCCACCTGCTCGTCGTGGGCGGACAGCACGCCCTGCCCTTTTACCATATCTGCCTTGGAAAGCATATTGATCTTCTTCATACTTATGCACCCTTTCTCAAAATTGTCCTTTTCAGAAGTCTGCTGTTTCTGAGCATACTTGCGGAAATCTCCTGCCAAAGCATTGCCCTGCCTGCATATACGGTTTCTTCTGTCTCCTGTCTTGCCAGAACTTCCCGGTATAGATTCTCTGCCATGGTACAGAAATTCCAGGTAGAAAACAGATAGGCAGTTTCCCTGGCATTTTCGCCCATCTGCGCTCTTCGCTCTTCTTTTTCCAGAATGTAAGTTAAATGCATTTTGAAATATTCATAGCTTTCATACTGAAATCCGTTATAGCCGTCTGTGACCACATGGTCCAGGCATGCATCCTTCCTGCATAATGCCGGAATTCCGCTTGCCAGAGCCTCGATGTAGGTGATCCCCTGGGTCTCACTGTTGGACGCGCAGACAAATACATCGCCCAGCTGATAATATTTCCCTACTTCCTCCGGTCTTACCATACCGGTAAAGATCACCTGGTCCTGGATGCCAAGCTCCATGACCAGTTCCTGGAGCCGGAAGGAGTCGGGTCCGTCGCCGGCGATCAGAAAGGTCAGATTTTTTTCTTCTTTCCGATAGGCCGCGAAATAGCGCAGCAGCTCCTCCAGGTTTTTCTCCTTTGCCAGCCGTCCTACACTGACCAGGACTTTATTCTCGGCAGGAATTCCCCATTGCTTTTTCAGCTGCTGCTTTTCCTCTTCCGGCAGGACGGTCATAAACCGTTTCAGATCAATTCCGGTAGGGATCACTGCCACAGGCTCCGCCACCTGGTAGCTTTCCAGGATTTTTTCAACCTTTTGGGTGGGAACGATGACCTGACTGGTTTTTTTCAGAACCTTTCTGGAAAAAGCTGCCACCGTTTTCCTGCCCAGGGCTCTGCCTGCCCGATAACGGGCGATCCTGCCCGGCAGATAATGAAGATAGTCTTCATAAATGGTATGGTAGGTGTGCAGAAGCGGGCAGCCGCATTTCTTACTGATCTTTACCGCATAGGAAAAGGTCATAAATTCACACTGGGAATGCACCACATCCGGCTCCCAGCAGATCAGGTCATCCAGCATCCTCTCACTGTGAGGCAGCACTGCCCTGGCATTGGGATAAATTTTTTCCAGGTTCAGAGATTTCATATAATAAACGCTGTCTTCCTCATAGGATTCATAATGATCGGAAAGGGTCAGCACTCTTACTTCATGTCCCCGTTCTTCCAGTTCTCTTTTTAAATTTATGACTGAGGTAACTACGCCGTTTACAATGGGCTTGTACCAGTCTGTTGTGATCAATATCTTCATAGAACTTCCCCCTTTTCTGTCATTTCTGTTTCTCTCTTCACTTGTTTTTATGATAAAAAAGAGACTTAAAGAAAAGAGGGCTGTAATTTTTAAATTTTTCTAAAGATTTCTTCAAGAAAATACAGAGATTTATTTCATACAAAACAGGGATATGCTATAATGAAAAAGCTTTCGCAAAAGAAATGAAAGGAGCCCTTCTATGAAATCTATCTACCCCAGCTCTTCCCGTACCTCCCTGCTGCCGCCCCTCCTTTCCTCCGGGGCATTGAAATGGATTGCCCTTATTACCATGCTTATCGACCATATCGGAGCCGTGATCCTGGAAAAAGGCGTGATCGCAGCCTACAATCTGCAGCTTCCAACTGCCGCCTCCTATGAGACGTCCCTGCTGGTGTCCCAGATTGATTCCATCCTGCGCAAGATCGGGCGGATCTCTTTTCCGATCTTCTGCTTTCTGCTGGTGGAAGGCTTTTTCCATACCTCCAGCAAAAAGAAGTACGCCGCCCGCCTGTTTTTCTTTGCCCTTTTAACGGAAATTCCCTTTGACCTGGCGTTTCGGGGCAGTTTCCTGGAAACCTCCTATCAGAATGTGCTGTTTACTCTGCTCTTTGGATTTTTCACCATCTGGGCAGTGGACCGATGCAGGCAGAAACATCCGCTTCTGGCTGTTCTCCCTGCTGCTTTGGGGATTCTGGCAGGCTATTTTTTTCACGCGGATAACGACTGGAAAGGGATCGTACTGATTCTCCTTCTATACCTCTTTTATTATTATCCTCTGGAGAAAACCATTGCTGGCTGTCTTGCCCTGCTGTGGGAGCCTTTTGCCTGCCTGGCATTTCTCCCTATTAACCTGTATAATCAACAGAAGGGGAAAAGCCTGAAATATTTCTTTTATCTGTTTTATCCTCTGCACCTGCTGGTATTGTTTCTGATCCGCTATTATCTCTTTGGCATATAAAAAATCCGCAGAAG
>DWVZ01000092.1 GCA_019119975.1 Candidatus Blautia merdavium | reverse complement strand
CTATATTTTTATTTTTGTAAAGTATGTTTTATATATTTTACCGAAATTTAACCTGATTTTTTCTTATGATCCTGGTTATTCTGATTTCATTTGCAGACATTCCCACCAATAATACATACATATTACCTTTATTTTCTTATAATTTCTCTGTAGTATTATATATTTTATTAGTTTCCGGATTTTTGAAAATCTTATTCTCCTTATCGGGTAAATAAAAAACCGCAGCAGGGAACAAAGCCGTCTTGTCTTTGTTTCCTGCTGCGGTTTTGAAACTTTTCTATTCTCTTTCTCCACAGGCTTCTCTGAAAATTCCCTCAACCAGATAATTTCCCTGCCTATATTCTTCTCCCTGAATCCTATGGAGCAGCAGCTCCATAGCCTTTTTCGCTATTTCCTTTTCGTTCTGCCTGACATGGGCAAAATACATTCCCGAAGAGGACAGGTAATCCTCATCAATACAGCCAGCCAAAATCCCTCTTTCCTTCAGCTTATGACTTAACTGTCCCAGACATCTGGCAATACCGTACTCTGTACACACAATGCCGTCCAGCTGCCGGTTTTCATCCAGATAGTTCTCAATTTCTCCAATCCATTCTCTGTTGATCTCTTCGGAAAAAATCTCCGTCATTTTTTCATCGGAAGTGAGATAACAGGGCTCCATCCGCTGGAGACTGCGTTTGTCTACTGCCTTAAAAAATCCTTTTTTTCTCTCAATGACGGAAGAGGTGCCGTTCTCCTCCGGGCAGATAAATCCGATCTTCTGTTTTCCTTTTTCCTGCAGATACCCAACCAGCTTTTCCATGGCATGGTAATTATCCGTTCTTACAGAGGAAACCGGAACGCCTTCCATCTGTTTATCCAGAAGGACCACCGGAAGCCCCTCAATGATCAGCTTCAGCAGATCCACATTGTAATAAGTTCCATGGCAAGGCATGATCACCATTCCCAGAACGTTTTCTTTTTTCAAAAAATTGATCTCTTCCGTTTCCCGCTGCCGGTCTCCGTAGGAAAACCTTACCAGCACTTTATACCCTGCTTTCTCTGCGCACTGATCCAGCATATACAGCAGATCCAGTCCAAAGCAGGAAGAAATATGCTCCAGCACAACGCCGATTTTTCCCTTGCAGAGCTTTCCCGGCGTCTCTGTTCTCTGTTTCCTCTCTTTTTCCTCTTCTCTCCTGGCTTCCAGATCCGGGACATGGATAAAGCTGCCTTTTCCCTTGATCCTGACCAGATAACCCTTTTCCTTCAGCCGGTTCAGCGCATGGGTAATGGTAATGGCACTGACCCCATATTCTTTTGCCAGCTGCTCTCCTTTTGGAAGACATTCTCCCTGTTTCAGCTCTCCCTTTTGGATCTTTTCTTCAATCTCCTGGGAGATCTTTATATATAAATATTGATTCTTTTCCATGCTTCACCTCATTTTGCGGCTGTCCGCTTTCTTTCCTACAAGGAATTATATAATATACGCCAAATCCCTTCAAGCAAAATATACTTTTCCATGCAGTCCATGTAAAAAGGAGCGCCCCGAAGGGCACTCCCAAATTTGCCTGTCTGTTCCCAGACCGGATACCATCTGCACTTATCTGTAGATAATGTCGTCTCTGCTTGGTCCATTGGAGATCATGGTGATGGGGAAGCCGATCTGCTCTTCCACAAATTCAATGTATCTGCGGCAGTTTTCCGGCAGATCCTCATACTTTTTGATACCCCGGATATCGGTCTTCCAGCCGGGCAGTACCTCGATCACTGGTTTTGCCTTTTCCAGAAGATGTGTGGTGGGGAACTCTTTGGTGATCTCCCCGTCGATATCATATGCCACGCATACCGGGATCTCGTCCAGATAGCCCAGGACATCCAGCACCGTAAAGGCTACATCTGTAGTGCCCTGGATACGGCAGCCGTATTTAGAAGCCACACAGTCAAACCAGCCCATACGTCTGGGACGACCTGTGGTCGCGCCGTACTCTCCGCCGTCTCCTCCTCTGCGTCTTAACTCATCTGCCTCTTCTCCGAAAATCTCTGAAACAAAAGCGCCTGCGCCTACCGCGCTGGAATATGCCTTGCACACAGTGATGATCTTCTTGATCTCATAGGGCGGAACACCTGCGCCCACAGCGCCGTATGCTGCAAGAGTGGAGGAAGAAGTTACCATAGGATAAATTCCATGATCCGGATCCTTTAAGGAACCTAACTGTCCCTCTAAAAGCACTTCCTTTCCTTCCTTTAAAGCATTCCACAGATACAGGGAAACGTCGCATACATAAGGCGCCACCATCTCTTTGTACTGCTTTAACTCTTCCATGATGTCGTCAGGATTTAACAGCGGTTTGTGATATAAATGCTCCAGCGTCACATTTTTTGTCTCACAGACACGTACTACTTTTTCTCTCAGTTCCTCTTCCGCTTCAAATAATTCACTTACCTGAAAACCGATCTTCGCATATTTATCTGAATAAAACGGTGCGATCCCGGATTTTGTGGAACCGAAGGATTTGCCTGCAAGGCGCTCCTCCTCATACTCATCAAACTTAATATGATAGGACATGACCATCTGCGCCCGGTCAGAAACCTTGATCTTGGGCATAGGCACTCCTTTTTCCACAATTGACTGGATCTCTTTAAACAGTACCGGGATATTTAAAGCCACACCATTTCCAATAACACTGGTGGTATGGTCATAGAACACACCGGAAGGAAGGGTATGGAGCGCAAATTTTCCATAATTATTTACAATGGTATGGCCTGCATTGGCGCCGCCCTGGAATCTTACGATAATGTCTGACTCCTGTGCGAGCATATCCGTGATCTTACCTTTCCCTTCATCTCCCCAGTTTGCCCCTACTACTGCTTTTACCATTTTAAATTCCTCCTGTAATTCTGATTATTTCAACGGCAGACAGAATCCGCCGCGAATTGTCCCTAAGTATCATACTACATTTTCAGCCAGAAATAAAGACAAAAAGTGAAAAAACTCGATAATCTGCCGAAAAGCTGCCCAGGAAAAGAGCAGCCCCGGATTGCCCGCAGCTGCCCTTTCTATCAAATGAGCTAGTCAGTTTTCCATATGATCAAAATGCACCTCTGTTTTATAAAGCGCTTTTTCTTCCAGCAGATTCCGAAACTCCTCCTCTGCGATCTCCCCATTGTAATATTGAGGCTTCAGCTGGTCCATATACTCTGTATAATCACAGATATAAATGTATACGGTAGAAAGGTCATGTCCGCCTACAGCAGCCGTGGTAACGTTCACGCCGCCGTTCAGCAGCTGGAAATCCGCATCCATCATGACAGGCATGGTAGCCGTCTCCTGATTGGCATCCAGCTCTTTCAGGGAAATTTCAAAAGGCGTAAGTGTCACCGATTCAATACCAATCCCCGAATCCGCTGCATCCATAAGCTCCACGGTCTGCACCTGGTCCAGATTCACAGGAACCTCCACGGTAAATTCCCAGGAACCGTCCTTCCACCAATGTTCACGGGCATTGGGATATTGATTCCATTCTCCCTTGTCCTCAGCCTCCCGGGTCACCTGCTTCCACTCCTCCTCGGACATGGCTGCCAGCTCTTCCTCTGTATATCCGGTATCCGGTCTATCCGGATTTTTTAAATCTCCCACAATCTCTGTAATATGAAAATTCGCCAGAAAGTTTTCTCCAGGCGCCTGACCAAGCCCCAGATCTCCCAGCTCCAGGCGGATCATGCCCACATAGGTATGGTCATCCGTAAAGCTTCCTTCCGGCGCCAGCGGATAAAACAGCACCTCCCCATCCTGAATCTGCAATTCTGTATCAAGGATCACGCTGGGATTCCCATCCTGCTTCTCCATGGTCTCCTGAAATGGTTCCTGGGATTCCATGGAAAAGGATACGTACATGGCTGTTCCATTGCAGTAGGCTTCGGATGCTTTTATAGTGATTCCCTGATCGCTGGCGGACTGGCTGGCGTTTGCGGCGTCTGTATCCGCCTCAGAGCTTCCCTCAGTTTTCACCGATTCCATATAACTATCATAATCCCCGGAAAAGCTGAGCCTTTCCTCCACCAGTTGAAAAAGCTCCCCGATCACCGGCAGTTCCGATGCCCATACCGGATTGGCTGCGCAGATACCCGCAAAGAAAGCTGTGCAGGCTGCCGCCGCGGCACATCCCTGTATCAGTTTTCTCCTGGCAAATCCTGCCCCTCTCTTTTCTTCCGGCATGTTTTCAATCTCCGTGAGGGTTTCCTCAAAACGCCGGTGAAACTCTTCTGTAGGTGTTGGTCCTTTCCATTTTTCCTGATTCAGCATATGGCTTCCTCCCTGTCTTCTAAACTTTTCCGAAGCTGCGCCCTTGCCCGAAAGAGCCGGGTCTTTACCGTGCTTTTGCAGCTGCCTGTGATGGAAGCAATTTCCTCAATGGAAAAGCCCTCCATATAGAACAGCACCACTGCGGTCCTCATTTCCTGAGGAAGTTCCAGGATCGCCTGGTACAGGTCCGTGTAGCAGGGATCTTCCCTTCCGCTTTCCTGCTGCATATATTCTTCATAAGATACCAGCCTTTTCTGCCGTTTCTGGATTTTGTAGCATTCATTCATGAGGATCCGTACCAGCCAGGTCTTAAAATACTGTTTCTTCCGCAGGGTATGCAGATTCTCATATGCCCGCAGGAGGGCTTCCTGTACGGCGTCTGCCGCGTCAGGTTCATTGCGCAGGATGGACAGCGCCACCCGGTACAGTGTTTCTTCCGCACTTCGGACTTCCTGTATAAATTCTTCTTTGTTCATAGGTTCTCCTGTTCTGAATCAGTACTGATTTCTGGATTGTAAGACCGAAAGGTTTCTTCCTTTTCGCTTACACTTATTAGATTCCCATATCCGGCGCAGGGTTTCAGCCAAAAAAAGAAATCTGCCGCCAGGTTTCTCTCCCCAGCATGCAGATTTCTTTTTCCTCTTTTCTTATTTCCTCTGTACTTCCCTTCTCCGCAAAAAGATGAACAGCAATGCGCTGACTGCCATCAAAATAGGGTAAAACAGATAGGGCATGATCTCTACCGGTGAGATCGCAGCCATTCCCGCAGCCGTCAGAAGCTGGGCGCCATAAGGGATCATCCCCTGTCCTACCGACGCGAAGATGTCCAGCAGAGAGGCGCTCCTTTTGGGAGAAACCCCGAACTCGTCACTGATCTCTTTTGCAATAGGACCTGCCATAACAATGGCAACCGTATTGTTGGCAGTACAGCAGTCTACCAGCAGCACCAGCAGGGAGATTCCTAATTCTCCTCCCCGTTCTCCGCTGATTCTTTTCTTGATCAGATTCAGGATAAATTCAATGCCGCCGTACTCTCTTACCAGCGCCACGATAGCTGCCACCACAATGGAGATCACTGTAATGTCATACATGCTGGTAACGCCTTCTCCCATCTTCTGGAACAGTTCGCCAAAGGCAAAGGCGCCGGTTCCCACGCCCACTGCCGCAGCCAGGACTGTCCCCGCAATGAGGATAAGAAATACATTGACACCCATCAGCGCCCCGATCAAAACGACCAGATAAGGAACAACCTTGATCACTTCATAGCTGAGGTCTCCCGCAATCTCTCCTGAATTGCCTCCGGCGATAAAAAAGAACAGCACTGCGGTGATGATCGCTGCCGGAAGGACAATGAGAAAGTTCTCCTTAAATTTATCCTTCATATCGCATCCCTGGGTCCGGACTGCCGCAATGGTGGTATCGGAGATCATAGACAGGTTGTCTCCAAACATTGCTCCGCAGACAATGGCTCCCATACAGATGGGCATAGCGATGCCTGTCTTCTCTGCGATTCCCACGCCGATGGGCGCCATAGCAGTGATGGTCCCCACAGAGGTTCCCATGGAAACTGAGATAAAGCAGCCGATCACAAACAGCCCTACCACCGCAATGGAGGACGGCAGGATGGAAAGCCCCAGATTGACGGTGCTGTCCACGCCTCCGGCTGCCTGAATGGTTCCGGAAAAGGCTCCGGCTGCCAGAAAGATCAGGCACATGGTGACAATATTTTCCTCCCCGATGCCTTTGGAAATAATCGAGATCTTATCCTGAAACCGCACTCTTTTGTTCTGGGCAAATGCCACTGCCAGCGCGATAAGAAAACCTACAATCGCCGGCATAGTATAGAAATCCCTGGAGAGGACCCCCGCGCCGATGAAGATCACCAGAAAAACGCCGATGGGCAAAAGTGCTTTGGGATTTCCTCCTTTTTTCTGATACATAGTATCCCTCCTCTTCTTTTAAATGTTTTCTTTTAAATTTCTTTTTCTCTTAAATATCCTTTTCCTGAAATACTTCTCCTGCCAGTACCGATCATGTGCTCTGCTCTTCCCCGTCTTCTTATAAGGAAAACGGAGGCGGACCAATACCGCCTCCGGATACGTTCTCCATACGATTCTTGATTTATACGTTAATCTCCGCTGTCATTCCCAGAACATCTTTGTTGGATTCCAGTATTGGATGGATGACATTTTTCAGGAAAGCGTCTACCTGAACGGCTGCTCTTCCTGTATATTTTGCAGGATCCATAGTCTTTTCCAGATCCTCCAGGCTCATATTAAATGCCGGGTCCGCAGCGATCAGCTCCAGAAGGTTATTCTCCTTTCCTTCTACTTTCACCGTTTTTCCTGCTTCCATAGATAATTCCCGGATCCTTTCATGCAGCTCCTGACGGTCACCGCCTGCTTTTACTGCATCCATCATGATATTTTCCGTTGCCATAAACGGCAGTTCGCTTCTTAAACGTTTTTCAATCACCTTGGGATATACCACAAGTCCGTCTACCACATTCAGGCACAGATCCAGAATGCCGTCCACTGCCAGGAAGCCTTCCGGCACGGAAAGTCTCTTGTTGGCAGAGTCATCCAGGGTTCTCTCAAACCACTGGGTGGCAGAAGTGATCGCCGGGTTTAAAGCATCCACCATAACAAAGCGTGAAAGAGAGGCAATCCGCTCGCTTCTCATGGGGTTTCTCTTATATGCCATCGCGGAAGATCCGATCTGGCTCTTCTCAAAGGGTTCTTCCACTTCTTTTAAATGCTGCAGAAGGCGGATATCATTGGAGAATTTGTGAGCGCTGGCAGCGATGCCTGCAAGTACGTTTAACACACGGGTGTCTACCTTGCGGGAATAAGTCTGTCCGGATACCGGATAGCACTCCTTGAATCCCATCTTCTCTGCGATCATAGGATCGATCTTGTCAATGGTCTCCTGATCCCCGTCAAACAGCTCCAGAAAGCTTGCCTGTGTTCCCGTGGTTCCCTTGGAACCCAGAAGCTTCATGGTATTCAGCACATGATCCAGATCCTCCAGATCCAGGGTAAATTCCTGCATCCACAGAGTGGCTCTCTTTCCTACGGTAGTAGGCTGCGCAGGCTGGAAATGGGTAAAGGCAAGGGTAGGAAGTGATTTATATTCATCAGCAAATTTGGCAAGTTCTGCTATTACATTGAGAAGCTTTCTGCGCACCAGCTTCAGGGCTTCTGTCATCACGATGATATCGGTGTTGTCCCCTACATAGCAGCTGGTAGCACCCAGATGGATGATGCCTTTCGCTTTGGGGCACTGCACACCGTAAGCATAGACATGTGACATTACGTCATGACGCACCTGTTTCTCTCTTTCCTTTGCCACATCGTAATTGATGTCATCCGCGTGTGCCTTTAACTCATCGATCTGCTCCTGGGTGATATTCAGTCCCAGTTCCTTTTCCGTCTCTGCCAGTGCGATCCACAGTTTTCTCCAGGTACGGAACTTCATATCAGGAGAAAAAATATACTGCATCTCTTTGCTTGCATAACGTTCGGATAACGGACTTACGTATCTGTCTGTATTCATATTCTCTTACCTCTCTACTGTTTTCTTTTCTTCCATTGCTCTAAGAATACCGGCGGCATTCTTCCTTCTTGACTGTCGCATGCGCAGGAGAGAATTTCTCCTTCTCCTTTGCGCACACATGGATTATATAACATCAACTGTGAAAAAACAAGCTAAAATCCCGTGCTTTTGTGGTATCCCCGGATAAACCCTTCCAAAAGCTTCTCCGGGTCCTCCTCCTGCACCTGGATCCTTTCCATGGTCTCTTTCAGCGTTCTTCGGATCTCTTCCTCCTGTTCCTCATCTGCCCCCGCATTCTGGCACAGCTGATGGAAACTCTCAGGGTCTGCCAGATATCCGGCGCGCAGATGGGAAGTCATTGCCTGCCTGGAACGCAGCAGCTTAAAGGCTTCCAGGAAGCAGTCTGAAGCCTCCCGAAACTGGAACAGGTGCATATAAGCACAGCCCATATTATACCAGATCTCTCCTGAAAACTGCTCTCCGAGACCTTCCTTCTCCTCTTTTTCCAGAGCATGTTCATAAATCCGCAGGGCATTGACATACATCCGGTTCCCTGCCAGATAATCTCCCTTTTTCTTTTCCCTGACGATCATCGGCTGCTCCTGCAGCAATTCCAGCGTCTCATTTAATTTCTTAAATTCACTGTGGGTCAGATAATGGATCTCTTTAAAAATCGCCAGGATAAACTCCGCGGTCCCTTTCTCCTCCTCCAGGATCTTATACAGTCTCCGGTACAGATTGACAAGTCCCAGCTCCTTCTTCAGCCAGTCGCAGAGATGCTCATTGATAATGGTCTCATCCAGAAGGTAGATGTTATGGTAAAAATAATAGCACAGTTCCTCTATGGTATAGATATTCGTGCTGATATTTTCAATATAATACGGCAGGGATGCCTTTTTTACCTGACACAGAATATATCCTCCCAAAACCTTCACTCTCCTTTACCATGATACTTTCTCTGTCCATACTTTCCCGTCCGAGGGAAACAGCTCTCCGAATCCCAGATCCTCCGCCCGGATCAGGCACTGTTCCTCACTTTCATATGTGACGGTCAGCAAAAGCCGGGTGGTCTTGTTAGGACGTTTGGGAAGTCCGGGCAGCTTCATGACAAACTTTGCCCTGCTTCCGCCTTCCATGGGGATCACGGTGAACTCCAGCTCCTCCTTCTCATCCAGGATCAGCTCCAGGCTGGTGTAGACTTCGTACCACAGCCTGCCTGCCTCCACAATGGGGACATTGCGCAGGGATCCGCCTACATCCATCTCCATGTTCACATTGCTCTTAATCATCATGGGGCTTAAATACTGCAGTCCCTTCAGCTCATCTTCCCCGCACTTTTCCCTGGCGCCGAAGCAGGCGCCCTTTACATATAAATTATTTCCATAGTAGACGCGTCTCTGATTCCTGCACAGGTAGGGAATGGAGCGGACTGCCCAGCTCTGGTCAAAGCCGGGTCCCACCATATAAATACTGGTGTAGGCGTCGCTCCTGCAGGAATCGGCGATCAGCTGGTGAAACGCATCGTCCCGCTCCTGGGGATCCTCCGGAAGCATAGCAGACTCTCCAAAGCGGACAGCTGCCAGCATGGGACGCCGGGAGGCATCGATCTCCAGTTTGGCAAAGGACACCTGGTTTCCGTCAAAGATAAACCAGCCGGCTCTGCGGTTCCAGTTTTCCCTGCGGTGGTTCATGGCATAATAATAAAAGCTTTCTGCATAATCCTGGAGATACAGCTGCTTTCTGGAAAATCCCAGCCGCTCCCCTGCCTTTTGCAGGGCTCTCACCAGAGGGGCGTTCAAAAGGGGAACCGTCACCATGATGGCTTTAATCTGCCGGACGGGGTCTCCCACTCCCAGAAGCCCGATGCAGCCTTGCAGATAATGTGCCATCAGTTCTTCCGGCAGATACTCCCTGCCGTCGATCTGCACAGGAGTCTCTGCCCCGCAGATGCCCAGGATCCCATAGACCGGAAGGTCTCCCTCATGGGCAGTGTGGAACTCCGCTTCCAGACCGCAGTGCCACACCTCTTTTCCAGGGGTTTTCGACAGCAGGGTGGCAAACTCATAGAGGTTGCTTCCTGCCTTTACAGAAACAGAGACCGGTTCTCTTTCCTTCCTGTCAAAATAGCAGATCTGGGAATGGCTCCTGCCGATATCCAGGCCAACGATAATATTTCTGGTTTCATTCATCTTGCGCTTCCTCCTAATCCATCAGCCCGAACAGCTCATCGATCATTTTTTCCTGTTTCTGATATCTTACAACCGTCTCTTTTAATTGTTCGGTTTCTTTCTGTGCCCGGAACACCAGCATGGAATTGATCATCTGATATTTACTGGTGCCTTTCCAGCTGCCTTCGGAAATTGTGAGAGTCTCCTCTTCCCCTATTTCCTTCCTGCCGTCTTTTTCTGTCTCGAAATAATAATGGAGCTCTTCTCCGTAGAACAAAATAAATTCTTTGTTGTAAAATCCCTGATACCGCTCTTTCACAGGCTCCGTCTTCCAGGCGCCCGGCGCGTTTTCCCGGTCCACTTTGTAATGGAGGATCACCTTGGCTCCCGGTTCTGCCCTGCACTGGGCGAAGACCTTATCCTCCAGCTGTCCCGCAAAGAGCAGCTCTTTGGGCAGTTCCCCGAAAAAGGCAAACCGCAGGTTCTGTTTCTCACATTCTGCCAGGATCTTTTCTGCCCGTTCCATCTGCTCCCGGCTCCAGCTTCCTGTTTCGGTATAATGCTTTAACAGCGCCAGGCGGCACACAATGTCGCATTCCCATTTCCGGTCTGTGATCTTCTCCAGGGCTTCAAACAGAAAATCTGCTTTCGGCTCCTCGCCCACAAAGTATCCATAGGATTCAAAGGTAAGGTAGGAAAGGATCACCAGCTCTCTTCCGCCTTGGCTGATGTATTCCTCCAGAATCTTCAGCCCCTCTTTGGGACAGTATCTGGTAAACATGCTGTAGATCAGGATCTTTTCCTCCAGCTGGTAGCAGTCCAGTCCGAATCCCATTGCCCGCTGCCACAGATACGCCATTTCTTTTACCGGACCTTCAAAATGCTTGACCAGGTACTGAAGCAGGGCTTCGTCGTACACGCCTTCCTTTACGATATGGCAGGCAAGGAGCACCAGCTCCTCATCATACTCAAACTCCATTGCCAGGACCATCTTGCTGCACAGCCGCAGAAGTACCGGCATAGGCACACCTTCGTATCCGTACTCTGTCAGCAGGTCATAGGCGCCGGGGTACATATTCTGATGGACCAGGATGGTGATCAGAAGTTCTTTGTTTACTTTGGCAAATTCCCGGAAATCCATTTCCATCAGGGAACTGCGCAGGTTGGTATTCTCCATATGTTCCTGGTAGTATAGAAGCAGTTTCTTCCGGATGTTCTGGCGGTACTCTTCGCAGAATGCCTCCTGCTTCAGGATCTTTTCAAAGACCGCCGCGTTTTCTTTTGTAACCGTTCTTTCCTGATGCAGGTCTCCTGCCAGATAAAGCAGCAGTCCCGGATCACTGCCAGGGACTTCCTGCAGCTTCTGCGCCAGCTCTTCGATATCCAGAAGACTGCGGCAGTTATAATCCACCGTTCCCGTATACCGCCTCTGCCCGCTGTCCTCAAAGAGGATCACCGCATCCTTGCTGTACAGATGGATATAGGCAGTCTTATCCGCGCACACATAGACCTGCTCCTCACAAAAGGCTCCGTGACGCACGATCACCTTGCGGATCTTAGGATCGTCGCAGTACAGCCGGTAGGTAAACATCACTCGTCCCAGCGCGGCTCTGACATTCTCATCCTTGGAGTTGGTGCAGAATTCCTGGTAGACCACTGCGAAGTCCTCGTTCATCCTGCCTTCCTTGATCTTCTCCACAGCAAACTTTTCCATGGCGCTCTGATAGGAGAGATAAGTCTCCCGGTCCACTGCCTTATTGCGGATCACGCTGCTGTATACAAAAGCTTTTTTCTGGTCGCTGAGGGTATTGTTGTACCCGAAATACAGGCGGATGACCTTGGGCAGCACCTTCTGGTAATTCCGGCTCATAGTCTCAATGTAATATTCGTAAAGTCCGGTGATCTTCAGCTCTGCTTCTACTGCCAGTTCATACCACCGGAAATATTCTTCCCTCCTTGGCTCTCCTTTCATGATCAGCTGGCAGATCGCCCGGATCACATGCTCCGAAGGATAGGTTTCATAAATATATTCCAATAACTGATAAACTGCTTTGGAAAAGACCTTCATCTGTCCTGCCAGATCTACGGCGCGAAATGCCATCTCTTCTGTGAGGATCTGATTCTTAGCCGCAAACCGCAGCACCTGTATGGTAAAGTCATTAAGCTTCCGGAAAACCGTGCCGTCCTGTGCAGCCATGCCGCAGGCTTTCAGATAGAGCAGCGGACTCCTGCACCCTGTACGGTATTGTTCTTCAAGATAAAACAGCTTGCCGGACTGACTGCGCACTTCCTCCTGGTTCAGTTCCATGACCATAAGAAGGAGCAGGAAACTGTCCGGTCGTCTGCGGTAAAGCTGCCAGATCTTCTCAGCAAGGGTTCTGCTGCTGTCTGCGCTGCGCTCAGCCAGATAATCCACATAGTAAAAGGCGCCTCTTACCGTCTCTTCTTTACGCACCCGCTGGTTCTTCTCCAGAGCATCCAAAAGCATCCGGGCTTTGGCTTTGTCCCCTGCCCGGGTGTGAACGTACGCCTCATAGAGCTGGGATTCTACAGAAAAGTAGCCGTTCTCTGCCAGCTCTTCCAGCATCTGGAGCGCTTTCTTTGCCCACTCCTGTACCGGCAGCTTTCCCATGCACATGGCAAGGAAATCTCTGGAGCCTTCCAGCCTTTTTCTCTTCTCATAGGCAGTCACATTCACCTGGATACGGCTGCCCTTGGAGGCAGTCACCGTGTAGGTCAAGGTCTGGTAGACCGTCTGGATGCGGATCCTGCCGTAATTTTTCCCTCTTCCCAGATTCTCCTTGCGGATAATGTATTCTAAATCGTAATAGCTCCCGATGAAATGTCCGTCCCCGATGACCTTTTTCTCCACTTCCAGGAAATCTCCCTCTACGGTCACCTCTGCCCGCAGATAGCCCCAGCCGCTTCTCTTCAGACGCAGGGTATCCTTCAGCGAAGTCTGGACCTCATAAAGCTCCAGCCGGTCCTTTTCCAGACTCAGCATGACAGGCTGCTTCCTGCCGGAACCTATGAGAAACTCCTCCAGGTTCTGATAGGGAACCGGATTTTTGCTCATGGATCCATAGGCAGGCAGAAGCCCGGGCTCGCCTTTCAGGATCTCAGCAAAGGAAGGGTCCAGGAACAGGCGGTATGCCTCCCGGAAATCCTCCCGCGCCAGCTTTACAAAGTCGTCAAAGCTTCCCAGCGTTCCCTGGGAGGACTTGACCTCCGGTTTCTTTACCAGCACAAAAAAAGGCACCCGGTATTCTCCGATACTGGTACTGAGCACCACTTCGCCTTCTATGGTATCTCCGTCCTTTAACCCTTTGGCATCCACACCGTAGGGAATCTGGATCTGCTCACCGGAAAACTTTTCCTTTCCCAGGAGAAATCTTCTGTGGCTGGACCAGGCAATTCCTTTGATCCTGCTCCTGTCCTCTGCCGCCAGGACCAGCTCCCCTCTTGCCCGGTCTTTGGGCGTGGTGCTCAGCCGGATCTCCTCACCGGAGAGCAGAAGCTTCGGCACTTCATATTCAAATCTTCCGTTTATCAGTTGTTCCATTCGTCTCTTCAAAGTATCCACCCTTATCCTGTCCTACTGTATTAAGTATTGAACTCACATTCAGATTCTGTTAGTATAAAACATAAGCGATTATACCAAATTATACACTACAAAAGTTTGATGTGCAACTTTTGTTGGAAGAAAGGAAGGATATGCATGCTGAAGCATAAAGACCATTTTCACGGCAGCGACCTGGAAAAAATCGAAGAAATTTATCATATAAAGAAAGAAGACATCACCAGCTTTTCCGCAAATGTGAACCCTCTGGGCATCTCTCCCCTTCTGAGGGATACCCTGTCCAGACACGTGGATGCCATCGCTTCCTATCCCGACCGGGACTATACCAAGCTGAGAAAAAGCATCTGCGCTTACACAGGCGCCCAGTTTGAAAACATCATCGTGGGAAACGGATCCACTGAGCTGATCTCCCTCTTTATTCAGACCACCCATCCGAAAAAGGCGCTGATCCTGGGACCGACTTACTCCGAATATGAGAGGGAAATTTCCCTGGAAGGAGGCCATACCCTGTATTATCCCCTGAAAGAGGAAAATGATTTCCAGATGGATGTGGAAGATCTGTGCTCCCAGCTAAACGACGGCATTGACCTGCTGGTGCTTTGTAATCCCAACAATCCCACTGCCACTGCCATCTCACGAAAAGAGATGCGCCGGATCCTGGACTGTTCCCTTCAGCACGGCATCTCTGTCATGGTGGATGAGACTTACGAAGAATTCGCGCCGGAAAGCAGCAAGGTTTCCTCTATCCCTTTAACCAACAATTATAATAACCTGATCGTCCTGCGGGGGATCTCCAAATTTTTCGCCGCGCCGGGGCTTCGTCTGGGCTATGCGGTCACAGGAAATCCGGATCTGCTGAAATATATCAATACCAAGAAAAATCCCTGGACCATCAACAGCCTGGCAGAGATCGCCGGCTGCATCATGTTCTCCGATCAGGAGTATATCCGGCAGACCAGGGAACTGATCTGCACAGAACGGGACCGGCTCTATCAGCTGCTCTCCTCCTGGAAATCTGTGAAAGTCTTTCCTTCCTGCTCCAATTTCTTCCTGGTGAAGATTTTGAAGGAAGAGGTGACTTCCGAAAAAATGTTTGACCACTGTATCCGGAAAGGGCTGATGATCCGGGACTGCTCCACCTTCCCCTTCCTGGATTCCTCTTATATCCGCTTCTGCATTATGAGCCCTGAGAAAAACGATGAGCTGATGGAAGCGTTCCGGGAAGTATTGGGAGAATAAAAAGAAAAGGCAGGGTATCACCTTCTTACATGGCTGGCGATGCCCTGCTGTTTTCTTCCTGTGATTTTGCGTTAGTCCCAGATTCCGGTATATCATTTCTGTCCGGCAATACCCAAATGCTTCCTGCCGTTTTAATTGATCAGTTCTTTCAGCCCTTCAAAAATCTTCAGGTCCGAATCTGCCACCCGGATCTTGGAAGAAGTCTTCTCTTCCCCCGGTCTCTGAATGCTCAGTTCAATCTCAGTCCCTTCCTCCACTCCGCTGCCGAAGACACCTACAAAGTAGTCAAAAAAATCCGGATGCTTTTTCATAAATTTCTTGCGCTCATTTAATACCTTCATGGCTGTTACAGGATTTACCATAGTCCTCATTCTCCTTTGTACGATCAGGCATCTTTCACCTAGTTTGTTTTGTTAAAAGTTTCCTCTATGCGCTTCTTTGCTTCTTCCACAGAAGAGCGGTCCGGCTCTATGACCGAAAGCGCCTGTCCCGGCATGGAATAGGTTTCTGCCATCTTTCCCGTGCCCAGAGCCGTGTAGGAGGTCACAGTCCATTTAGCAGTATCCTCAATCTGTCCCCGGATCAGCTCCGCAATCTTTTCCTGGGGCATACTGGTCTCGAAGCTTCCTTCGATCCCCGCCATGACAGAATCATAATTAGAAAGCAGGGCGGAAGATGCGCACTTGTCGATTACTGCCCGTATGACTTCCATCTGGTCCTCTGCCCTGTGGTAGTCTCCCTCTGCAAAGCTGTACCGTTCTCTGGCAAAAGCCAGGGCTTCCTTTCCGTTGACATGGTTGTATCCCTGGGTATAGGTCTTCACGCCAGGCACTGTAAATTCCCTGTCCGAATAGACATCCACGCCTCCTAAGGCGTCAATGATATCCATAAATCCGGTAAAATTCATGCGCACATAATAGTCAATGGATCTTCCGTACAGACGCTCCAATGCGTCCATGGAAGCCTCCACGCCATAGATGCCGGCATGGGTCAGCTTGTCCTTCGCTCCTCCGGTCACAGAATACTCTACATAGTAATCTCTGGGTGTGGAGAGGAGGAAAACTTCCTTTGCTGCGGGATTTACTGCTGCCAGGATGTTGACATCGCTTCTGGAGCGGGCTGTGATGCCGCCGTAGGTGTCAATGCCGCTGATATACAGAAGGAAGGCGTCTGTGTCCGCCTGGGGATCCTGGTCCTGCTTCTCTGTCTGTTGGTTTCCTTCTGCGGGCGCTTCTGCTGTCTTCTGTACTGCCGTCTTTATGGTTGCAAGTTTTCTCAGATCCTCTTTTACCCACTCATATCCCGGGATTTCCCCTAAGACATCAAGATAGGCGTCATTCAGCAGCATAGAGCGGAGATTTCCCTCTGCCAGCGCGTCTGCCATCACCAGCATATTGTCAAACTCTGTAAGTGCCAGTTCTGTTCCCTGCTCCTCTTCAATGGAATCTGCTGCTTTTCTGGTATTCTCCGCATCCAGTTCTTTTACGATTCCCATTTTATAGTCCACCACATCTTTCAGAGATTCTGCTACGCTGTCTTTTTTCACATACACAGATACCAGCGCTTCCTCTGTCTGTGCGGCGGTGATATGTTCCATTACCTGCCAGGTCCTCTCCAGATAAACCGTACCGGTTCCCAAGGCTGCCGTGAGCAAAAGCGCCAAAATGGAAGCAAAGATAGCAGTTGTTTTCCGCATCTGCAGGAGAAGAAACAGGAGTGCCAGGAAGATCTGGATTCCCACAGCAATCCCTGCATATTTGTCCGGCAGTATGCCCATCCGGAAGATTTTCCCATTCAAAAGACAGGAGGCTGCGATATAAAGCAGGAAAATCGGTATCGTCAGAAAACGATACCGCCCTTTTCTATTCTTTTGCATATCCCTTTATAATTCCTTTTCTGCTGTTTCCAGAGCCGCCTCGATGACTTTATCCATGTCATAATATTTATAATTTCCAAGGCGTCCTCCGAAGATAACGTTTTTCTCCTTTGCAGCCAGCTCTTTGTACTTTTCAAACAGGTCGTTATTCTGCTGGTTGTTTACCGGATAATAAGGCTCCATTCCCACTTTCCATTCAGAGGAATATTCTCTGGAAATCACGGTTTTCTCCTGGGTTCCGAATTCAAAATGTTTGTGCTCAATGATCCGGGTATAGGGAACTTCCCGGTCTGTATAATTCACAACTGCATTTCCCTGGTAATTGTCTGTATCCAAAACCTCTGTCTCAAAACGTACGGAACGGTATTCCAAAGCGCCCAGCTGATATCCGAAATATTCATCGATCATACCGGTAAACACCGTCTTCTCTGCGATATCAGGGTTCTCCTTAATAAAGGTAAAGTAATCCGTATTGGTCTTTACCTCAATGCCGTCCAGCATCTTTTCTACAATCCTGGTATATCCGCCCTCCGGGATTCCCTGGTAGCGGTCATTGAAATAATTGTTGTTATAGGTAAACCGGAAAGGAAGCCTTTTGATGATAAAGGAAGGCAGCTCTGTACAGGGGCGTCCCCACTGTTTTTCC
>DWVZ01000091.1 GCA_019119975.1 Candidatus Blautia merdavium | reverse complement strand
GTGTGGGCAAACTGATATGTGTAGGTCGTATCATCCTGATACGCATAGTAGAATTCATACCGGTCGCTGCTCATATAGTAAAATTCCGGTGCCTGGATCTCTTCTACTGCATAATGGAAATCAACGGGAATATCTGCGGTAAACACGGCGTTGCCATCTCCATCGGATTCCACGCTCTGAATCAGTGTACCCGCTTTTACCAGTACGGTACCGTCGGCAGTGGTAATGTCCTCTGCCGCATACAGCCCGAACACAGCGCCTTGTAAGGTCACATCCTCATTTGCCGATTTCTTTACGACCTGTACTTCCACCTTCGGCCGTGCATTGGTATAGGCAGCTTCTTCCTCTACCACTTCCACTGTTTCGCCGGCATAGGAAAGGGTCACGTTTTTCGTCCGCTCTTCCTCGGATTCCCCGATGGTCAGGGAATGGGGCGCTTTGGTTTCCACGATCCGGTAACTGCCCAGATAGAGCATCCCGCTCTCACAGCTGCCATCAGCTCCAGTAGTCAGTTCTGAAACCAGATCCCCGGCATGATGGATCAGGGTCTGTTTATCCTGGCTGTAGATATCCTCTGCCGCATAGATCTTATACTGGGCGTCTGCAAATGGTGCATTTTCATAGGTAAAGGAAAGATTTCCCTCTTCTCCGGATACTCCGGACAGCCGCTCGCCCTGTTTGCGGATCACGATCTTTCCTTTCTGTTCCTCATTGGTCACGGTTACCGTCTGGGTGGCCGCAACTTTTAGTTCCACTTTATAGACCGTTGGATTTTGTTTGTAGCCTTCCGGAGCTGAGATTTCTTTTAAGTAAACGGTCCCTTCTCCCATGTTCAGTTCTGCCTTTGTGGCGCCGTTTTCATCGGTCGCCGGCATCTTAGTGATGAGATCCGTGCAGGCTTCATCCCGGTAGATCCCGAAAGCAGCGCCTGCCAGACGGACGCCGCTTTGTGCATCCTGCTTGATCACTTCCACCCAGGAGAAATCCATCCACTGGATGGAAAAGCTGACAGAAGCGCTTGGTTCCTCATAAAATTCTCCATAGCCCACGTCCTGATAGCCGTCCCCTGCGGAAACCACCAGGGTCTTCCACTGGGCGCCGATCTGACCGCTTAAGTTTCCGGAGTTCCATGTCCCGTGTACAGTTTTTGCAGCGGTAAAGTAGAAGGTGGTGCCTCCGTAAATCGTTACGCTTCCTCCACTCTGTTCCCCGCCGTTTGTATCATGATAGGTTACGCCTGTGGGAAGGCTCAGGGTGATATAGTTTCTGTGATCCCCATTTAAGGTGATATTGGCAGTTCTCTGCACATCGCCCTCTAAGTAAGCCTTTTCCTGAGTAGAGGAAAGGCTGATGGCCGCACTTGGCGGAGCCTCCTGGCTGTAAAGGAACTGGATATATTCCCGGATCCCATATTTCTGGATCCCGCTTTCATAGCATCCGTGGAATCCCACTTCTTCTCCTGCGTATGCCACGCTGGCGGCCAGATGAGTCATGATATATTTCATCTGGTCATCATAACCGCTTAAATAATCCCCGGTCAGGTCTCCCGGGCCGCCGAATCCATAGTACAGGACTTTCTGCAGATTCAAATTGCTCTCATAGATCTCCGCCACATAGTCTGCAGACGGCGGAGAGTTTAAGTTGGATTCAATACAGTATGCCAGCCGGTCATTGACATAGAAATAGCAGGTGCTGTAATGCCCCAAGTCACTGGGATACCAAATCCGCTCCCCCTGTACCAGGGTTGCGCTTTCCCTTGTCAAGGCAAGGGCGGATGGCACAACGGAAAGATATAGGGCATCCTCTTCCGTCACACCCTCAAGCTCAATCTCCGCCCCGGCAGGGTCAGGATCCTCCTCTTCGGATGAAGCATCCTTTTCCTTCTGCTGGGACGAAGGAGTCGTGCTTTCTTTTTCACTGCTAACCGTGATCGTCCGGACCACTTCATAGGTCTCGCCTGTGACTTTTTCTACCTGGTAAATACAGTCATAAGTTCCTGGCCGGTCTGCGTCAAAAGCTTTTCCATCCTTATCTGCCGAGGCAACATAGGAAACTTTGTCCCCTTCTTCTGTATGGATCCCGGTAAAATCACTGGCAATGTCAAAGTCTTCCCCTTTTTCTATGGTCAGATCCTCTGCCTCCACCTTCTGGGACTCTTCCTGTTTTGCAGACGCAGCAAATACAGGATCCGTCTGCACACTAAAAAGGGCGGAACACCCAAGCATCACTGCCAGAAGTCCTGCGGTCAGCCTTGTTTTCCACTTTTTCTTCAAGTATACGTCTCTCCTTTCGTTCCAAATCTTCATTCATCCCTGTAAAACAGGCGGCCTTGCCGGGCAGGGGTTCTCTTCTTTCTAAGGCCGCCTTCTTTTCAAAACTTTTCCCCTGCCGCTTTATGCATCCGGTCTGTCACGGATCATGAAAATACCTCCCTTCTCATGGCTTTTAAGCCATGCAAAAAGGGAACTTAAAAAATTAAGTTCCCCTTTTGCATAACCTAAAAATATCTTTTCTGCGGATACAGGATCCGCTTATACACGCTTATCTTTCTTCCTTAAATCCCTGGTCTCCCAGTCATCAATCCCTTTCTCATGTTCATCCCAAAGGCCGTCATCTCCTACATCCCAGAGCTTTCGCTCGCAGGTAAGTCCCAGTTCCCGGCAGACCCGGTAAGCCGCATTACAGCCTTTTCGGATGGTATCCCGCTTTAGGCGTTTCTTCGGGCACTCAAAATCCGGATTTCCATGCTCCTCTTGATACTCGCATTCGCTGCAGTTTTCATCATAATCTTCCTGGCAGGTAAGACGAAGCATCTTGTCCATATCATACATTTCCTCCACATGTCTTACGCCCCGCTCTTTCGCAGCTTTTAGCACTTCAGATAGATCTCTCCAGTTGCCGATTCCGGGATTTCCCAGAAAACATACGCCCAGAAGCTGGGATGCGATCTCCGCTTTTAAGATTCCCTCAGTCAGACAGATCCGCTCTCCTTTTGGTGTGCCGGATACCCCTACCAGACTGGTAATGGAAGTTCCCTTCTCCATGCCGCTGCTTGACAGCCAGACATATTTATTCTTCTTTTTCGGTTGATCCAGCCGGATCTGAAAACCACGCAGAAAACCGTCAATGTCATACACCGGACAAAGATAACCCCGGTTTCCCTCATGGAAATTAATGTCCCATTCTCCCTTCCAGTTTTTAAAGAATCCTGGCACTCCTTCTAATTTACAGCCTTCTTTGAGCAGTCTTCTTGCAATCGTCAGGCTTTCTTCTACTGAAATACTCCGATAGCCTTTTTTAACCATCCGGTTAATGATCTCCTCACTGACGCCCCGGCGTACCAGATCTTTTTTATGAACATCCTCCAGGGTAAGATACTTTAACATCGCCCGGTAAGTCTCATCCACCTGCTCTTTATCCAGCGGTTTTGCCATCTTCTTTTTCTGACTGCTGGCTCTTTTCTTCACTTTCTGAGATTCCTGCTGCATCGCCCTGCGGGATCGCATTTTTCCATTTCCCTGCCGCTGTTTTTTCCGGTAAAGCTCCCGGTAGGCCCTTTTATAGCGGTCCTTTCCCTTCATATGTTTCAGTTCCGCATAAAGGGTCACCATGTTATAGCCGCTGCCGCAGTCATAACAGTGAAAGACATTTTTTACTTCTCCGTCACGGCAGACACAGATACTTGCCTTTCCTCTGGCATCCCCGCAAAAGGGGCAAACCACATTCGCTTCGTTTTTCGGATCTTTCACCCGGTATCCTCTCTGGCAGTCTTCCAGTTTTTCAATTCCCAGGTAAGCGGAAACATCTAGGATCGTAAAAGGCGCT
>DWVZ01000090.1 GCA_019119975.1 Candidatus Blautia merdavium | reverse complement strand
AGAGAGTTATGGAACGTATCAAGGAAGTGGCAGACACGGTGATCCTGTCAAATCTGATTTATATGGCGCAGGGAGCTGCCTGTGATTTTAACAGACAGATGTATCTGGTACACGCAGTGAAGATGATGAAGAAAAAGAGGGAAGGAAAGCAGGCAATGAAATATCATACAATTATTTTTGATCTGGACGGAACACTGATCGACACCGAAGAGGCAGTGCTGAAAACCTGGCAGTATACATTAAGAGAATATCATTATGTGTATCCGCTGGAAGAACTGAGGGGCGTCCTGGGGATTACGGCAAAGAAAGCGCTGGAATCTATGCAAATCATTGTGGATGCTGACTTTGAGAAGAAGTGGACGAAAAATTATGAGAACTATGCTTCAGCCGCTGCCTTTTTCCCCGGAATCAAAGACATGCTGGTCAAACTGCGGGAACAGGGGTGTTCTTTAGGAATCGTAACATCCAGACCCAGAGAAGAATACCGGGCATATTTTGCCGGCTTCCGTCTGGAGGAGCTATTTGACAGAATTGTGTGCGCAGACGACACAAGGAAGCATAAACCGGAACCAGAACCGCTTTATAAATTCATGGAATTAGAACATGCCGAAGAAGCCTCCTGTATTTATGTGGGAGATATGCCGACCGATCTGGAATGTGCAAAAAGAGCAGGCATAGCTTCCGGGCTGGTGCTGTGGAATCATTCAAATATTTTAAGTACAGAGGCGGATTTCCTGTTCCGTACGCCAGAGGAACTGCCGGAGCTGCTGCTTTAGAAGCCTTCAGGGGAAGGGAGATCTATGCAGAAAATTGTATTTTGTGATCTGGATAAAACTCTGATTTTCGGAAATCATCTGCATTCCCCAAAGGATTTGGAAAGTCTGCGGAAATTTCGTCGGTCTGGCAATCTGCTGGTCTATTGTACTGTAAGGAACAAAGCGGAGGTAGACTCTGTGATCCGGCAGTTTTCCCTGCCCTATGACTATCTGATTCTGAATAATGGAAGCCGGATAGAGGATGCATACGGCACAGAACTGTTCAGCAGGATGATTCCCGCAGCAGCCGGTATGGAAATCTTACGGCTGTGTCACGGCTTTCCGGGCGTCTGTGTCTATTTCTATGATGCGAAAGGAAAGAGAAACTGCAGCCTGTGCACCAGCTGGTCGGACAGGGAAAAGAAGGGTTCTGCTCTTTGCTTGACTTTTTTGTTCTGCCGGATATAATTATAGCTTATAAACTGCTGTTGCTTTATTGAAGTGTTTTGTATCGTGATCTTGCGGGGGAGCTGCTATGATATCCATGGAACTTGATCAGAATAAGTCGGAAAAAGTAAATTATGATTATTGCGGCTACCCGTTTTATATCCGCAAAGGATTTCTATCCAATTATGCCAACTATGCGGCGTTGAATCACTGGCATGATGCGATAGAATTGATCGCGGTCATAAACGGAGAAATGGACTATAATGTCAACGGGCAGATCTTGAATTTGCCGCCTGGAAGTGGAATCATCATTAATTCCGGGCAGATGCATTATGGATTTTCTGATCAGAAAACAGAATGTGAGTATCTGTGCATTCTGCTTCATCCGGTAGCCTTATGCTCTGTCCCGTCCTTTGAGCAGGATTTTATCCAGCCGATTACCCGCAGTATACAGACTCCGTTTTTTTATTTATCTCCGGACTGTTCCTGGCAGAAACAAATCTATGACCGGATCGTTTCAATCTATGAAAATAGAAATAAAACATCAGCGCCGCTGTGGATCCTGTCCGATTTTTCTGCCATCTGGGCGCTCCTTTATGAGAATATGCCTGCGGAAGATCAGACAAAGCAGCGTCAGAACCATGATCTGGTGACGATGAAACAGATGGTTGATTTTATCCAGAAAAACTATGCGGAAAAGATAACGCTCTCAGAGATTGCCCGGTCAGGATCTGTTGGGAAAAGCAAATGCTGCAGGCTGTTTTATAAATTTTTTTCCCAGTCTCCCAATGTATATTTGAACCAATACCGCATTAACAAAAGCATAGAACTGTTAAAAAACACCGATATGACAATGATCGAAATCGCTTTTTCTGTTGGCTTTGGAAGCGCAAGCTATTATTCCGAGACATTCCGTAAATGGACCAAGAAAAGCCCCACAGATTTTCGCAGAAATTTGTAGAGAAAAATCCTGCTTCTTTTGGGAAGCATTCAAAGGGAAAGCAGTCAAAGAGGCTGCGGGGAGGATTGTTATAGTATCGTGCAGAAATCAGATAGAATCAGGCTGTATCACACAGTATAATGAAAGATAGAAAGAGGAACCAGGACGGTTTTCGTGGGCTATGGCTTTTCATGGGGAAGGAGGAGCTTTATGCAGAAAATTTTATTTTGTGATATAGATCGAACCTTGATTTTTGATAATCATCTGCATTCTCTGAAGGATCTGGAAAGTCTCCGGGAATTTCACCAATCCGGCAATCTGCTGGTCTATTGCACTGCAAGGAACAAAGCGGAGGCAGACTCTGTGATCCGGCAGTTTTCTCTGCCCTATGACTATCTGATCCTGAATAACGGAAGCCGGATTGAAGACGCATATGGGACCGAATTGTTCAGCAGAACCATTCCCGGGGCAGCAGGCATGGAAATCTTACGTCTGTGCCGCAATTTCGCGGGTGTCTGTGTCTATTTCTATGATCCGAAAAGAAAGAGAAACTGCAGTCTGTGCAATGGCTGGTCGGATGGAGAAAAAGGGAATTCTGGCAAGGAAGAGCAGGAGCGGTTCTGGACAGAGGCGAAAGGGATAGAAGCGTTTGATATGATCGGGATCAGAACTTTTGGAACAGAACGGGAAATTCCCCGCCTGGTTCGGATCGGCAGTGAGATCCGCTATCAGTGCCGGGAAGAGGTTCAGGTAACATTAAACACCCTTTCCCTGGCGGTCACAGCGAAAGATCAGACCAAAGGAAGCGCAATGGAGAAGCTGCTGACGATGCTGGGCAAGCAGCAGGAGGTTTATTGTATCGGGGATTCTGCCAATGATGTGAGCATGTTCGGGCTGGCAGATACTGCCTATACCTTTTACGATGCAGCGCAGTGGGTCAAAGACCCGGCAGATGAAATGGTGGCATATGTATACGAAGCCATCGACCGGATCCTGACCCGTTCTGTGAGAACGAGAACTATGTGACAGACCTTATGCAGAAAATATAAAACAAGTTTCTAAACAATGTGAAATCCGTTGTCTAAAGAGAATAGAAAATGATAAAATAAACACGACAGACTGTTGTCGTGTTTATTTTGCTATGATAAGGAAAAAGGAAGATGAAAACAGACCGATTGATTGGAATCCTGTCAGTGCTTCTGCAGCAGGAGAAGACTACTGCGCCGGAGCTGGCAGAGAAATTTGAAGTTTCCAGAAGAACGATTAACCGAGATATTGAAACTTTATGCAGAGCAGGCATCCCCATCCTCACCTTGCAGGGTGCAGGCGGAGGGATCCGCATCATGGAAGGCTACCGGATGGACCGGACGCTTCTGACCTCCAGAGATATGAAGATGATCCTGGCAGGTCTGCGCAGTCTGGACAGTGTCAGCCCAGGCAGATATTATGGACAGCTGATGGAGAAACTCAGTCCGGGAACCGCTGATTTCGTAAGCGGCAGGGATTTCATGCTGATTGATCTTTCCTCCTGGTATAAGGATTCTCTGGCACCGAAGATAGCCCGGATCCAGGAAGCAGTGGAAGAAAGAAAAATCCTTGCTTTTCATTATTACGCACCGTCAGGGGAGAGCATCCGAAAGATAGAACCATATTATCTGGTCTTTCGATGGTCCAGCTGGTATGTTTGGGGCTGGTGCCTGAAGCGGAAAGATTTCCGGCTGTTTAAGCTGAACCGGATGGATCGACTGATCAAAGAGGAGACCAGTTTTGAACCAAGACAGGTTCCCGCACCGGATTTATCTAATGAAAGAATCTTTCCCGGAAAGATTCGGGTAAAGGCAGTCTTTGCGCCGCAGATGAAATGGAGGCTGGTGGAGGAGTTTGGTATTCACTGCTTTAAAACTCAGGAGGACGGAAGCCTGCTGTTCCAGATGGACTATACAGATGAGGAGCATCTGATCAGCTGGCTGCTCACATTCGGTGGACAGGCAGAGGTGCTGGAGCCTGCTTCTGTGAGAAAAAGGCTTGCCGAAACCGCAGCAGAAATCCTGCGCCGATACAGGGACACATGAGCGTGCAAAAAGACGCAAAGGGTGGATCTAAATTGGAGCGGATTGGTCTGCCCATTGGGGAAAATGTGGAAAAATAAGACACAAAAGCAAGGCTTCTGGGGAAAAGAGAACCCAAAAGGGAAGGAGGAGAAGAGTATGGCAGACAAAGAACTGGCTTTGTATGTAGCGGAGCAATTAGCACCGCTGGGAGAGACCCGTTACATTCCTATGATGGGCGGCTGGCTGTTTTACTACAGGGAGAAGATCATCGGAGGAATTTACGGAGACGGGTTTGCAGTGAAGGATACAAAAGCATCCAGAGCATTTATGCCGGACTGCCGGGAGGAGGTCTGGGAGAATACGCCCAAATCCATGCTGCCCTGCACGATTTTAGATGACTGTGAAAAGCTGTGTGAGATGGTGAGGCAGATGTATCCGGAGCTTCCTGAACCCACGAAAAAGAAGGCAGGAGGGAGGAGGAAAAAGAACCATGGCATTTGATTATAAGAAAGAATATAAGGAGTTTTATCTTCCCAAGAAGTGTCCTCAGATTCTGGAAATCCCCAGGATGAATTACATTGCGGTAAGAGGCACCGGGGATCCCAATGAAGAGGGAGGAGCGTATAAAGAATCCATTGGATTGCTGTATGGAATTGCCTTTACTATTAAAATGAGCAAAAAAGGCAGCCATTTGATCGAGGGCTATTTTGATTATGTGGTTCCTCCCCTGGAGGGCTTCTGGAAGCAGGAGGGGATCGAAGGTTTCGACTGTACACGCAAGGCAGATTTTCAGTGGATATCGGTGATCCGTCTGCCGGAATTTGTGACCAGGGAAGACTTTGCGTGGGCAGTCGGGGAGGCAGAGAGAAAGAAGAAACAGGATTTCTCTAAGGTGGAATTTCTGACTGTGGAAGAAGGGCTGTGTGTTCAGTGTATGCACCAGGGACCATTTGACCGGGAGGCAGGTACGATTGCCCTGATGGATCAGTATGTTGAAGAAAATGGATATGTGAATGATTTTTCTGATGGGAGGATGCATCATGAAATCTATCTGTCCGATGCAAGAAGAGTCCCG
>DWVZ01000089.1 GCA_019119975.1 Candidatus Blautia merdavium | reverse complement strand
AATTTGTCTGGGGGTGAACGGCAACGCATTTCTATTGCTCGGTGTCTTATGCGCCAGACACCGGTACTCTTGGTAGACGAAGCTACGGCAATGTTGGATAAAGAGACAGCATTTCAGGTATCAAATGCAATTATAAACTTAGAAGGATTGACACGCATTGTTGTGACGCATACGTTAGATGAAGCCTTATTGCGACGTTACGACAGCATTTTGGTGTTGAAAAATGGAAGTATTGTCGAAAACGGAAAGTTTGATGAACTGATGGAACAAACAGGGTATTTTTATTCTTTATATACAGTATCTCAGTGATTGTTTTGAAAACGTTAACAATGAGAGATGTATGAGATACAAAAAAGAAGATATGACATAAGGTGAAATATATATGGAGAAAACAGACTTTATTCGTTGTTCTGTTTGTGGGAATAAAACGCGCGGCAAAGTTAGATAAGACGAAAATGAGAAAATCAATATGGGGAGGAACGTATGGCTAAGAAGTATTCAAGAATTATTGCTGTCATTATGCTGGTCATTGCGATTGTTTTTATATTTATTGCCTTGAATAACCCACAGGCAAGTTTTCCGTGGAGTAATGAAATCACATATATTCTTTATGGGGCATATGTTTGCCTAATGATTGTGCTGTTTATTGCTCCATTTAAGAGAAAAAAGTAATCGCCATTTTATTGGAATGTCTACTACCGACCTGACCTAAAGAGAATTTCCAAACTGAATACCAGCCATCTACTGGCAGCACCACCCAGCAGGAAATCTTGAAAGGTTTCCTGCTTTCCATATTCCATTTTCAGAAAGGACGGCTACCGATGACAGGGCTTAGGATCATGGTTTCCGAGTATCAAGACAACCTGCGCCTGCACTCTATTATTCATAATTCCAGCCTTGTTTTAGCTTCCCTGTTCTCATATAATCAAATACAAGAAAAAATATCCGCTGTAACATTTCGCGGACATTTGCCTGTTATACTATCTGCAAAAAGCGAAGGAAGTGACGATATGAAGCAGATTCTAATTGTCGAGGATGACAGTTTTTTGAATAAGATGTTAGCCTATAACCTGACCGCAGACGGCTACGGCGTGACTTCTGCCCTAAATGCCAGAACCGCAGCCGATGCCATTCATCAGCGGGAATTTGATCTGGTACTTTTGGACATCAACCTAACGGACGGGAACGGATTTGAACTGTGCAAACTGATAAAGCCGGAACACCCGGACACCATTGTAATCTTTCTGACCGCCAACGATCAGGAGAGCGACCAGATACGGGGCTATGAGGTAGGCGCGGTGGATTATATTACAAAACCTTTTGTGATCGGGGCCTTGCAGCGGAAAATCAAAGCCATGTTCGCCATGCTGGAACACCACAAGCCCGCAAAAGATATTTATGACGATGGGCGTCTGTTTTTAGATTTTTCCGAGCAGACCGCTACCTTAAACGACAAGGCACTGTCCCTATCACCAATGGAATTTAAGATGTTGGACCTGTTCCGCAAAAACCCAAAGCAGGTACTTACCCGCCAGCACCTTTTGGAAAAACTGTGGGATGTAGATGAGCGTTTTGTAGATGAACACACATTAACAACTTCTATCAGCCGGATTCGCAGCAAGATTGAAGCAGACGGAGGCGCGCCCTATATCAAGACGATTTACGGCATGGGGTATCAGTGGACGGGAGGTGAGAAAAAATGACATTCAAAAACCTTTCCGTCAAGCGTCTGTTTGGCTGGGTTGTGGCCGGATTGTTCCTTTCGATGGTTGTTATTAGCCTTTCCCTGTTTCTTATCACCAAACAGACGGCGATATTGCTGGCAGGGGGTATAATGCTGCTATGTGCGTTATTTTGGCTTTTTCTGCTGATGCAGATATTTGGAAAACGCCTGTCCTCGTTTACTTCCTACTTGTGCCAAACCCTAGACCACATGATTGAGGGGGACGAAACCCCCTTGCACCCGGAGGACAGCGAAACCATGCTGGCCCGTATCAGTCACCGGCTTTCCCGCCTCTACCAGATCATGCAGGAGAACCGGCGCAAGGTGGACGAAGAACGCCAAGAGCTTCAATCTCTCATTTCAGATATTTCCCATCAGGTGAAAACGCCGGTCAGTAATTTGAAAATGGCTACGGACACGCTGCTTGAAAAGCCTGTGGCCGAAACGGAACGAACTGACTTTATCCGGGGCATCCGCACCCAAACGGATAAGCTGGATTTTCTTTTTCAGGCCCTTGTAAAAACCTCTCGTCTGGAAACAGGTGTCATTCAGTTGGAGAAGAAACCGAGACGCCTTTTTGATACTGTGGCACAGGCCATGAGCGGGATTGTCTATGGGGCAGAGAAAAAAGAGATTTCCGTATCAGTAGCTTGCCCGGATGATCTAATCCTCTCCCATGACAGCAAGTGGACAGCCGAAGCTTTGTTTAATCTGCTGGACAATGCAGTAAAGTACACCCCAGCCGGAGGAAAAATTTCTGTGACAGTCATTCCGTGGGAAATGTATGTGGAAGTGAAAGTAAGCGATACTGGCAAAGGCATTTCTGAAAGCAATCAGGCAGCTATTTTTCGGCGATTCTACCGGGAAGAAGAAGTACACGACCAGCAGGGCGTAGGAATTGGCCTCTATCTGGCCCGTGAGATCGTAACGCGACAGGGTGGCTATATCAAAGTTGTTTCGGAGCCGGAAAAAGGTTCTGAATTTTCCATCATGCTACCTATAAAATAAGACACGGCGGACGGCCATTTCCGGCTGCTCGCCGTAAATTTTTGAAATGTCCGAGTATTGTAACATTTCGCCCCCATTTTCATTGAATTTTTCTGGCTGTTGTAACATTTCCCGGACATTTGGGGGTTACAATACTCTTATCAAATAGGCAGGAAGGAGTTTTGAATATGAGTATTTTGCAGACGATTGATTTGAAAAAATATTACGGTACAGAACCGAATATTACCCGCGCCCTTGACGGCGTAAACTTTTCTGTGGAGGACGGCGAATTTGTGACTGTTGTCGGAACCTCCGGCAGTGGAAAGTCTACTCTGCTTCACATGATGGGCGGACTGGACACGCCCACCAGTGGAACCGTCATTGTTCGCGGTGACGATTTGGCAAAAAAGAATGACGAACAGCTCACCATCTTCCGCCGCCGCAATATCGGATTTATCTTCCAAAACTATAACCTTGTTCCAATTCTGAATGTGTATGAGAATATCGTCCTGCCTGTGGAACTGGACGGGGATACCGTGGATCAGAAATTTTTGAACGAGATCGTTCACCTGCTGGGGTTGGAAGATAAACTGAAAAATATGCCGAACAATCTTTCCGGCGGCCAGCAGCAGCGTGTGGCGATTGCCCGCGCCCTGATTACCAAACCGGCTATTGTACTGGCCGACGAGCCGACTGGTAATCTTGACAGTAAGACCAGTGCTGAGGTGCTGGGGCTTATCAAACGCACCAGTGCGGAGTTCCGGCAAACCGTAGTTATGATTACCCACAATAACGATATTGCCCGCCTTGCAGATCGGATTGTCCGCATTGAGGATGGCAAGATTGTGGAATGAGGAGGTGGCAGACTATGACATGTCCTTTTAAGAATGATACCAGTGCCATTACAAAGAAGCTGGCAAAAAACAGCTTAAAGGCTGGAAAAATGAGAAATATCTTGAT
>DWVZ01000088.1 GCA_019119975.1 Candidatus Blautia merdavium | reverse complement strand
TGGTACTCATACACGTACGCAATAAACCTTCTATATCCCGACATAAACTCTCTTTCCCTGTTCTTATCCCTAAAATATATGTTTCTCTTTCCAGCTTAGAACCGAAATGACGAAACGTCCCTTTGATCCAGGAAACCAGGGAAAGCAGGGAAAACTGTGTCGGAGAACTTTTGCAGAAATTTTTCATTTTTTTGCAAAAATCTGTTGACAAGATTTTACTTTTTATATATAATATCTTTTGTTGACGCACAGCGAAGCGTGGCTCAGTTTGGTAGAGCGCTGCGTTCGGGACGCAGAGGTCGCGTGTTCGAATCACGTCGCTTCGACTACGGAACAAAGCCAGAAACGTAAGTGTTTCTGGCTTTTCTTTTTCTGATTTTCTTCTCCCGTTCTTCGTTTCTGCCGTGACATCCCGCCCCTCTCTTGTCCGCTGTTTCCCTTCATCTCTCGTAAATATAATTTAGATTGTTGCTTTAACCTATGGATTTCCTCTTTTCCCGGCTATATAATACAATTATCATGAACATCAGAGGACTCCTGCCCGGTCCGTCTGCTGTCATGAATCACGGAAGGCGGATTTGCCACGCCTTCAGCAAATACTGTATTATGTGTCGTAGGAGATGAATGCTATGCAAAAAAACTTAAGTTCATTTGGAAAACAACTGATGCTGGATGAAATTACTTTTTTCAGCCTGTGCAATGATTTTGACCGCTCCAGGATCCTGGACAAGGCTCCCATGACTTTTGACGATTTCCGGCGCCTTTCCCTGCTGACCGATTACCTGGAGCTGAAGCATCTGAACCAGTTCATCTGGGACATGCATGCTCACAAATTTGCGGATGAAATCGATGACCTGTACGAAAAGTGCACCGTAAAAGGAAAAGACATCCCCGGTATGCTTTATGAGACCAAGCAGTGGCTGGACGACTTCTGGAAGCACGCGCCCAACACCACGGTGGCTTACCTGCTCCGGGAAATTTTCTCTGAAGGGCTGCCCAGAAACAACAAAGTCATTCCCCGCAGCAAAGACTAACAACCCACAGAAAGGAATTGCCATGATCCAACAGTTACCTGAGGAATTTCTGTCCCGTATGAAGGACATGCTGCAGGAAGAATATCCTGCCTTTATGGAAAGTTACCAGAATCCCAGACATTTCGGGCTGCGGGTAAATACCAAAAAAATATCCGTAGAAGATTTCCTGAAGATCTCCCCCTTTCACCTGACGCCGGTTCCTTGGATCCGCAATGGATTTTATTATGCAGAAGAGGACCGACCTTCCAGGCATCCTCATTATGCCGCAGGACTGTATTATCTGCAGGAGCCCAGCGCTATGACGCCGGCAGACCGTTTTCCTGTAAATCCCGGGGAGTTTGTGCTGGATCTGTGTGCGGCTCCCGGGGGCAAGGCTACGGAGCTCGGGGCAAAGCTTCAGGGCGAGGGGCTTTTGGTTGCCAATGACCTGAGCGCCTCCAGAGCCCGGGCGCTTCTGCGCAATCTGGAGCTCTGCGGGATCCCCAACACCATCGTAACCAACGAAACACCGGCAAGGCTCTCCCAGTATTTCCCGGAATTTTTCCATAAGATCCTGGTGGATGCTCCCTGCTCTGGGGAAGGCATGTTCCGCAAAGATCCGGAGGTGGCAAAGACCTGGGATCCCTCACGTCCCGCAGCTTTTGCCCGGACCCAGCGGGAAATCCTGTCCTGCGCGGTCTCCATGTTAAAACCCGGAGGGAAACTGCTGTATTCCACCTGCACCTTTTCCCCGGAGGAAAACGAAGAGGTGATCGGCTGGCTGCTGGCACAGTTTCCCCAGATGCGCCTGCTGCCCATTGCGCCCTATGAGGGATTCTCCAAGGGTATCCCTGCCTGGGGAAACGGCGATCCCCGGCTGGAAACTTGTGTGCGCATCTTCCCTCATCATATGGACGGGGAAGGTCATTTCCTTGCTTTTCTGGAAAAATCGGGAGATCTGGTATCTTCTCCCTCTTTGTGCCGGGCTGCCAAGCCGGACCGGGCGCAGCAGAAGCTTTTGGAGGAATTCTTCCAGGATGTCGCCATGTCTCTGGCAGCGGAGCGCATAGAGGTGCGGAACCAGAATGTTTATTATCTGCCGCAGACCGACACCCATGCCCTCAAAGGGCTCCACTTTCTGCGAAACGGACTGTTTCTGGGAGAATTAAAGAAAAACCGCTTTGAACCCAGCCAGCCCTTCGCCCTGGCTCTCTCCATGGATCAATACGCCTCTGTCCTGAACCTTTCCTCTTCTGACGAAAGGGTTTCCCGGTATTTAAGGGGCGAAACAATCCTGACAGAACCCGGCGAATGTACCCGTGCCAAAGGGTGGCAGCTGGTATGTACAGACGGCTATCCCCTGGGCTGGGGAAAGCTGGTAGGGCAGACTCTGAAGAACAAATATCCGGCAGGCTGGAGAAAAAACAGCTGAATCCCGGCATCGCAAAAAGGAGGACCGGAAATCCGGTCCTCCTTTTTGCTGTCTCTTTTTCTTATTCTTCCGCAGCTTCCTCCGCTGGTTCTTCTGCAAGTACCTGCTCATATTTCTCCAGGATAATATTCTGGATCCTTTCTCTTGTCCCGGAATTGATCGGGTGAGCAATGTCCCTGTATTCTCCGTCGGTTGCTTTGCGGCTCGGCATAGCAATGAACAATCCTTTCTCTCCTTCGATGACTTTGATGTCATGCACTACGAATTCCTCGTCAATCGTGATAGAAACAACTGCCTTCATTTTTCCTTCTTTGGTGACGCGTCTTACACGTACATCTGTGATATTCATACCATCCTTCCCCTTTCATAGCCGCCTATTCAGTCGTGCTTTCTGTCTTTTTAGGCATTTGTATTGATGCAGTGCCCTCTGCATTAAAGAACATAGCGTTCGTTCTTCTCGATCACTACCTTGATACCGTCATCTCCGGAATAATAAGAATTAGCACGAATGGTATCACGGCTCTCTACGATACAATTTTCAATATGTGTATTATCTCCCAGATATACATCGTTGAGGATAATCGAATTCTTGATCACACAGTTATTTCCTACAAATACCTTCTTAAAGAGAACGGAATTCTCCACCTGTCCGTTGATGATACAGCCGCTGGAGATCAGGCTGTTCTTCACGCAGGAGCCGGGATTGTATTTTGCAGGAGGCAGATCGTCAATCTTGGTCTGAATGCCGGGATATTCACGGAAGAAATAATTGCGGATATCCGGGTTCAGGAAATCCATGTTGGTCTTATAATAGGATTCCACTGTTGAAATATTGCTCCAGTAGGTATCGATCTTGTATCCGTAGATCCTCTTCAGGTTCTTGTAACGGATCAGGATATCCCGTACAAAATCATGCCGGTCTTCCCTGCCGCACTTTTCGATCAGCTCAATGAGCTGTCTTCTTCTGATCACATAGATACCGGTGGAAATGGTGGTCGCACGGGTCACCATTGGTTTCTCATCAAATTCTTCGATCCTGCTGTCCTCATTCATCCGGATGCAGCCGAATCTGGTGGCGTCTTCCCCGCTTACATCTGTACATACCACAGTAATGTCCGCGCGTTTTGCAATATGATATTCCAGAACCTTATTGTAATCCAGCTTGTACACACAGTCGCCGGACGCAATGACAACGTAAGGCTCATGGCTGTTTTTCAAAAACTGCAGGTTCTGGTAAATGGCATCTGCGGTGCCCTGATACCAGAAACTGTTGTCCGGTGTGATCGTGGGAGTGAAAATGAATAATCCTCCCTGCTTTCTTCCGAAATCCCACCATTTGGAAGAGCTTAAATGCTCATTTAAGCTTCTCGCATTGTACTGGGTCAGTACAGCTACTTTCTGAATATGGGAGTTGGACATGTTGCTGAGGGCAAAATCAATGCTGCGGTAGCTGCCTGCGATGGGCATTGCTGAGATTGCTCTCTTCTGTGATAATTCTTTCATTCTGTGGTTATTTCCGCCTGCAAGAATAATACCGATTGCTCTCATTCTGTCTCACCTTCCTTATTCAATGTTTCTCCGCTTTCCAAAACACCGTCCGGATAATCCTGCGCAGTGGTCTGTCCAACGATCGCTGTATTCTTTCCGATCTTTACATCAGAAGGAATCACAGTGTTCTCTCCCACTGTGACCAGACCGAAGGAATATACGTTAGGCTTCTCCTTATTGGGAACGTCTTCTCCGATGCCCATGACAACGTTGTCGCCGATGGTGACATTTTCCGCAATGATGGCTTTGTCGATCACGTCGTTTTCTCCGATGGTACTCTGCTTCATAATGATGGAGTCACGGACAACCGCACCCTTCTTGATGGTGACTCCGGCTCCGATCACAGAATTATGTACCTCACCGTAGATCTCTGTGCCCTCGCTGATGATGCTTCTCTCTACCACAGCGTCCGGCGCGATATACTGAGGCGGGATAATATCGCCTTTGGTATAGATTTTCCAGAATTCTTCGTATAAATTGAATTCCGGGATAATGTCGATCAGCTCCATGTTAGCTTCCCAGTAGGAACCCAGTGTTCCTACGTCTTTCCAGTAGCCGTTGTACTCATAGGCAAACAGCCTCTGCCCTTTTTCCCTGCAGTAAGGCAGGATATGCTTGCCAAAGTCGCAGCCGGACTGGTCTTTTAAGGCAATGAGCGCTTCCTTTAATACCGGCCAGCTGAAGATATAGATTCCCATGGAAGCCAGGTTGCTCTTCGGCTTCTCGGGTTTCTCCTCGAAATCTGTGATCCGTCCGGTCTCGTCTGTGATAGCAAGTCCGAAACGGGAAGCCTCCTCCCAGGGAACCGGCATACAGGCAAGGGTTACGTCCGCCTTGTTTGCCTTATGGAAGTCCAGCATCACTTCGTAATCCATCTTGTAGATATGATCTCCGCCCAGGATCAGCACATAATCCGGGTTAAAGTTTTCCATATACGCCAGGTTCTGGTAAATGGCATTGGCAGTACCTGTGTACCACTCTGTATTGGTCTTTTTCTCATAGGGGGGCAGGATGGATACACCGCCTACATTCTTATCCAGATCCCAGGGGATACCGATCCCGATATGTGTGTTCAGCCTCAGCGGCTGGTACTGGGTCAGCACTCCGACTGTATCTACTCCTGAGTTAATACAGTTGCTCAGGGGGAAATCAATAATTCTGTACTTTCCTCCAAATGTTACGGCGGGTTTCGCTACTTTGGCAGTCAGCACGCCTAATCTGCTGCCCTGTCCGCCAGCCAGCAACATTGCAATCATCTTCTTCTTAATCATGCAATCACCTCTTGTATATTCTATGGTTTTTCTATTATAGCACACCCCGCCGAAAATGTGAACATATTTAACAATTTTTTTTCGACTTTTTTATTCTTTTTGTGACATTTTACTTGTTTTTAACCAATCTCAAAAGAAAGCACTTTCCATTTCCCGTATTTTTATGTATAATCCTCTATAAATACACGTGCCATGCAGCCCGGCTGCATCCATGTGGGGAAAATCTGCCCAGGCGGACATTTTTCCAGCTTTTTCCAAACCCTATATAATAAAGAAAAGAAAGGATCTGTCATTATGTATCATATTAATTTTCATAAACCACTGCACATCCATTTCATCGGCATCGGCGGCATCAGTATGAGCGGTCTTGCGGAAATTCTTTTAAAGGAGAATTTCCCAATCTCCGGTTCTGACGCAAAGGAATCAGACCTGACACGCCGCCTGTCTTCTTTAGGCGCCAGAATTCTGATCGGTCAGCGCGCCTCCAATATCACCGACGATGTGGAGTTGGTGGTCTACACCGCTGCCATCCACCCCGATAACCCGGAGTTCGCCGCTGCCAGAGATAAAGGGCTTCCCATGCTGACCCGGGCGGAACTGCTGGGACAGATCATGCAGAATTACGACCTGCCCATCGCCGTATCCGGCACTCACGGCAAGACCACCACGACCTCTATGATCTCTCACGTGCTTTTGGAAGCAGACGCCGACCCTACGATTTCTGTAGGCGGGATCCTGCCTGCCATCCATGGAAATATCCGGGTGGGAGAATCGGAAACATTTGTCACTGAAGCCTGTGAATATACCAACAGCTTTTTAAGCTTCTTCCCGAAAATCAGCATCATCCTCAATATTGACGCGGATCACCTGGACTTTTTCAAGGATCTGGACGATATCCGCCGCTCCTTCCGTCTGTTTGCCCAAAAGCTGCCCGCTGACGGGACTCTGATCATCAACAGCGACATTCCCAACTGGCAGGAGATCACCCAAGGGCTGCCCTGCCGGATCCTGACCTATGGGCTGGAGAATAAGGAAGATGCCGCTTACACGGCAGAAAATATTGCCTTCGACGCCCTGGCGCACGGTTCCTTTGACTGCATGAAAGACGGAGAATGCGTGGGACACTTTACCCTTTCCGTTCCGGGTATGCACAACATTTCCAATGCTTTGTCTGTCATCGCTCTTTCCCTGGAAATGGGCATTGATCCGGAGAGGATAAAGAAAGGTCTGCTCCACTTCGGAGGTACGGACCGTCGTTTCCAGTACAAAGGAAAGGTAGGCGGCGTGACGGTGATCGACGATTACGCGCACCATCCCACCGAGATCGCAGCTACCTTAAAGACTGCACAGAATTATCCCCACAAAACCCTGTGGTGTGTATTCCAGCCTCACACCTATTCCAGGACCAAAGCCCTGCTTCCGGAATTTGCCCAGGCGCTTTCCCTGGCAGACAAGGTGATCCTGGCAGATATCTATGCTGCCAGGGAGACGGATACCCTGGGAGTTTCCTCTGCTGATCTGAGAGATCTGATCGCCGAAAAGGGGACAAAGGCGTGGTATTTCTCCACTTTTGATGAAATCGAAGCATTTTTATTAGAAAATTGTATCCACGATGATTTGTTGATAACTATGGGTGCCGGAGATGTGTATAAAATCGGCGAAAACCTCCTGGGACAGTAAAGTTATCCACATTATCCACCGACTTCTCCACATGTCTGTACCCACGGACATGTGGATTTTTTTGTGTATTAAAAAGTTGACATAATCAGACGGCATTCTCCCCTAAATTCCTTGTATTTTCGACACTTTCAGGTTTCCCATAAAAAGTACTCCACTTTTTTATCCACATTATCCACATTTCCCACAGCATTTTCCCCAAACCCCCAGATTTCTTTCTGAAAAAAAATCCTTATTCTCTTTTTAAAAATTGTGTGCTATACTGAACGTGGATTGAAACAAATAAAATCTATGTAAAGGATGTTGAAAATGCCGCAGTTTACCGTTTACAACAGCTTTCCGGGAGAATTTACCTTTGTATCCAACCGTTTCCTGGATGTCTATATGCCCTCCGCCAACGGCGAATTTGTAAAAATCTATCTCTATCTCCTGCGGAACTGTTCCCGGGAGCAGACACGTCTGGAGCTTTCCTGCATCGCGGACGCTTTCAACTGCACAGAAGCAGACATTGTCCGCGCCCTGAAATACTGGAAAAAAGCAGGGATCCTGGACGTTTCCTTTAATTCCAGAGGGACGCTGACGGATGTGGTATTCTATCCCCTTCCGGCAAAGGGAGGCGATCTTCCGCTCCAGCCGGACAGACACAGGACAAGCGAAGCCGCTGCTGCCAAAGAGACTGCTGCTTCTTCTCCTGTACGCACTGCGCTGTCTCCTGACAAACTGAAGCAGCTGAAGGGAAATGAGGAAGTCCGCCAGCTGCTGTTCATCGCGGAGCAGTACCTGGGCAAGACGCTGACCAGTACGGATATGGAGACCCTTCTGTATCTGTACGATGAAGTACATATGTCTGCCGACCTGCTGGAATATCTGATCGAATACTGCGTCTCCAAGGGCAGCTGCAGCATGGCTTATATCCGGACTGTGGGACTTGCCTGGGCGGACCAGAAGATTACCACGATAGCGCAGGCAAAGGAAGAGACCAACCTTTACAATAAGAATTACTTTACCATATTAAAGGCTTTCGGCATCAAGAACAGAAATCCCCTGGACAAGGAGATCCAGTACATGAATCTCTGGCTGAACCAGTATGGCTTTACGCTGGATATCATCTCCGAAGCGTGCAGCCGCACGGTCCTCGCCACAGGCAAGGCAAGCTTTTCTTACGCCGACAGCATCCTGGAGAACTGGTTCAAAAACGGGGTGCACCATTTATCCGACATCGAATCCCTGGACCAGAGTTTCCAGCAGAAGAAATCTGCCAGAACAGCTGCCCAGAGCAAACCCCAGGCACAGCCTGCCAAAAACAGGTTCAACAATTTCCACCAGCGCAATTACAATATGGCAGAACTGGAAAAGCAGCTGCTGGGCAAATAAAACGTTTATCATAACCGACGATTTACAGGAGAATTTCCGTGTCTTTAAAAAATTTTCAGTATGACGCACTGATGCGTGCTTACAATCAAAAACAACTCCGGCATCAACACGAACAGGCAGAGCATATCCGCCAGGCAGAGGCGCAGATCCCCCGCTTAGGCGAGATCCGCAGGGAGATTGCCTCTTTAAGCCTTACCAAAGCCCGCCTGCTGCTGGGCGCCCAGAAAGGGGAGGATTTCGACCTTTCCAAGCAGATCGGGCAGCTGTCCAAAGAGCGGGCAGAGCTGCTTGTGCGGCACGGCTACCCTGCCGATTACCTGGAAATGCATTACGACTGCCCTCTGTGCAAGGATACCGGCTATATCGGGACCCAGAAGTGTTCCTGCTTCCGCAAAGCTTCTGTGGATCTTTTGTATACCCAGTCCAATATCCGGGAGATCCTGGAGACAGAGAATTTCCAGAATTTTACTTTTGACTACTATTCTTCCAGCCTGACAGACCCGGCAAGTGGTATGACTTCCCTGGAAATTGCGCACAATGCTTATGACAAAGCCTGGGATTTCATAGAAAGCTTCCGTGAAACGCCTCAGAATATCCTTCTGTACGGAAATACCGGCGTGGGCAAGACCTATCTGACCCACTGCATCGCCAAGGAGCTTCTGGACAGGTCTTATTTTGTACTGTACTTTACCTCCTTCGACTTCTTCGACCTGCTCTCCAGAAACGCTTTCCAGAAGGACCGGGAGTCAGAGGAAATGGCATCTTATATCTATGACTGTGATCTGCTGATCATAGACGACCTGGGCACAGAACTGACCAACAGCTTCGTGTCTTCCCAGTTTTTCTGCTGCATCAATGAGCGGATCATGAACAAAAAGGCAACTATCATTTCCACCAACCTGACTATGGAAGACTTTCTGGAAACCTACTCGGAGCGGACCTTTTCCAGGGTTTCCAGCAATTACACCATGATAAAGCTGATTGGAAATGACATAAGAATTCAAAAAAGACTTTTAGGAGGAAAATGAACATGTCACCAAAAAACGCAACACCTTTAGATTCCCTTCCCGTAGGACGTCTGGGTATCATCCCGCTGTCAAGCTGTGCGCAGCTGGGGGATAAAGTCAACAATTATATTGTGAAATGGCGCAGGGACAGGGATCATCAGGAGAAGAACAACCTGGAATTTGAGGGTTACGAAAGGGACTCCTATCTGATCCGGGCAAATACGCCCCGTTTTGGTTCCGGAGAAGCCAAGGGCATTCTGGAAGAATCGGTCCGCGGAGATGACCTGTACCTGATGGTGGATGTTTGCAATTATTCCCTTACCTATTCCCTGTGCGGACAGGTGAACCACATGTCTCCCGACGACCATTTTCAGGATCTGAAAAGGATCATCGCGGCAGTGGGCGGAAAGGCACGCCGGGTCAATGTGATCATGCCCTTCCTCTATGAAAGCCGCCAGCACAGAAGGACTCGCCGGGAATCCCTGGACTGCGCTCTTGCCCTTCAGGAGCTGACCAGCATGGGCGTGGACAACATCATTACCTTTGAAGCTCATGATCCACGGGTGCAGAACGCGATCCCTCTCCATGGTTTCGAGACTGTGTCTGCCTCTTACCAGTTTATCAAGAGCCTTTTCAAGGCAGAGCCGGATCTGCTGGTAGACAGCGATCATCTGATGGTCATCAGCCCGGACGCAGGCGGCACCAGCCGTGCCATCTATCTGGCAAATGTCCTGGGTGTGGATATGGGTATGTTCTATAAGAGAAGGGATTACTCCACCATCGTGGACGGACGCAATCCCATTGTTGCCCATGAATTCCTGGGGGCTGATGTGTCCGGTAAAAATATGATCATCGTGGATGACATGATCTCTTCCGGAGACAGTATGCTGGAAGTTGCCTCCCTGCTGAAAAAGAGAGGCGCCGCAAAGATCTTTATGTGCTCCACCTTCGGTCTTTTTACCAATGGTCTGGATATTTTTGATGAGGCCTATGAACGAGGCGATTTTGACAGACTGCTGACCACCAACCTGGTTTATCAGACAGAGGAGCTTCTTCAGAAGCCATATTATGTAAACTGTGATATGAGTAAATACGTTGCTCTGATCATTGATACCTTAAATCACGATGCTTCCATCAGCAAGCTGCTGAATCCGGTGGAGCGCATCACCAAGCTGCTGGCAAAGCATCAGCGCCAGTTAAAGGAAAAAGGAATCTGCTGATCGGCAGAGCCGGTCTGACTCTGACGGAGAGTTCCAGCGTTAGTTTTCAAAGTTTTTCACCCTGAAACGAACTCACTATGAAACAAACGGCAGAATGAAAGGCAATGTTTTAGGACAGTATGCAAAGATTTTCCTTTGTATGCTGTCCTTTTTTCTTGTCAGACAAAAGGCTGGACTGTGAAAACAGCCATCTTGGCTGTATATGTTTTGTATATGTTTTGTATATGTTTTATATATGCTTTATATGTTTTCTGAATATTTTATTCATTTCTTCTTTATGTTATTCTTTTAAAATCATTCTTTATTTTTATCATATTTTTCTGCTGTTCTTCTTGTATTCTTCTGTCATTCGTTATATAATAAAGAAAACATAGAAGCGGTTTCATTTCGATAGGAGGTGCCGTTATGAGTGAAAAGATTATTCAGATCCTGAATGTATGTGTTGCTGTTTTTGTTCTTATGTATGCGGCATATGTCTATACTGTAACCTCCAGTATTACCCTGGTTACAGTCGTCCTGCTGATCGCGGGGCTGGCACCTGTACTGCATATGGCATGGAACTATTTGAAGATCAAATTCAATGAATATGGAAAAAACCATCATTATATGAAAGGCTGACCCCCTTCCAATCAGCCGCAGCCATACAAAGGCAAGAACATGAGAACTGCCCCGCAGTCCGGATCCATACCTTCCGGCTGCGGGGCAGTTCTCTGTCTGTATGCGCTTCTCCTGCTGCTGACGCAGCTGACTTTACAATTCGATCACATTGCAGGGAATCCCATTCCCTCTCAGAGCCTCTATTTCCCTCCTGGTGCAGGAAAACAGGAGGACCTGGGACTTCTCACGTGCCAGCCAGGAAAGCGTCTCTAAAAGCCTTTTATCGTCGTAGAAAGCCAGGGTCTCATCTAACAGCACCGGAAGCTCCTCCTCCCGGCACAGGATCCCGGCAGACGCCATGCGCAGAGCCAGGTAAACCTGCTCTGCCATCCCGCTGCTTGCCTGGTAAAGAGGCACCAGCCTCTCCCCGGTATACAGGCTGATCTGAAAGGCATCGTCAATGACCACCTGTCTGTATCTGCCCCCGGTGATGCCGGAAAGGATTCTGGACATTTCCTGCCGCAGGACGGTCCCGGTGGAGTTCTTCAGCTTTGCCGACAACTCCCGGATCCTTTTTTCTGCAAGGGTGATGCTGTCGATCTCTTTCTTTACAGAAAGCTGCTGCTCATAATCCCCCTGAAATTCTTCGTATTCTTCTTTCAGGTTGGAAATCTCCGTCTGTCTTTCCAGAAGCTGGCTGCGCAGGATCTCCAGCTGCCCGCCCAACTTCTGCGCCCGGGCAGACCATTGCCCGGCTTCCTGTTCCCAGCGGGATGCCTGCTCTCTTTTCTGCCTGTCGATTTCCTCTGGAGACGCCTCCTGAGAGTCTGTCCTGCTCTTCTCCCTCAGATACGGCGCCAGTTCCAGCACAGCCATTGCCAAAGCAACAACTGCCAGCGGTATAAGAAACAGAGGGTCTATGATCAATACAGGCACTGCCATAAAGAGGATCAGGGCTGCGTAGAGCAGATACCTCTGCCTCCTGTTCTGTATCTTCCCCAGCACACTCGCTGCCAGAGGGACTGTTGTCAGCACCATAAGAAAAGGTACTTCCCTGGTTAATACAAACCCTGCCGCAAAGAGGATCAGGGCTGCATAGAGCAGATACCTCTGTCTCCTGTTCTGCGCCTGCCTTCCCCTTTTTTTCTGCGGCTGTCTTTCTCTCTCTGAACTCTGCTGCAGCTGTCCATTTCTTTCCGCTTGCTGCCGCTTCTGTCTTTCCCTTTCTATCCGCTGCTGTGCCTTCGCCGCAGCCTGTCTGGCTTGTGTATACTGCTCCTGATATTCCCGGATCCTGCCGCTTAGCCTGTCTGCTTCCTGCTGCTGGTATTCCAGGCGGTTTTTCAGCTTTTCTTCTTCCTGGCTGCGCTTTTGGATGAGCTCCTGCTGCCTGCCTTCCCATACCTTTCTCTTTCCCTTCAGGATTTCCAGCGCCTTCTCCGGATTGATCTGCAGATCACCGGAGCCCTGCCAGCTGGACACAGCATCCCGCAGTTCCAGAAGCAGCCCTTCCTCTGTGCGGCTTTTCATCTGCCCGGCAGAGACCGTATTGCGAAAGACCGTCTCACTGATCCCGCCCAGAAGCATCTCCAAATCTCCGTCCTCCACGGACAGCACCTCGCCGTCGCTTTCACAGTACAGCCGGACACCCCGGCTGCCTGCCGCAAAATTCCGCTCCAGACAGAAGCGCTTCCCGGCACAGGTAAAAGTCACGGTGCCTTCGTACCATCCGGAATTCTCCCAGGGCGTGTAATGGGTAAAGTCATCGGTCTTAGAAGCCTTTCCCCTCATACGCTTCATGCCAAAGAAAATGCCCTGGATAAAGGTGTGTATGGTGCTCTTTCCGCTTTCATTGGCGCCGTAAATGATATTGATCCCTTCCTCCAGCCGGATCTCCTTTCCCGAAAACCTGCCGAAATTCTTCAATAACAGTCTGTTCAGTATCATAGGCTCTCCTCTCCGGCTTCCAGAAGGGCGCTGATCCCATAGTCCAGCGCCTTCTCCTCTTCCTGCGTCCTTCCTTCTTCCGGAAAGCTGCTGATAAACAGCTCCAGCAGGGTTCCCTGGTATTTCTTCTGCAGCTGCGGGATCGCGTATGCCGGGGAAGTCTGATCCAGGATCTCACGGATATTGCCCAGCCCGTACAGCGGCTCCAGAAGAAACTCAGTCCCTGGATCTTTCCTCCCCTCCAGCGTCAGGCAGTAAAAATGCTGTTCTCCCTGCTCCCGGATCTTCTGCCGGATGGTCTGTTCCAGCAGGAACTGGGTGGTGTCTGCTGTCACCGGAACACGCAGTCTTTTATATTCTCTGCCTGCCGCAGGTCGGAACCTGGCAGTGAGCAAACCGTCCCGATTTTCTCCCCGGATATATCCGTGGACGCCGGTATCATTTTTATCAATCGGTTCCAGGGCTCCGGGATAGAGCATTTTATCCCGGACCAGTTCCTGGGGTTTATGGATGTGTCCCAGGGCAATGTAGTCAAAGCCTGCGCCCAAAAGCCGTTCTTTAGAAAAAGGGATATGCCGGTCGTCCCCGCCGTGGGCAAGGAGAATCTTGCAGGGCTGTCTGCCTCCGGCTCTGATCCGGTCATAAAGGGGTTCACGGATTTCTTTTCTGTCATAGCTAAGCCCGGTGACACTGACGCCCAGCTCCGGAAATTCCAGCGTTTCAGGTATCGGCTCCCAAAACCAGGATACATTTTTCGCCCAGGGAAAGTTCCGGTAAGCGCTGTTTTGCTTCATCGGGTCATGATTGCCTGCCATCAGGACGATCCTGGTATCCGGTATGGAGGCGAACAGGGCGTTGACTTCTTTTAATTCTCTTACCAGGGGCTGCCGGTGAAAAAGATCTCCTGCAATAAGAAACAGGTCGGCGTGTTCTGCGCCGGCCTGTCTGATCACATTGCGGAAACTTTCCCACAGCTCCCGGCTTCTGTCCCTGCTCCAGGGGAACCCGCGGTCGGGCTCTGCCCCCAGATGGACATCTGCGGTATGGAAAAATTTCATAATTCTCCTCAATTCTTATAAATCACAGTTGTTTACCGTTCTCGGGAAGGGGAGCACGTCACGGATGTTCTGCATACCTGTCAGATACATCACGCATCTTTCAAATCCCAGACCAAAGCCGGAATGTCTGGTGGAACCGTATTTACGCAGATCCAGATAGAAATCATAATCTGCTTCGTTTAATCCCAGCTCCTCCATACGGGTCTTCAGCTTCTCATAGGAATCTTCTCTCTGGCTTCCGCCGATGATCTCTCCGATTCCGGGAACCAGGCAGTCCATTGCCGCAACGGTCTTTCCGTCATCGTTCTGCTTCATGTAGAAGGCTTTGATCTCCTTGGGATAATCGGTGACAAATACCGGACGTTTGAACACCTGCTCGGTCAGATATCTCTCGTGCTCAGTCTGAAGGTCACAGCCCCAGTAAACCTTGTAATCAAATTTATCGTTGGCTTTCTCCAGAAGTTCGATGGCTTCTGTGTAAGTCACATGTCCGAATTCAGAGTTCAGCACATGGTTCAGCCGGTCTAAAAGTCCCTTGTCTATAAAGGAGTTAAAGAAGTTCATTTCCTCCGGAGCGTTTTCCAGCACGTAGCGGATCACGTATTTCAGCATGTCCTCTGCCACTGCCATATTGTCGTCCAGATCAGCAAATGCCATCTCCGGCTCGATCATCCAGAACTCTGCCGCATGGCGTGTGGTGTTGGAATTCTCCGCGCGGAAGGTAGGTCCGAAGGTATAGATGTTGCGGAATGCCTGAGCGAAGGTCTCGCCGTTTAACTGTCCGCTTACGGTCAGGTTGGTAGGTTTCTTAAAGAAATCCTGGGAAAAGTCTATGCTTCCGTCTTCTGTCTTAGGAATGTTGTTCAGATCCAGAGTGGTTACCTGGAACATTTCTCCGGCGCCTTCACAGTCGCTTCCTGTGATCAGAGGTGTATGGACATAGACAAATCCTCTCTCCTGGAAAAACTGATGAATGGCAAAGGCAACCATGGAGCGTACCCGGAACACTGCCTGAAAGGTGTTGGTGCGGGGACGCAGGTGTGAGATGGTACGCAGGTATTCCATGGAATGACGTTTCTTCTGCAGGGGGTAATCGGCTGCGGATTCTCCCTCTACGGTCACTTCCTCTGCCTGGATCTCAAAGGGCTGTTTTGCCTGAGGTGTGGCTACCAGAGTGCCTTTTACCACAATGGCTGCGCCTACATTTAATTTGGAGATTTCCTGGAAATTCTCCATGGTATCGTGGTATACCACCTGAAGGGTTTCAAAAAAACTTCCGTCATGAAGGACAATGAATCCAAAAGTCTTGGAATCACGCACACTTCTGACCCATCCGCCTACGGTAACTTCCTTGTCCAGGTATTGTTCCCTGTTCTTGTAGATTTCTTTTACTGTTGTCAACTGCATGATAGATCTCCTTCTCTATGACAGCGCCGTGTCCGGTTGGGGCATGATCCCTTCCGATTAGGGCGCCGGGATGCTTGAAAATGATAATATAGTGATTAGTATAGCTCATTGTTTCTGCAAGCGCAAGGCTAAATCTCCAGATTTACCACCGTATTTCCTTAATTTCCTCATAATTCCCGTCTCTGTCATAGCAAGAAATCCCGCAGGGATTCACCAAATAAAACCGGTCATTGATATAGATTCCCCGGGTATCTTCCAGAATCTGACCTGCCTCCCCGTCCTGTGCCCAACGGTCCATGCTCTGCACCAGCTGCTTTTGAAAGCCTTGCTCACTGCTGTAGGAATACAGCAGATATTCTCCCTGCTGCGCGCCGCTGTACTCATCATAGGAAAGGATCCCGGTACCGATCAGCCCTTGTTCCGGGGATACCAGCGCTGCCCGGTAATTGTCCAATGCCGCGCACTGCTGGATGTCTTCTACTACCAGCCGATGAAGCTCCTGAAGATTTTCCGGCTGTGAAAGATCGAACATGGACAGTTTCAGTCCTATCGTGATTCCCGTCTCTTCCTCAATCTCCCAGCCGATGCCCAAAAGCCGGTCTTCCCCGAACAGATGGAGGTAGCCGGAAAAGCCGCTGACCTTCAATTCCCCCTGGATCTGCGGATGAGAGGGATCTGCAAGGCTGACGCAGAACAAAGGATCCACCTGCCTGTAGGTGACAAAATACGCGGTTTCTCCCAGCAATCTGGCAGACTTGACTTCTTCTCCCCCGGCAATCCCGGTCAGACTTCCGGTAATCTGCAGGTCCTGATTCAGGATATAGAGCGCCGCTCCCCCTTCCTGCTGCTGGCAGAGAACCCGCAGGTATCCCTGGTATTCGTCTATGCAGAAGGAATCCCGCACTGCGCCGGTCACATAGGCAGCCCCCTGCGCCTGGATCTCTCCCTCCTGATAATTCAGCCGCAGGATGCTGGTTCCTACCTTCTCATCCCGGTATTCCTGTACGCAGAGATACAGGTTCTGCTCACTGACATAATACAAGTTGAAGCCTTCCGGCACCAGCACTGCCTTCTGGCTTTTGGTCTCCCCGGACGCTCCGTCGACGGCTGAAACCGTCAGATAGCTTTGGGGGGTTCCTCTCTGAGGCAATAGAATATCCTGAAAGCGGAAAGAACCATTGTCATTCAGCGGCAGAAATCCGTTTTCCTCCGCTGCCATTAATTCTCCTTCCAGGTACTGCCTGGAAACCAGATAGAAATAGCCGTCTGTATACCGGCAGGTCTCCAGGCTGCCGTTTTGCTCTGCCTTTTTCACCAGCCGGGGATGCTCCCGGTCCCGGATATCGTACAGATACAGCTGTGTGGTATCCTGCCGGCTGACGGCAATGCTGCTGCCGGCATCCTTTTCCGTGACCAGGGACTGGCTGGTCTGTGCGATAATGTACAGGCGGTTCCCATCCACATAGAGTTCTTCCGGCACAGCCGCCGGTTCTTCCAGCTGGATACAGGCAGTTTCTTCCAAATTTTCTGCCTGTGTGATGCGGATACTTCCGTCACGGGCAATATTGTAGAGATAGGTTCCGTCTGTCTTCGCCGTATCTCCTTCCTCCACTCCCTCTGTTCTCAGATTGGTGTCCCACACAGCCTCTGCTGAACGCTCCATGCTGCCGTAGCTTTCCAGGGCTCCTTCTTCCAGGGCATCCTCCTGTGCCAGATCTGTGCCGCACAGTCCTGTGCTTTGCTTTTGGGAAACTGCCTCCTGCACCATTTCCCGTATTTCCTCATAACTCTCTGCCTGTGTAAACAGGGGCTCCTGCGCAGATTGAACGTCCAGATCTCCGGCTGCTCCCTCTGTCTCGTCTGCCGGGATTTCCTGTATACTTTCTTCTATTTCCTGCATCTCTTCCTGCGACTCCTGCGTCTTTGCTTCCGTTTCCTGTCCTGTGATTGTTACGGCAGTTTCCGGATTCTGCAGGTGCACAGAAGAAAAACGGATTCCCGCTGCGCACAAGAGCAGCAATGCCCCGCAGGCTGCGGCGGCTGGGAAGACCGTCGGTATCCTGCGCTTTCGCCTTTTTCCCTGCCCAAGAAGCTCCGGAAGATTTTCCGGGCGCAGGATTTTGGGAATCTCTGTGTTTTCTGCTGCTTTGCGGATGTCTTTTTCTATCTGTCTGTGAGCGTTTTCCCTCTGCATGGATGCGTCTTTATCTTCTCTTTTTTTCATGACCAACAGCTCCTCTCTGTCACCGCAGTTTTTCTTCCATTTTCTTTAATGCCCTGGACAGGCGGGAACGGACAGTATTATGGCTTTTGTGAAGGATCTGCCCGATCTCTTCGCTCTTATACCCTCCGAAGATTTTCATGGATACGATCAGGCGCTCCTCCCACTCCAGGGAAAAGAATGCCTGTCTCACCTGGAAATAAAGGTCGGTATCCTGCTCCCCTGCCAGAATCTCCCCCGACAGAATCTCCTCGGTCAGTTCCACATCCCGCCTGCTGTATTCCTTCAGCCTTCTTTTACACTTGTTTGTCAGGATCTTGAAGATCCAGGGACGAAATGCCTCCGGCTTCCTCAGTTTCCCGACCGACGCATAGGCGTCTGCCACGGTTTCCGCCGCCGCGTCCTGGGCATCGTGGGGATTTTTCAGAACATACAGGGCGAATCGGTAAAGATCCTCATAGACCTCCCGGTACAGCCCCGCAAATGCCTCCTGGTCCCCGTTTCGCGCGCGCTCAGCCAGTTCCCTCATCTGTTTTTCCTCCACTGCCCTGCACACCTCCCATCTTTTTCTTCTTCTATACAGTGTAGATTTTCCCACTTTTTGTTGCATGAAAGGAAAATTTTCTTCTGTTTCCTTCTGTAAAAAGGCATTTCCTCTTTTTTGAGGCAAAATTTCCACCTGACAAAAAACAGCACCAAAGCATTTCCTTCTGTGCTTTGATGCTGTTATGACTTTTTTGCTCTTTGCAGAAATTTTCCTCTTCGCAGAAAGATTCTGCCCGGCAGCTTCTCACTGCTGTTCCTGAATATTTTCTATATAGCAGATGTAAACGCTGCCGTTGTCGGTAAATTCTTTTTCGCTGTCCTGCCGTCCCTGATAGCTGGCCTCCCCGGTGGCAGGATCATAAACCGTAAGGTTATAGGTATCAAATCCTATGATCAGCTTTGCCTTTCCGTCCTGTCCCCTGGCGATCACCGGTCTTAGCTGGCTGACCTGATAGAGGATTTCCTCCAGAGTGCAGCCGTTTAAGCTGACTGCCCTGCCTGTGTCCCGGACGCTTTCTGCCAGCTGTGCCGCATCCAGAGGCGCACTCTTCACCCCATCCGGAAGATCTTCCAGGCTGATGGATGCCGATGCTTTCGTATTGCTCCGCTCCCACAGATACTGCTGATCCCCGGTCAGTACCACGCCGTTTTTGGAATCTGCTGTCTGCACCGCGGTTCCTCCGTTTGTATAGATACCTTCCAGACCGCCTTCGGCATATACATAATACTTCTCTGTACTGCTTTCCTCTATGCTCATATTCAGGGTATCATCCTGCGCATTCTCCATAAACTTCCCTTCCATCACCAGGGCTTCCTGGGTGGAGGTGGAAGTGGAATACTGCAGCGCTGTCACATTTGCCTGCCGCACAGTGGTCTGGGTGATCAGAGAAATGGCTTCCTCCTGCTTTCCTTTTACATTGTTCATGATCTGGTCATCGGAAACTGCCGCATAGCTGCTGCCCTGCAGCTGCACCCGTTTCAGCACCAGAAGGTTATCCTGTACCTGTACATCGGTGACAAAATATCCTTCCTGCTGGTAATCCTTCACCAGTTCTCCTGCATGATTCTGGATCCTGACCTGCTCCATGACAAACTGGCTTACTCCGCCTGCGGAAATATCACTGTCTCTGGCAATTCCGTAGATGACGTCATCGTTGATAAAGCCGAATAAGCGCAGCCTGCTGCCGTCCTCAGCGGTAATTTCCTGCCTGCTGCCATCCTCCAGATCCAGGAAAACAATACTGCAGACTTCATTCCTGTCTGTGCTGTCTGTCCACGCCGCGTATCTGCCGCTTGCGGAAACGAAAAAGCTTCTTCCGGACAGCTCCTCCTGCAGAGCCGTGTAGGTTTTTTCCTCCATATTGATCTCATAGAGAGTATTTTCCACGGTCATATAGAACATGCCCTCTTTGCTCACATAGGAGAGCGCTTCCACCTGATCTTTCAGGAACGGAAAAGCCTTGCCGGAAGAAAGAAAGATCTTCTCCTCCGATACATTCTGCTCACAGTCATAATGGTAGACGGCAGTGCCCACCATTCCCTCATGGGATCCCCGGTTCATATAGCCGTAAACCACGTAATCCATATCTCCGTTTTCTTCAATACGGACAATTTGGATATCATGCTGGTCATAATCGTTTCTCTCATCATTGCTTCCCGCATCCCGGAAAGTAAAGATCCTGGTCAGCTTGTTGGTCTC
>DWVZ01000087.1 GCA_019119975.1 Candidatus Blautia merdavium | reverse complement strand
CAGCTGCGGCTGGAGACCGGGAGGACCCATCAGATCCGGGTCCACATGAAATCCATTGGCTGCCCTCTTCTGGGTGATTATCTCTACCACCCGGATTTTTCCCTGATCGGACGGACAGCACTCCACTCCAGCCAGCTCTCCTTTGTCCATCCTATCACCCAAAAGCAGCTGCATTTTTGTGCGCCGCTGCCAAAAGATATGGCAGGACTTTTTCCCCAAAATGCGTAGCCGCATCTTGGGAAAAGGTCCTGCCTTTCTTTTTTCTTTCGGCAGACAGCTTCTGCCGCCGCTTTCGTATTCTTATGGATTAATTTCTCCGCAGCGCTTCTATAGGGCTTAAAGCCGCTGCTTTCTTTGCCGGATAGATCCCGAAGAAAATACCTACTGCACAGGAAAATGCCGTAGCGATGAGAATAGTCCCCGGACTGATCCCCGGCGTAATGGTCATTTCCTGTCCGGCACTCATGGCAGCACAGATCCCGTAGCCTCCCGCAATCCCCAGAAGGATCCCGATGACGCCTCCGATCACCGTCAGGATGGCAGACTCTGCCAGGAACTGGAGCATGATGGAGGAGGTTTTGGCGCCTAATGATTTGCGGATGCCGATCTCTCTGGTCCGTTCTGTGACAGACACCAGCATGATGTTCATGACGCCGATGCCGCCTACCAGCAGAGAAATGCCTGCTACAAAGGAAATAAAGGCTGTGATGACGCCCAGCATATCATTCATCATCTTCACCACATCCTGGAAGCTCTGGATCTGATAATAATCCTCTCCCGCGGACTGATGTCTCTGTTCCAGGACCCGGATCACTTCATCGGATATCTCTTTGGAATCCCTGTTCTTATCCGCCAGCACCATCACATTGGTGAATTCCTCTGTCCCCTCTCCCAGAAAATCCACGGCAGAGGTGTAGGGAACCGAAAGCGAAACCGGCATCCCCTCATAGGTATAGCTGACAAAGGTTCCGTTCTCTTTCTGGGTGGTCACTCCTACAATACGGTAAGTCTTTGTCAGGTCATATGCCTGTACGTCAATGTCCATGCCCACCACATCGTCCGAGCCGAACAGCCTTTTTGCGTCGCTGTCAGAAATCACGCACACGCTGCGTCCTTCCTCCACATCCGCCTGGCTGAAATACGCGCCCCGTTTCATGGTGCTGTTATTGATCAGGACCCCGTCCTGGGTCTCCATACTCAGTGTCAGAGAAAAGTCTCCCTTTCCTGTAACGGTTTCCCCCATGAAGCTATTGCTGCAGGATACGCCTTCTACACCGTCGATCCCCCGCAGCGCCTCCAGGTCTTCTCCGTCCATAAATTCGCCCTCAGTCATGGCGTCTTCGCTGCAGTACACAGCGATCTGACCGCTTCCTACATCGTCGATCTCGCTGTTCATCTGGTTTTTGGTGCCTTCGCCGATGGAAACAATGGCGATCACGGAAGCAATGCCGATGATGATCCCCAGCATGGTAAGAAAGGAGCGCCCTTTATTGGCAAGAATGTTCTGAACTGCCATTTTGACATATTCCACTAAATTTCCCATGTTCTCTTCCCTTCCCTTTTACTGTGCCGCTTCCTTTGCTGTTACCTGATCGCCTTCCTCATGGTCTGCAATGTCCCGGATTACCGCATCGCCTTCTTTCAGCCCGCTTTTTACTTCCACGTAAGAGTCGGAGGTTACTCCTGTCTCAATGTTCTGTTTCTGGATCACTCCGTCTTTCACCACATAGCAGAATGAACCGTCTTTTCCGATATTTACCACTTCTACCGGAAGAAGGGGCACATTTTCTGCCTGGGCTGCCAGAATGCTCACCTTGGCATCTACGCCGATGAAAATATTGTCATCCGGGTTGTCAATATGTACGGTCACGCCGATCATGGGATTTCCTTTTTCATTGGCAATGGCAATCTTACTGATCTTCTTTACCGTTCCCTGGTATTCTGAATCTCCCAGGGTGACCACTGCCTTCTGCCCTTCCTTTACTTTATCGAAGTCATACTTGGAAATATTGGCATTCACACTGACCTGCTCCGTGCTCTGGAGGGTAAATAATTCCATTCCCTGGGTCACCTGGGCGCCCTGGGTTACCTTTGCATCGGAGATCACCCCTTTAAACTCTGCCTGTATGCCTTTTCTTCCCTCTTCTAACAGCTCCTGCAGGCTCTTTGCCTCCAGCTCTGCCAGGTTGTTGGAGATCTGCATCTTATCCTGGGCAGCCTGGGTCAGTCCTCCGGTATCTGCCTCTGCGATTGCCTTCTGGGACGCCAGGTCAGACTGCAGCTGTGCCAGATCAGACGTGGCTGTTTCCAGCTGGGATTCCAGCTCGGAGGTATCCGCAGCACCTGCAAACGCCTCCGGAGAAACCGCATAATCTGCCTGGTTGGGCTGTGCAGGAGGATTGCTTCTCAGATCCTGAAACGCCTGCTGCGCCTGCTGGTATTCTTTTTCCTTGTCGGAATACTCTTCCACTGTGATTTTTTCATTTCCATAGTCTTCTTCTGCTTTATTCAAAGCTTCCTGGCAGTTGTACATGGTTTCTTCTGCCTGGGCAAGGTTCTGCTCGTATTCCGGAAGCGTCTGATTCTGGAAGTTTGCCAGATCTGCTTCATAAGCAGCCGCTGCTTCTGCCTGCGCCTGCTCCAGCTGTGCCTGGGCATCGTTTTGCGCATTGGTCTGGGCATCGGCGATCTGCTGCTTCAGATCCGCGATCCAGTTCTCTGTATCCTGGATCTGTGCCTCCAGCTCCGGGATCCTTGCCTGGGCATCTGCCACCTTTGCCTGAGCCTCGCTGGCCTGCTGCCGGGCATCCTGCAGATCCAGCTGACCGGAGCGCACATTCATCTCTGCCTTCTGGTTCTCTTCTTCCAGCGCCTCCAGATTAAAGCCGATGATCCCGGTTCCTGCCTGGACGGTATCGCCTACCTGTGCGTTCATCGTCTGGATCTCACCGTTGACCGGTGAAAAAAAGGTCTTCTTGATCTCACTTTCTACAGTACCGGAAGCATCCACCTCCTGGGTCACGCTTCCTTTCTTCACAGCCACAGTCTCTACCGTGGGGACGGTCTCCTGTCCGCCTCCCGCTGCTGTCCCGATGACTGCGATCACCACGAGAGCCGCCGCGATGGCTCCCAGAGTGATCAGCATGATCTTATTTTTACTCTTCAGCCTTCCCTTGTTCATGATTCTCCTCCGTCTCGCCAAATTTGGGATTGATAATGTCAGATTCTATTTTGCCGTCCATGATGCGCACCACCCGTTTTGCCTGGGCTGCGATCCCATCATCGTGGGTGATCAGGATGACCGTCCTTCCCCCTTTATGCAGTTCTTTCAAAATACCGAGGATTTCCCGGCTGGAAGCAGAATCCAGGTTGCCGGTGGGCTCGTCTGCCAGCACTACCGGCGGCTTTGCCGCGATCGCCCGGGCAATGGCTACTCTCTGCTGCTGCCCTCCTGACATTTCGGAAGGCTTATGGGTCATACGGTGCCCAAGTCCTACCATTTCCAGGGCCTCCTGTGCCAGCTGCCTGCGGGTCTTTCTGTCAATCCCCCGGTAGATCAGCGGCAGCTCCACATTTTCCTCTGCCGTCAGATTGGCGATCAGGTTAAAGCCCTGGAAGATAAATCCGATCTCCTTGTTCCGCACAGCGGAGAGCTGGTTGTCCGACATGGTAGATACATCGGTTCCGTTCAGATAATATTTGCCGGAAGTGGGAATGTCCAGACACCCCAGCATGTTCATAAAGGTAGATTTCCCGGAACCGGACTGACCGATAATGGCGACAAATTCTCCCCGGTCAATCTCCAGATTTACATGGTCCAGCGCCCGGACTTCGTTTTCTCCGGGATTATAGATCTTGCACAGATCCTCGACTTTGATCAAATGTTCCATACGCATTTCCTTTCTTTATTTTTCAAAACAGGCAGGAGAAAACAGGAAATCTCCCGTTTTGTCCTGCCTTTGTTTTCCTGCACTTATCCTGCTAATTTCCGGTGTTCTCCTGATCTGCCTGCCGGTTTTTCACTGCTCCCCAGAAATAGAGGACCGGAACGATCAGACTTATCACAATGCTGATGATGGTCAAAACAGAAAATCCGCCCATTGCCGCATTGATCCCTGCTATGATCAGAATCATGGCAATCTGAACGATTCCTGCGCCAAAACAGATCATGGACCGTTTCAGCTGATTGCCGAAAACAATCCCGATGATGCCGGCGATCAAAAAGATCACGCCCTGCACAGATGCTATGACAGCGGAAAACTGAAGCGTGTCCGCTGTGATCCCCATAGAATCATACAGCTGCTGCATCGCTGCATCCAGGGTTCCGTTTCTTAACTGGCTTACGGTTGACAGATTGATCAGTCCGCTGGCAGTGTTGATCAGTCCGATCACCACGTTGATAATGCCGGTCACAAGCAGCAAGGTTCTTCCCGGTGCTTTTTGTTTCATAAATATCTTTCCCCTCTTTCTTATCCATGGTTCCTTTATTGTATAATCCGCCAGGGGAAATGTCAATTTGATTTGCTTTGATTTTCTAAAGTTTTTCTTAAAAACACAAATTTATCTGCAATTTCTCATGCAATTATATGGAAATCCCAAAAAGAACAGAACAGAAAAATCCGGCAGAACATGGCGCAAAACCGCCTTCTGCCGGATACAAATTTTCTGTCTGCCGGAGGCGTCCGGACATCCTCTGTCCGCACACGCGGCGTTTCTATAAAGCCCGGATCCTGGGCACTTCGTCAATGTGGAGATATCGGCTCAGCGCCTTGACAATGATATCGTGGTTCACGAAATGATTCTGATTGGATATCATGATAGCGCCGATCACGCCCACTTCCTCCACCCGGATAGGGAATCCGCCGCCCAGGAAGGAATACTCTTCTCTGTTCAGTCCGATATCCTCCAGAGTATCTTCGTCCTTTTTCAGCTCGCTGTAGACCCTCAGACTGCTCTTTTCCAGCACCTGCACGGTGCGGAACATACGGTCCAGCCATTTTTCATTGTTCAGGGTGGTTCCGTTTCCGGCATATTTAAAAACCGTATAGCCGTTGTTCAGCCGGATCTCCACGGCTGTGTTGTCCAGCTGCCGCCTCTTCGCCTCTGCTACCAGAAGCGTCCCTAAGGTCCACGCGTCTTCATTGGTAAAATGATTAAACTGCAGGATCTCCTCCTGCATTGCCAGTACTGTGATCACTTCTTCTACCGTCATCTTCCAACACCTCCTGTATCGGTCTTACCGGATCCTGTCCGGGAATCCTACCTTGCGCTGTACCTTTCTCAGTGTCTTGTTTGCAAAATACTGGGCTTTTTCCGCATTTTCTTTAATAATGGAATCAATGTATGCCTTATCCTTCTCAAGTCTTGCCACTTCGTCCTGCAGAGGCTTTAAGACGCTGACAACCGCCTCTCCCACGGCTGTCTTCAGCTCTCCGTAACCTTTTCCTTCAAATTCTTTTACCGCTTCCTCTGCCGTCTTTTCCGTACATGCGCAGTAGATATCGATGAGATTCTTCAGCCCCGGCTGTTCCTCTCTGTAGGCGATGCATGCCTCGGAATCAGTCACTGCACGCTTGCATTTGCGCATGATGGTATCCGGATCGTCCATGAGATAGATGCTGGCATTTGGATTTTCATCGGATTTTGACATCTTCTTGGACGGATCCTGAAGGCTCATGATCTTTGCCCCGACTTTTCCGATGTAAGCTTCCGGCACAGTGAACACATCGCCGTAAATGTTATTAAAACGGATGGCAATGTCCCTGGTAAGCTCCAGATGCTGCATCTGGTCAATGCCCACCGGCACCACGTCTGCCTGATAAAGGAGAATATCTGCCGCCATCAGCACCGGATACGTAAACAGACCTGCATTGATATTGTCTGCATGCTTTGCCGCTTTGTCCTTAAACTGGGTCATACGGTTCAGCTCGCCCATATAAGTGAAGCAGTTCAGGATCCATGCCAGCTCTGCATGTCCGGTTACGTGGGACTGGTAATAAATGCAGTTCTTTTTAGGATCCAGCCCTGCGGCAATGTACAGCGTCAGAAGCGCCCGCGCCCTCTTTCTCAAAGTTGCCGGGTCCTGGCGCACGGTGATGGAATGCATGTCCACAACGCTGTAAAAACATTCATATTCATCGCTTAAAGTCAGCCAGTTCTTCAGCGCGCCCAGATAATTTCCCAGTGTCAGATTTCCGGTTGCCTGCATACCGCTGAATAATACTTTCTTATCGTTTAACATTCTTGTGTCCTCCAACTACTTGCAATTTTCCTTGTGTTCTATTTTAGCACCTTTCCATGCATTCGGCAACCTTGTGGTGCGGCAGTCTTTATTTTCTCACCTGAACCAGGAACATGGGCGTGGAGTGGTAATTCGCCTTCTCCACATCGCTCCATACTTCTTCCCATACATTGTGCTGGGTCTGCACATCGCTGCATCCAAGGTCCCTGAGGACTTCTAAATCCCACTTGGGACGTTCCCGGCGGCTTAAAGGCACCTTTCTGGCGATGTCTTCCATGGCGTCGATATCTGTACAGGTGTAATGGTCCTCCATCTGAAGTTCCTCCACTCGCTTCCGGTCTGCTTCGTATTCCTCCCGCTTTTTCTCATCGAACAGATGCTGATACCAGTTGGCGTCATAGTTCAGCAGAGTCCCTCCTTTTTTCAGCACACGGATCCATTCTCGATACGCTTTTTCTGGCTGCTGCAGATTCCAGGTCAGATTTCTGGTCACGGCTGCGTCAAAAGTCTCGTCCTGAAATTCCAGCGCCTGGGCATCCATCCGCAGCCACTGGATCCGATCTGCCAGATTCCCGGCGTTTTTCCTGGCTTCCCGCAGCATCTCCTCTGTATAATCCACAGCTGTCACCTGAAATCCTGCCTCCGCCAGCAAAATCGCAAAAAATCCCGGTCCTGTACCGATATCCAGTACTTTAATCTCCTCCGGTCTTTTTCCCGGAAAATGCTTCAGCAGGTTCTCTCTCCATTTTTTCTTCTGGCTGGTTGCCAGTTCCTCCTGATTTACCTGCGAATAGCCCTGTGCCCGGTCGGTCCAGTAAGCCTCTATCTTATCCATTAATTCCATGGTTTTCTTCCCTCCGCTCTTTTGTCTGTATGATCATTTACTCTGATGAAGTATACCATGTTTTTCTTTGCCGCCACAACCCCGGGCGGGGGTTATTTTTCTCCCACTTGATTTACGGCAGAAAAATGATTATAATTTACCTGAAAATAGAACCGGGATTTTATGCATTCCGGCAAAGAGAAAGGATGGATTACCTATGGAAAAAATCGCCAGTTTTACCATTGATCATATGAAGCTGAAACCGGGCATCTATGTGTCCAGAAAGGATCCTGTGGGAAAGGAAGTGATCACCACCTTTGATCTGCGCATGACCTCTCCCAATGACGAACCGGTCATGAACACCGCGGAGATCCACACCATCGAGCATCTGGGCGCTACTTTTTTAAGAAATCATCCTGTCTTTAAAGACAAAACTATCTACTTTGGACCCATGGGCTGCCGCACCGGTTTTTATCTGCTGCTGGCAGGGGATTACACCTCACGGGATATTGCGGACCTGGTAAAAGAAATGTTTGCCTTTATCCGGGATTTCAGAGGGGAGGTTCCCGGCGCATCTCCGAAGGACTGCGGGAACTATCTGGATATGAACCTTGGCATGGCAAATTATCTGGCAGATAAGTATTACAAAGAGGTTCTGGAAAATATCACCGAAGACCGTCTGGTTTATCCGGAATAATCTTTTTGTCCGTCATAAACACCTCAGAAATTTTTAAAAGTCCTTAGAAATTCCAGTCGACCAATAAGCCTGACGGATTCCAGACAAAAAGCTTTGCAAAGCAGTTTCTGTGCTCGGCAAAGCTTTTTTATTTATAATCCCAGTCTTTCAGCTCTTCTTTTCTCACTTCATAAAGGAATACGTCCTGAGGATGCCTTTTTACCACTTTTTTCCCTCCGGTATCTCCCGAAAGCCCCAATAGTTCATCCCAGTACCGCTCCTGAAAAATCACCGGATTTCCCGCGGTTCCCTCAAAGGCTGCGCAGCCGATCCCTTTTTTGCTTTTTAGAAATTCCTCAAGAAACCTCTCTACCGTCTCTTTTTCCAGCTGCGGCTGATCTGCCACAAAAAAGCAGTAAAACTGCTCCTCTCCTCTGTGTCCCTTTCCGGAAGCCTCCCCAAGCCCCAGTCCCAGGGAAGATGCGATTCCTCTGCTGCTGTCAGGATTGATCACTGCCGGGATCTGCCGGCGTCTCATCTCTTCTGCGATTTCCTGATACTGGGTCACCACTGTCAGCGACCGGACCTTTCCTTCCTGCCAGATCTGCTGCAGCCGGTCCAGCAGATGAAGGTACATAGGCTTTTCTCCCAGCTTCCACAGCAGCTTATTTTCTCCAAATCTTCTGGAAAAGCCTGCTGCCAGATAGATCAGATGCACCTCCTGCTGTCTGGTACGCACATAGACCGGCGCCGACACCTGGCTTTTGATCTCTTCTGTGATACCCGGAAGATTCTCTGCTTGGTCTGCCTGGTTCAGGACTGCCGCGATTTTGGTTTCCGGATAAGCCTTTTTTAAAGGCTGCACATACCCTTGCTCCAGCAAAATCCCCAGCTTCTCTGCCGTCAGGATCTGCCCCGGCTCGCCTCCCAGGATTGCCAGCGCACGGGGAAGCCGGTGGCAGACCTCCTTAAGGGGTCTTCCAAGGGCTGATAAACCTGCCAGGATCAAAATATGCGTGGTCTCCTGCCGGATCACAGGTTCTCCCTGTCCGGGAACCTTCACTGGAAAGCGTCTTGCCCCGTCAGCCTCCAGGACGATCCTGTCTGCCGCCTGCCCGGCATCCTGAAAGAGATCTTCCGGCAGTGCCGTGATCTTTCCCTCCGTGCCGCTTGGGGTTCCCGCGAGGATCCAGCCTTCCCGGCGCATCTGCTTTCGGATTTCACCCGCTTGTACGTCTACCGCCCCCGGAACGCCCAGCGCTTCCGGATCCTCCATATGGGTAGTGGTGCCTGCCAGCACATACTGTCCCTCTTCTGCCCATGTCCTGGACAGCTCCAAAACGCAGGTAGTCTTGCCCCCTGCGCCTGTGACCGAGACGACTGTTTTTTTCCCAGGGATGTCTCCCAGGTCTTCCATGATCTCTCCTAGTCTCATATGGTATCGCTCCCTTAGTCTGCCTTTTCCATGCGCTTTTCAAATCCGCACACCAGCTCCAGCACGCTTCCTGCAATGCACCTCGCCTTATCTGATATCAGGTCACAGTAAGCTGCCGACTCTGCCCGGGGATCCACATCTGCCAGCTTAAAATGCTCTGTTACCGGGAAACCTTCCTCTATAATACCACGCAGCACACCGGAAATTTCTGTCCTTACAGGCACCTTCCTGTCTGCGCTCTGCCCGCCTGCCGGGGCGCACGGCTCCTCTTCCCCGGTCTGGATCCAGCCGATTTCTTCACCGGCATCCACCCAGTCTCCAATGTCCTTTATCTGATGGAAAATCCCTGCCTGAGGCGCATGGATCACCCGTTCCTTCCCATAACCGCCGATCACACCGGGCACGCCCGTGTTGGGGATGGCAGTGCCTTTTTCCAGGATTCTTCCCAGATAATGCCCTCTTTTGGTCTCGATGACGTAATCAACATCTTTTCCTGCTTCAAAACCTGGTCCCAGCGCAATGGTCAGTGCAGCCATGTCTCTTCTGGTCCCCAGATTCTTTTTTGCCAGGATACCGTCGATCAGAATGTCCGGTTTCCAGTCCTTCAGACAGTCTCCACGGGGATCCACCAGCAGCATGGGATGCTGCGGCGCTGCCGCCTGCAGAGCTTCCTGAAGGCTCTCAGCCCTGGTACAGGTAATGCCTTCCACGGTCATGGTTTTTTCGTATACAGCCTGGCAAAACGCCACTCTCCTGCGGATAGCAGATGGTCTTTCACATTCCAGGACAATGACAGGATATCCGCTCCTGCAAAGCCTGTGTATGGTTCCTGTCGCCACATCTCCTCCGCCTCTTACGATCACTGGTTTCATGCTCTCTCTCCGTTTCCTTATGGCTGGATGATCTTATCTGCCTTCATCTGAATGTCTGCGATAGCATACATATTGGTAGCCGTCCCTACTGCCAGACGGTCCGCGATTTTATAATGATTCAGGCAGGTGCCGCAGGTCAGGATCTCCACTCCCGCACTCTCCAGCGCCCGGATGTCCTCCAGAGCAGGAGAATCCTCACAGATCAGATGAGCGCCTCCATTGTAAAATAAAATGGTGTCCGGCAGCTTATCCAGCTGGGTCAGAGCATAGAGAAAGCTCTTCATCAGCATTTTTCCCAGAGTCTCATCGCCTTCTCCCATCTTCTCTGAAGAGATCACAACCACAGTGGTTTCTTTTTTCTGAGGTACCTGGCAGGACAGAAGATCCAGATTTTCCGCTGTTTCTCCTGCTGCCTTGCCTCCCTCTTCGGACAGAAGGATCCTGATTTCATAATGCTTCTGCGTCAGCTGCTTCACCGCATATTCTCCATGGATGGAAGCAGCCAGCTTCCGTAAATTCGCGGCAGCGATCTCATTATCCACGTCTACGATGACAACGTCTCCTTTTTGGCATTCCTCTGCCGCCTTCTTAGCCAGAATTACCGGCTTGGGGCATGCGAGTCCTCTTGCATCAATTCTTTTTTCCATTCCCTTTGTCTCCTTTTCTCTGTATTTCAGCCGAAAGTCTGCGCTTGGCAGATTTTCTTCTATCTTCTTTCATAGAGAAGCACTTCATAGATACCTTCCACGGCAAAAGGCGCCTGGGGGATCAGTGCTTCAAACCGCGGTTTTTCCTCTCTGTCCGCACACCAGGCAAGTCCGCAGCCTGCAGAAACTGCTGCCGGAAGGGGAATCAGTCTGCCGGGCATTCCCAGCTTTTGATAATATTTTTCTGCTGCCATAGCATCCGTGGTATCCGGAAAGGCAACCACCAGTTTCAGTACTTTTTCTCTCAATGCTTTCTCCTCTTTTTCCTGTAAAGTGTCCTCTGCCTATACTATAACGGAAACTCTTCCGGCTGGCAACCGGAAGAATTTCTCTTTTACCTTACCCGGATGGTTTTTCCCGCATAAATCTGGTCCGCATTGGGTATGGCGTTCCATTCCTGGAGCTTTCCTACTGTGGTATGGAATTTCTCTGCAATGCCGGACAGAGTATCTCCCGGCTGTATGGTATAGTATTCTTTCTCCTGATAAAAGCCGCGGATATCTCCGTCATTGACAAAGCACAGCCCCTGATCCAGCAGATAGGGATTGGGCGTCCCCGGGTAGATCCTGGTGATCACTCCATGATTTTTCGCCATCCGGTCTGCCGGGATTGCCTGGGAAATGGGCGCGGTACTGGAAACATAGCAGGTACTGAACACCACGTGCTGCCCTACCTGATACCGGTACTGCACAGGCTGGTCTTTGCCGCTTTCTGCTCCGGCTTCCGGTTCCGGCTCTTTGCCGCCTGGCTGCCCCTTTGCTGCGTACTGCTCCCATGCCTCTGCATCCATATATGCCACATTCAGATCCAGATCGCCCTCATACCCCGGCAGCCTTCCCTGACTGGTATACTGATACAGCGCCACCAGGGGAAAGTTTCCCTGGCTTCCTTCCTCCGGCTGCATGGCGTCTGCATAGCCATATACTTTTTCCATGCTTTTATACTGGGCAAGCCACAGACCATAATTTTTCTCTGTCACAGGCTTCCAATCGTAACTTTTTGCCGTATGGGAATTCATATAGATCAAAGGTCTGACATCGGTTTCTCCAAAGACCGTTTCCAGAAATTCCAATGCATAGCCGATGCCTTTTTCCACAGCATTTCCCTCCCAGTCCAGCGCCAGGAGCGCCTCTCCCACATACCCCCGGATATTTTGAAGGAAAAATCCGGCTTCCTTAGCGCCGGAGCTTTTGCCTGTGGCAAAGTGATAAACTCCCAGCTTTTTCCCCAGCTTCTGTCCCTGGGCATACGCCCTGCCGCAGTCCGGATTCACATAGCCTACGCCCTCCGTGGCTTTGCAGATCACAAAGTCGCAGGGCACCTTTGCCAGATCGATCCCCGTCTGATGGCTGCTGATATCGATGCCGTTGAGACTCATACAAAACACCTCCTGTACTTTTCTGAAGGACAGAACACTTTTCTGTCCTCTTTTAGTCTATGCAGGAACCGTGCGGGAGTCCGTTCAGGATTCTTCCCTTCCCCACAGAAAGAATCCCTGTCCGGAAGTTCCAGACAGGGGATTCTGATAAACTTTTTTCATTTTTCTGCCCTTTGTTCTTCTATCATTTCTTTCAAAGGTTCATAATAGTGGACTGCAAACGTGAGATCCGCCTTAGGATCTGTATCTGCAAATGCTTTTTCAAGTTTTCGCATGGATGCGAACAAAGCGTCCATGCCCTCGGAAGCATAGGTGTTGGCTTCTGTCAGTCCATGGCTTCCTGCTTTCTGCAGCTCATAGACACAAAGGATCTTTTTTCCATATCTTGCTGCCAGCGCAGCCTCCTCCTCTATCTGCCCGTATTCATCACGCCGGTTATAATTCATGACTGCTGCCGCGTCGCATCCTTCTTCTATAAGGGCGTTCAATATGTCCGGCGAAGTCTCGTCATAAAAGTTTGGAATACAGACAATGAGAGCAAGCTCCTGCTCTTTCGCCTGCTGATACGCTGTTTTCATGCCTTCCAGCCATGTCTCCATCAGCTTTACCCTCGACTGACCGCCGCTTTCCCACTCCGGAAGAAGGTATGGTTCCACATCCGCCATGATTCCCTGGATTTTCCCGCCGCTGTGCGATTGATTATACGCAGCCACGGTCCGGATTTTTCCGCACAGGGACGCGCCGTCACGCTCATATCCCCATTCCGGGCTTCCGCAGAGCAAATACACCTGGATCCCTTCTGCCGCAAGGTCACGGATAAACCCCTCCGGCTGTCCCGCTGCCAGCGCCTCATCTGAAAACTCCTGGTAGATCTCCCCGGCTCCTGCTTCAGACGCAATGGAAAGAAAGCGTTCCCTCTCTTCTTCTGCCCACGCTTCCTCCGTCCAGCTAAAGATTCCTTCTATTGGCCCGGTTCTGTGCATGAGTCTGAAGCAGGCAGACACGGCAAGAAAAAGCAAACCTGCAATACCGATTCCAATCTTCATTTTTCTGCTCCACTTCTGTTTTCCGTTTCTGCCTGCCATATCTGTTCTGCTGCCTCCTTCAATCTTCGCTGTTTCCTTACTGTGCGGACGTTATATCTGAAGCGGCTTCCACTTTTCAGCCAGGATATCCTCCGCTTCCGGTTCGGGAAGAGGATAGTAAAACATATAGCCCTGCACCGCGTCGCAGGATAACTCTTTGAGCCTCTGCAGCACCTCCTCGCTCTCCACACCTTCCGCGAGGCATTTTACAGACAATGCGTGTCCCGTCTCAATAATGCTTCGCACAATCCGGCATCCCTTCCCGCTGGTGACACTGTCCGTCAGGATTTTATCCAGCTTCAGGGTGGTTATCGGATAATTGAGAAGGTCGCGGAAAGACGTATAGCCTTCTCCGAAATCGTCAAGGGCAAGTTTTATTCCATATGCTGTGAGCTTTCTGGCGTTTTCCCGGATCTGCGCCGTGTCCCCGGTGTCCGGGCTTTCCGTCAGCTCAAACAGAAGAAGCCCCCGGTCAAACTCATATTTATCAATGATATTTTTACATTTCTGAACAAAATCCGGCGCGACAAAGCTTGTGCGTGAGAAATTGCAGGAAAGGAAAAAGTTCCCTCCTTCTTTTCCAAAATTTCGTTCCAAAAACGTACATGCACGTTCCAATATGAGAAAATCCAGCCGTTCAATGTCTCCCGTCTGTTCCAGGATCGGAAGAAACGCTCCGGGAGCCAACAGCCCTTTCGCAGGATGCTGCCACCTGGTCAGCGCCTCCGCTCCAGTCACATTGCCGTCCTGGGTGTCTGCGTAAAACTGGATATACATCTGGAATTCTCCGTTCTGAAATGCGCGCTCGATATCTCCTTCCAGCACCCTCTGCTCCCGAAAGCGTCCCAAAAGCTCTTCTGAGCAGAAGCGGAAATCCACATTTTCACGGCGCGCCATATGGGCGCTTTGCCTTGCGTTTACGATGATCTCCTCCAGATTACGGTCTGTCTTTTTCAGAGAATATGCCCCTACCCACACATTCATGTCATAGTCCTTGTCATACTGCCGGGCATAAGCCCGGATCCGCTCGATCGCCGAATGGATCCATGCAGCAGGGTCTCTGTCCCGCCCCGTCAGCTTCAGCAGTACAATTCCGTTTTCAGAAATCCTCGCAGGGATATCTGCCTCCCCCGCATATTCTGCGACAATCTTTCCCGCGTAGCGCATGGCGGCTTCCGCCTCCTGCTGTCCGCTGAGTTTCTGAAGCCGCTTAGTATCTGTATGAAAATAATACATGCAGTACATTGCCCGGTTCTGGTCATTGACAAGCTGCCGGTAATAATTTTCCAGATATTCCTTGTTTCCCAGTCCAGTCGCCCGGTCCTCCACCAGCTTCTGCTCATTTCGGCGCACCCGTCTGCGGGACCGGTACAGAAGCACTCCAAGGGCAAGGACCAGAATGCCCAAAACAAGAATGACGCCCGCGGCTCCTTTGCTCACAGTTCCTGACTGATGCCCCTCTGCGCCTGCCGCAACCAGAAGACCTGTTTTTTCGCTTTCCGATACTCCATCCACGTATTTTGCCAGATCTTCTTTAAATTTCTCCGGAGCCGCTTGCGTAAACGTGATCCCATAGGAAACTTCTCTGCCTCCCTGTTCTGTTTCAAACACAGTCACCGTCTGTCCTTCCGGACGATATTCTCCTCCCACGCCGGAGACAGCGTCCACCTGGGAATTTTCAAAATGATGTTCTCTCCTATCTTTGCCATCCGCCTCGTAATATAGGATATTGTACCCGTTTTTTTCCGCAAAATCCTCCAGCAGCTGAGGAATCGCCCCTGCAAAAGCATCTTTTGCATCATCGTAATATTCCACCGGGTACAGCTCCGGGTTCCCGGACACATAGATTGTATTTTCTGCCAAAATTCCGCCTCCTTCTGTCTCTTAATTGAAATCGATCTTTTTCCTCTGAATACGCCCCCACTGGTTCTTTTTTCTTCGATACCCGAATAACGCAGTCATACGCACCCATGCCATGGCAAAGCGCAGAAAAGAAACTTCAAAAAAGCACAGCCCCACTGCTTTGACTATATCAGACCCGGACAGCTTCAAATCCGCCGTATGCACGCGGGAGAAGAACGCTGTCAGGGACAGCACAGCCGAATAAACTGCGTAAATCAGGAAAAACAGGATCATAAACGGTACGTTGATCAGATCGGCAAAAAACGCAAGCAGTACCGTCAGGACTCCAAAAACCTCTATGTATGGGGACAAAAGCTCGTACAGAAGAAAATACATATAAGAAACAAAGCTGACCATACCAAATTTGGGATTCAGAAAAATCCGCCGGAATCTCATCATACTTTGAAACAATCCGATATGCCAGCGCCTTCTCTGTTTCACCAGATCCTGGAAACGTTCCGGTACCTGCGTCCAGCAGACTGCGTCTGCGGCGTACCGTATCTGGTACGGTATCCTGTTCTCCCTGCAGAAAACATGCAGCTTGACGACAAGCTCCATATCTTCTCCCATACTGCCGGTATCATAGCCGCCTACGTTTATGACCATGCTCTTTTTAAACAGTCCGAATGCGCCTGAAATGATGATACTCCCGTTAAATTTATCGAAAAGGATCCTGGATGCCAGAAAAGAACGGTCGTACTCCAGAACCTGCATGCATGCCAGAAGTTTTTTCGGCATACGGTATTTCACAAGGCGGCCGTCTTTGATCTGCGCGCCGTTGCAGGGACGGACTGTGCCTCCTACGGCAACCACATGGTCATCGGCAAGGACCGGACGGACAATCTTCTCAAGGGAATCATACTGCAGCACAGAATCCGCGTCCATACATATGAAATACGGATAACGGGCGGCATTGATCCCTACGTTCAGCGCATCCGCTTTTCCGCCGTTCCTTTTTCGTATGAGCGTAATGGGAACTTTGTATGAGCGGGTCTCAAAGACAGCCTCCACGGGCTGCGTATCCAGCACTCTCTGTATGGGCCGGGAAATCTGCTGCATGGAAAATGCTTTCACCATCACATCCGATGTGTCGTCTGTGGAGCCGTCGTCCACTACCACGATTTCGTACAGCCGGTACTGGAGCAGCAAAAGGGAGCGGATCGTCGCCTCAATGGTCACACCCTCGTTATGAGCCGGCACAATGACAGACACCGGGACATAATAATCCCTCTTCATCTCATTTCTCAGCCTGCCGCGGCGTTTCGCGTCCCAAAGCTCTGAGCCTCCCACCGTAACAGAGAGCAGCAGGAAGGTGGCGTATCCCACCATGTAAAGTACGAAGAAAATCCCTACATACTGAAAAAATACCTGGTACAGATCTTTCATGCCTCTCCCCTCCCTTCCTTTGAAACTTTTTGATTTTCCATCAGACGCTGCTCCCCAAGCCGGTATTCCATCATCTCTCTGGCATAGCGGTCTTTTCCCGCCATCACATCGATAAGCTCCGTGTAGGAAAAACCGCTTGCCTCCAGGCTCACCGCCGCATTGTACCGCACATACCAGTTGGAGCTGTACAGAGCGCTTTTGAGAGCCGATATCACATCTTCCCCCCTGTAATCCTTCAGCGCCGCAGCTGCCACTGCCGCATATTCCCAGCGAAGTGTTTCCTTATCCCGGGCAAATGCAAGGAGCGCGTCCCGGGCCTGCTCCCATGGATAACGTCCAAAGTAGCGCTCGGCAGAAAGCCGCAGTTCCCGGTCTTCCTGCTCGTCCGTCATGATGCGGTACATAAACTCCTTGTACTCTCCCGACTGAAAGCGGATATAATTGAGCACAGCCAGACGGATGCGTACGGAAAACTCCCCGAACCGTTCCAGCAGCATCTTCATCAGTTCCTCATGATTTCCGGAAAAACTCAGCAGTCCTTCCGTAAGCACTCGCGTATGAAGCAATGTTTCCATCCTGTCCTGTATGTTCAGAGCCTTCACTACATATGGGGCATTTCCGGAGGCATACAAAGCGTCAAGCGCATTGATCCGGCAGTACATATTCTGCTTTGCAGCATATTCTAACAGAACTTCCAGAAGATCATCGCTGTATTCGGTCCATGGAACATATTCCTGCAGAAACGCCGCGAAATACGCTGTCTGCATACTGTCTTTTTTCAGATATTCCTTTGCAAGCCGCAGAAAATCCGGCTGCAGCTTCCGGATAAAACACACCCCCGCCTCCCGGTGTTCACTGTCAAAAATATCCGAAAGCGTCTCTGCAAGGATCAACAGATCTTCCGATTTCTCCGGCTTCAGATGCATCTGCCTGAAAAAAACAGAGGTATCCGGGACAGCCGCAGGATTCTCAGAGGCCCGCGTACCGTCTGCTGCTCCATACTTCTGCAGCAGCGCTGTTTTCAAATGTTCTACCTTCTTTTCGATCCGCGGTTCTTTTCCTCTTTGTACAGCATTGTACACAAGATTGAATACGATCATACACAGACATACCGCTCCATACCCGTATATCAAAACCTCACTGCCCGACATCTGTTTCACCGCCTTCTTCCGCTTCCTGTGCTTTCACATCTGTCCACATTGTTTGAAGCGCGTCATAAGATTTTTTCAGTCTTTCATGGTAAGTCACTTCTGTCCCCCAGCCTTCCAGCCCAAAGGGCTCCATGGAAATCCGTCCGGCATTTTCGTCTTTTGCTCCGATTCCCACATACATTTCATCAATTTTTATATTTTCAACGCCATAGCATTCATAATAATCATCATGTACCTGCATTTCGGAGGGATTGGAAAAATTCAGAAGCTGCCATGGCAGCCGGATCTCCGTATATTCGCCGGAAAATAGGAAATCCGCCAGAGAATCAAACTCCTCTGCCTCCGGATTTCCGTTTCCATAACGGAGCTTTCCTGTCTCATAGGTTTCTGCCGGCGTGCTGAAATCCCCGGTTTTAAACACAGGAGAGGACTGCAGGATCAAATGGATCTGATGAAATACCGGAGAATCCGCATCCGGCGGATTCAAATAAACATCCGTGGAGCCAATCTCACGGGAATACATAGCTTGGAGCACATCATACCGTTCCTGTACCAGCACCCGGCTGTCCTCCGTTCCGTCTATGACCATCAGAAAATCTGCCGCCCGTTCAAAGGATACGTCAGCATCCTGACAGTAGGTACTGCCCGTTTTTGGCGTGATATCAATCGGTATATAAAGGGTATCTTCCCCCTTGTTAAAATCCTCTTTCCAAATCAGAAAATAGAGAAATTTCTCATCATACTTCATAGATAAGGTCATGCCTTCCGTCTCTGCCGCTACATCCTCTTCTCCCCATTCTGAGATATCGCCGTCCACATAGCAGACGCTCTCCTCATCGCCCGGATCAAAGGTCAGAATTCCCATGGACTGTTCGTTGGTCTGCCAGTCGCTCCAGTAAGCGGTATTGTCCAAATCCACGGCGTGCATCGTGTTCCAGGTACGCTTATCCCACTCATCCTGCCAGGAGAACACCATCCCGCCGGAGCATCCTGCATCTTTGATGTCCTGCCAGCATTCCACAAGACCCTCTGCCTGCTCTTCCTCAGACATATAACCCCGGTTGCGGTTTGTAGACAGATCTCTCTGGGACATTCCTCTGGATGTAGGAATGCCGAATTCCGAAATGATCACAGGCATGGTATGGTATTCGTTCAAAATCCTCAAATAGGTATAGTACATGTTCCGATCCCCATCCGGATCAAGATCATTTCCATGAAGATAGTCCTCGATCCGCGGCGATTCTTTTTCCTCATTCCGCTTTTCTATACGTTCTGCGGACTCACGCCGCGACAGCATTTCCTCTTTTTCGTTCTCCACAAGCGCCTGGATCTCATCTTCCGTCATTCCTTCAAGCTTACCGGCTTCCTCCGCGCGGGTCCGGATCTGCTCCAGTATCTCACTGTCGCTTAGTTCCGCCTCAAAAATATCGTCTCCCAGAAGCGTCTCTTCCCCGCCCAGATCGTCCAGATAAGAGGGAAAATAGGGATATACATGATACGACGCAAACTGTCCGGACAATACGGCATCTGTCATCCGGATGTTCTCCACGTTCACCTGGGCGCATTTCTGATGATACTGCGTCACAAGCCCCGGATACACAAAAGGATCCGTGGCAGGTCCGTTTGAAAACGCAATAAGCTTCTGCTGTTTATACCTGCCGCTCTCATATTCCAGCAGCTTGTCTCCAGCCTCGCAGAGCATCGCCTCAAAGGGTGTCGCCGTCTCTGAGGTATACAGGTATTCTCCCTGGTAGCTGTTTCGCTCCGGATATTTCTTATTTGTATACTCTACCGTGACATCCTCCCACTCAACACCCAGGATGTATCCGATCACCCAGGAAGAAACGTCCTTTCGGTAGCTTCCTGAACCTTTTCCATATCCCAGAGATACGGTCCGCCTGCCGTGCAGAGCATCCACCACCGTTCGGCAATCATCCAGAAACGTCTGGCGGAACTCCTCATCATACGCGTCCCGGTGAGAATACTGGATATAATCGTTCACCCATACCCCCTGTACAAGATAAAGAGGTTCCTCTCTGTCCTTATTGTACTCATAAAAGGCATGATAGAAATCATCCGCCAGGAGCGTATACACACGAATCGTATTGGCTCCCATGTCCTGTATCTGTCCGAACCACCGCAGATAGGTTTCCTCATCGATGGCATAGTCCGCTGACCATTCGCCGGGTATCCCGCTTCCCATGTCCACGCCGCGCATCTCGAAGGGTTCTTTTTCCCCGTTCTTTTGGATGTAGATTTCCTTACCTTCCACAGTCATCAGCGCTTCTGCCTGCGCATCCGGGTGCAGATCAATATAAAGCCCAAGGCGATAATATGCTGTATTCCAGATAAAAACGGCGACAATAACTGCCGCTGCCGCGATAATAAACTTTTTCATACGCCTTCCTTCCCGGTTTCTTTCCGACGCCGCCCGCTTCCGGACGGCGGTCGTGTGTTAATGGTTATATCGTTTGTTTTTGGAAGCATGACTGTACTGCTGTATGGTCTCGATATTTTCGTCCAGCCATTGCCCCCGCAGCCGGATATATTCCTTCAGCTGGGCGACCGCCTCCTCATGGCTGCGGATATTTCTGCTTTCCGGTCTCAGGAGCGGAAGCTCAAAGGTGTAGTCCCATACAGAGAAATTACGGTCTATAGCATCCCCGAGATACTCCAGTGTCTCGTCTATATACTGCTCCAGATATTCATCGCTCAGCCACGTTTTCCGAAGCTTCCGGTACCGGTCGATGATGCGTTCTGTGAAATCTTCATCCCGCATCAGCATCTGATACCAAAGATCGTCCTGCATAGAAAAAGTATAGGGGCTGGTCTCCTCCGCCTGATAATTATCACACGCGGAATTAAAATCCCATATGACCATTTTGTAGCGTCCGCCTATATCCTTGTAAAGATACGTGGAATATCTGCCTGCATCCGTATTGGATGTGAACTCGTTCAGGATCCAGTAGTCCACAAAGGATCCCGTATCAATGTTATGCCAGTAACCGTAATCGTCCGTATCATAATCAAAGGAGTACAGCGCCTTCTCAAAATCAGAGAACTCCTGCTCTATGGCGCGCTGCATCTTTGGGGTAAGAGAACCGCTCCTGGGATACCGGATTTCCACCTGATCGGTATTCTTAAAGGTATATGCGGTGAAGTTATCCAGATTCCGAAGCTGATCCTCCGTATACCGGTCCAATCTCAGAAGATACCCGGTCTCCGTTGTATTCTCCACAGGCTCAGAGATATTCAGACGGCTGTCCACACCATTGGTAATGGTTTCTGTCATCAAATATACCCCTATATATGTCCCATCCAGGATCACTTCACAGAAGCGGACGTTCGGAGCATAGTCCATGATCTCGCCTGCAATGTTGTACCACAGGTAGTTCCGGATCAGGCTTTTGTCCAGATATGGTCCGTGCAGCGCCCATTCATAATGGGCGTCCATCCCCATAACCTCTTCCTCCTGATATTGACCGTCCTGATCTGTAAAACGCAGAAGGTAATTCTTCTTATCAAATCTGCGCGAGGTATTTCCCCGGATACGGATCAGTGCCGTGGATTCCACGTCCGGGTCATCATCTGGATGGTGTTTTTTGTCCGGATCGTCCATGATGCTCACATGCACGGACAGCATATCGGAGCCCTCCTCTGTGGTCGTATACTTTTTGCCTTCGTAATTGTCCTCTTGTATCTGTGCACTTTCGTTTTCCTGCACGCGCTCTGCCCCCGGAAGCTTCCTGGCAGCCACATCTGCCTGATCTGTCTCATCTTTCAGCGTGCTCCACTGAGGTATATCTCCGACCATAGCTCCAGGTATCTCCCTGCCTCCCGTTTCTATGACAACCAACGGCAGGTGTGTACATAACTGCGATCCATCACAGCCGCATTCCGAAGGAACCGCCTGCATATGCTGATGCACCCGCACATCTGGATTATCCGTTTCTATCTGAGACAGCGCAAAAATTCCTGTTATCATGCACAGAGCGGCTAGGATCCCTGTTGTTCTGTATTTCACCTGCTCCACCTCCTTTTCCGGCTATTTTCAACACGGTTTCCAACCGCCCGTTCTCAGCTTCCGATTTCATCATTCTGCGTCACAAGATTGCAGTACTCGATATTCCCGATCTCATATAAGGACGACGTGATACTCTTATCCTTACGGTCCGATTTATCCAGGATCCTTTTGCTTAATTCAAAGATGAACTCTACGCTGGTCTCTGTCGTATTCTTTACTCGAAGCTGCGCCTTACCATCAAAATACTGAAAAATAAGCGCTTCTACCTTTTCTTCGTTCACGCGCACCGTGCGGATGATCAGCAGCATACGATTGTCGTTCTTGATCCTTCCGAACAGGAGAAGCACTGCGAAAATCAGCACGCTTCCGCAGGACGCTACCACATAATCCCCGGCTCCGCAGCATATACCAACGGTAATGCACCAGAAAATATATATGGCATCCCGGGAATCTTTGACCGCTGTACGGAACCGAACGATGGACAGCGCGCCCACCATACCGAGAGACAGCGAAATATGGTTTCCAATGACAATCATCACCGTAGTGGTAATCAGCGTCAGCACCACGAGAGAGACGTTGAATTTGCTGCTGTATATACTCCCGTCATGAGACAGCCGGTACGACAAAAATATAAAGCCCGCAATAAGCGCCGCAGCGCACAGCCGCAGGATGATCACCTCCGCAGAGAGGTCGCCGCTGGACTCAATCGCATCTAAAATAAGTTTTTTCATACTCTTTCTCCTTTTTCCTCATTCATTTCTGTTTGAAATAACTGAAACGCCTGATGCGTTTTCCTACATATTAAACCCCTGACTGATTCCTCTTGCAAGACAGTATTTGCTCACTGACAACTCTGAGCGGACTGCTGTGTCAAGAAGATCCTTGATATAACTCAGCAGAAAGCCGTTATACTTCACTTCCAGTACCGCGTTGAACGGATCAAGTACCGGATATAGATTCAGATCTTCCGCAAATATGTCGTATCTTGCCTCTGTCGCTATGATCCTGGAATCAAAGGTTATCCGAATGGAATTCTCTTTTGCGATATACGCCTTTCTCAAATATTCCACCACGGTCTTAGGGCGATAGCCCTGCATGCACATAACACCGTAGCACTCCGCCGCAAAAGGTTCCCGATATTTCAGAAGTACTCCATAATCGCCGTCAATGAGCGCAGCAGCGTCCTCCCGGGAAAGTCTCAGGGAGCGCTTTCTCTGATACATGCCTTCCTTTTGCTTCATTTCCAGCTTTGCTGTCTTCGCTTTTGGATCGTATATCCGCAAACGGATTTTTTTCCGCAAAAGAAGTCCGTCTACCTTATCGCGGAAATCTCCGTCATAAGGCGTGTCAAAATACAGGGAACGGATGCTGTAGCCGTTTGCTCCGTTATGATCGTCTTCCATAAGCGCCTGGCTCAGTTTTCCGGACAGCCTTTTTACATCTGCCATATTCATCAGATATTTCTTTTCCTGCCGTAATACCTCGTTCATTCTATCACCTCATCTTCCGCCCATTTTATCCTTCCTTTTCCTGCGCGCTTAGACTGGTAGAGCGCTCTGTCAGCCTTGGCATACAGCTCCTCAAAGCTCATCCCGCTCTCCTGATCCAGGGCAGCAATTCCAATGCTCACCCTGACTGGTCTGTTCATGCCGCTGATCTTGATGCTCTGCACGTGTTCCAGCAGTTTTTCCGCGTACTCCTTAACAAGGCGTACATTCAGAGTTCTCGCACCAGCCAGAAGCATGAGAAACTCATCGCCTCCGATCCTGCCGATACACATGCCCGGCAGCGCACATTTTTTCATGCATGTCCCAATCTCTGACAGAACATAATCCCCCATGGGATGTCCCATGGTATCGTTGATATATTTAAAGTCATCAAGATCCAGTATAAGCGCAACCAAGGTCTCCTCCTCTCGAAGTTGTGCGAGCCGCTCTCTGCCGTACTGTTCGATCGCAGCCTTATTAAGCACACCCGTCGGATCCGTCTGCGCCTCTCTGCGGATTCTGGTAATTTCCTGTCTATGCTCCATGATATCCCGGAGTATGCCGATGGCAAATATAGGTTCTCCCTCCTTGTCCATCTGTGTTGTGACGCTCAGCTCATACCAGCGCAGCTGTCCGTCACTTCCGGGAACCCGTATTTCCAGTTTCTGATAGGGAACTTTTTCCCTTGCTTTTTCTATGGCGCCAAAAATCCGGTCTTTATCATGCGGCTGTAATCTCTTTGTTTTCTTTACAAATTCCTCGAGATCCGGTACATACAGCGGCTGTCCAAGAACCATGCTCCAGTACTCGGAAAAGCGGACACTCCCTTTTTTCATATTCCACTCAAAGGTGATCAACTGGCTGGCACGGCAGACAATCTCATGCTGCTCATAAGTCAGACGAAAACGTTCATGCTCTGTCTGATATGCCTTGACTGCTTCCTCGATTTCATGGCGCTGGGTCAGTTCTACTCCCAGATGCCTGTACTTCTGATAATAGATCACAACACACAGCAGTATCATGACTGCGGAATTAAACTTGGTTCCATAGGAAAGAGATTTCCCGGCTAAAAGCAGTAAGAGCCCGTACATGCCGGCTATATTTGCCAGGAAATAAATCGGACGCATCACAAAGACTGCAGCAAAAGCCATAAAAATAACGGATAACGTGTAATTCCCCTGGGAATTCGTCCGCAAAATATCATGAATATTAAACAGCGCCTGCCACAAAAGAATCAGCGTTCCGTACGCCATGTGGAGCACATATCGTTTTTCATCCGCCATGCGTACGATTCGTTCAAAAAACACATAGATAACAGAGACCAAAAACAGAGATGCATAAAAACGGAAATAGATCAGATTGCTGGGCGAAGATATGCCCACACCTTTTGTCATAAAAAGAACTCGGCACAAATTGTACAGCTCGATCAAGACTAAAAATGTACTGACAAACAAAAGAAGTGATCCATTATTTTTGACAGCCGTCTTTATATACGCTTCATCTGCCGCTATCCGGTCAACGGCTGCCTTAGAATCACGCTTCTTGTTCCTTGTTTCTTTTCTTTTTTCAAACCATTCACGGAAATGCACTGTGATACGAAAAACACCGCCTTTCTGTTGATTTTTGAACAGAGTCCAGATTTTCACCTGTTTTCTCCATGTACATTATACCTGAAATTCCCCAAAATGCAAATGTCATCTCCTTAGTCTGTCATTTCCTTATAAACCCGAAACTTCCTATAAGTTGAGCGCCCTGTTCCAAAGAACAGAGCGCTGCCTATCTTTCAATTATTTTTCTTACTTATTGTTTAATGCTGCCTGTGCTGCTGTTGCCGAATGTAGGGCTCTCATTTTGTCACAATAGGCTGATGGGTACCCTCTACCGCTATCTGTTCCACCTCACCCCAATTTCTAATTTTCTTTTGTTCAAGATAGTCCAGTACATATTCTGGTTAATCCACTAGAAGTTTTTCTGCCAGCAGCTTCTAAGGCAAACTGTATCTTTCGCATCCCCATACCATCTAAATACATATCAAAAATCATGCGAACTGTTTGTGCCTGTTCTTCATTGCATATACCGTAGAATTAATCCAAAAAGGCAAGCCTTTCAAAATACTTTACAAAGATTTTCCGCTTTGTTCTATCTGTAATTCGCCCTTTTTCAGTCGGAACACCACATCCGCCTGTTTTGCCAGTTCACCCGAGTGGGTGACTACTATCACGCATTTCTTCATCTGATGTGCGCTCCTTTTCAGGATTTCTGCAATGTCCTGAGCGGTTTCTTCGTCCAGATCTCCGGTAGGCTCATCCGCCAAAATCACCGGAGCTTCGCTTGCGAGCGCCCTTGCAATGGCTACCCGCTGCTGCTGGCCGCCGGAGAGTTTCAGCACGTTCCGTTTGGATTCCTCCTTCGTCAGCCCCAGCCGTTCCAGAAACGGGAGCGCCGGTTTCTTTGAAGTCAGCCGGACATTCTCCTGCGGGGTCATATAATCTATCAGGTTGTAGCTCTGAAAGATAAAGGAAACATTCTTTTTCCGATGGCCTGCCAATCCGGCCTGTGCAATGTCTTTCCCTTCAAACAGGATATTGCCGCTTGTGGGGCTGTCCAGACCGCCCAGCAGGGAAAGGAGTGTTGTCTTGCCGCACCCGGATGGGCCAAGAATGGCATACATTTTTCCCGCCTCCATCTGCGCATTGATCCCTCTCAGCACCTTCCGCTTTTTGTCATAAGAGTATGTTAGGTTTTGCAGTTCCAAAATTCCCATAGAGGCACCTCCTATTCACCTTCGGGCACAAATTCATAGTCAAAATCATAGTCCTTTACTTTATCCGGCACCTCGTAATCTATGATGGGCGAGCCGGATTGCTCCTGTGTTTTGTCTGATTTATTCTCCTTGGGGGTACACCCTGTAAATAACAGTCCAATAAGAAGGAGAACAGAAAACATTTTCCATACTTTTTTCATATCGTTACCGCCTTTCTCAGCTCATTTTGGATAGAATTTCCCGCGGTTTCAGCCGCATGACGGAAATCGAGGATATTCCAGCGGATACCGTTACAATCCCGATCCCCAGCAGGAACAGGAGTCCCATTTCCTCAAGCTGTACACGAACCTGTAATTTAGGGGTTTCGATTTCTTGCCCACCGGTATCTGTTCCGGCCTCCCCACGGGTTCCGGCAGAGAGGCCGTCTTCCTGCTGCGCCTCCGTTACCGCCTGCCCGGATTGCAATACATTTCCCATCTGGCCCGCAATGGCGCTGGCGGAGAAATAAGAAAGGGAAAATGCGAATATCGCAATCAGCAAAACCTCGGCAATATACTGCCCTAAGATGGACAGCTTGCTGATCCCAACTGAGAGCAGGACGCCGGTTTCATGGATGCGGGTTCTGGCCCACATGGTTAGAATGAGCGAGAGGATGGCGATGCTTACAATCAGCGCGATCATCAAAATGGTGGATACCAGCTCTGATAACTGTTCCAAAGAGGACGCAGCGTTTTCATAGTCCTCGTTGTCAACCAGGAAAGAAAAGCCCTTCCAGTCCACGCCGCTGATTTCCTTTACTTTAGAAATGATTTCCTCCATGTTCTGCGGATCATCCACCGATACCGTCAGTTCGTTAAATCCCTGGATGGCAGGGCCGTTTTCGTAAGCCACCAAAGCAGCAAGATCGGTGATGATAAGGTTTTGTATTTTATCGTAGGTTGTCACCTGATCGTTGATGCCTTCGATTTCTTTTGGAGAGAACAGACCCACAATCTCAATCACCACGCCTTTGTCCGTCTGGATTTTGTCACCGATTTTCAGGCCGTTTT
>DWVZ01000086.1 GCA_019119975.1 Candidatus Blautia merdavium | reverse complement strand
TGGGACAGTATCAGCAGCCGTATCTGGATTTGAAAGGAACAGACCTTGAACTGGCCCAGAGAAATTCTCAGGCCAGTGTGCCATTTATGATCTCATCTTTGGGATACGGATTTCTCTGGAATAATCCTGCAGTGGGCAGGGTGATCTTTGGAAAAAATATCACAACATGGGAGGCATATTCCACGAAACAACTGGATTATTGGATCACGGCAGGGGACACGCCTGCAGAGATTGAGGAATCCTATGCTAAGGCCACGGGAACTGTTCCCATGATGCCGGAGTATGCTATGGGATTCTGGCAGTGCAAACTGCGCTACCAGACTCAGGAAGAATTATTAAACGTGGCCAGAGAGTATAAGAAAAGAGGACTTCCGATTTCAGTGATCGTCATTGATTATTTTCACTGGCCTCTTCAGGGAGACTGGCGTTTTGATCCAAAATACTGGACGGATCCGGATGCCATGGTCCGGGAACTGAAGGATATGGGGATTGAACTTATGGTCTCTATCTGGCCTACTGTAGACCGCCGCAGTGAAAACTATGAGGAAATGCTGGAAAAGGGATACCTTGTACGGACAGAGAGAGGTTTCCGTATTGTAATGGACTTTCAGGGAAATACGATCCATTATGACGCCACAAATCCGGAAGCCAGAAAATATTTATGGGATAAAGCAAAAAAGAATTATTATGATAAAGGTATTAAAACTTTCTGGCTGGACGAAGCAGAACCGGAATACAGTGTATATGATTTTGAAAACTATCGTTACTATCTGGGACCAAACGTACAGATTGGCAATATATATCCGGAACTGTATGCCAAAACCTTCTATGACGGAATGACAGCAGAGGGGCAGGAAAACGTGATCAACCTGCTCCGATGTGCCTGGGCAGGGTCCCAGAAATACGGTGCATTGGTATGGTCAGGAGATATCCACTCAAGCTTTTCATCACTTCGGAATCAGGTAGCGGCAGGACTGAATATGGGAATTGCGGGAATTCCCTGGTTTACCACAGATATCGGAGGATTTCACGGAGGAAATCCCGATGATCCTGCATTCCGGGAACTTCTGATCCGGTGGTTTGAATACGGAACCTTTTGTCCTGTCATGCGGCTTCATGGAGACAGAGAACCCCATAAACCTCCAATGGGATCCGAAGGAGGAGCAGCCTGTGTGTCAGGCGCCGATAATGAGGTCTGGTCTTTTGGCGATGAGGCATATGAAATACTTTGCGGCTATCTGGAGCTGAGAGAAAAGATGAAACCTTATATTACAGAACTGATGAAGGCAGCTCATGAGAAAGGAACTCCGGTCATGCGCCCGCTGTTTTACGATATGCCGGATGATCCAAAAGCATGGGAAGTTGAGGATCAGTATATGTTTGGACCGGACGTTCTTGTAGCGCCTATCTTGTTTGAAGGGGCAAGGAGTCGGGAAGTATACCTTCCGGCAGGTACAGAATGGACAAATTACTGGACGGGTGAAAAGGTGGCAGGAGGTCAGACAATCACAGCAGATGCTCCCCTTGCCCAGATTCCATTGTTCACACGTAATGGAAGCATCGGTGTACAAGGGGTACAAACGAGATAAAATAGAAATGAGGGGCGATAGAGCGGAAATGTCAGATTTTCCACTCTATCTGAACACGGTCGCTGGTGGCCTTGATTGTAGAAATCAAGCCATCGGCGGCTTTTCTTTTGTCGTCAAAATCTATGCTCTCCCAGTTGTCGAGATAATAGGACAGCTTCTTTATCTGCTGGGGTGATATGGTTTCGACGCTCAAATCGGCTATTGCTTTTGAAATAGTCTGACGGCGGGTGTCCAGTTCTTCGATTTTCTTGTTGGCGTAGGCAAGCAAGGTCGCATTGGCTCCGGTCAGCGTGTCCAGCAGCTTTTCAATTTCTGCCTCCACCTGTGCCAGCTCTACTTGATAGGCTGTCAGCTTCGGATTGACCTTTTCCTCTTGGCCGTAGAGTATCTGATAATCTTTGAATTTCTCCTGCATGGCCGAGAAAATGAATTGCTCAAATTCTTCTTTGCGGATTTTCCCGCAGCCCGGACAGCCTTTGTTTTCCGTCCGTTTGGTGCAGCGGAAATAGCCTGTGCTGTTTGGTACATGGGTGGCTTTCAGCGCATACCCACAATGCCCGCATTTGATTTTTCCGGCCAGCCAAGTGTTTTTCGGTTTCCGCCCCTGTTGGAAGGTGGTGTTTGCCATGAGCTTTTTCCGGCATTTCAGCCATGTGTCAGAGGGGATCAATGCTTCATGGGGAGCGATAACAAGTATCTGGTCTTTTAGGCACCTGTCCTTGTCCTCCTTCACATCCCGCCCCTGATAGAGATAACAGCCGTTTGTTCCGGCAAAATCGGAAGCGTCATTGACAATCGCCGCGCCCTGGCTCTTGAAAAACTCGTACAGTTCCAAGTCGGCCTGTGCGTAAACAGGGTTCCGTAAAAGCTGGGAAAGGAAACTCCGAACCATTGACTTTTCGTAAATCTTGATACCCTGTTCCTCAAAGTAGCGGGTAATGTC
>DWVZ01000085.1 GCA_019119975.1 Candidatus Blautia merdavium | reverse complement strand
CCGCACGATGCTCATACCTCCAGCTACTCATACCGCACGATCTCTTTTTTCAGCCGCTTCATGATCCGCTTCTCCAGCCTGGAGATATACGACTGAGAAATCCCCAAAAGATCTGCCACTTCCTTCTGGGTCTTCTCCTTCCCGTCCGGCATATTGATGCCAAAGCGCAGCCGCACAATGGTCTGCTCTCTCTTAGACAGCTTCCCGATCGCCTTTCCCAAAAGCTTGCGCTCCACTTCGCTTTCAATATCCCGGTAGATCACATCCTCATCGGTTCCCAGAATGTCCGACAGCAGCAGTTCATTTCCGTCCCAGTCCACGTTCAGCGGCTCATCGATGGACACCTCCATCCTGGTCTTGCTGTTCCGCCTTAAATACATAAGGATCTCATTTTCAATGCACCGGGAAGCATAGGTGGCAAGCTTGATCTTCTTCACCGGATTAAAGGTATTGATGGCTTTGATCAGTCCGATGGTGCCGATGGAGATCAGATCCTCCACGCCCACCCCGGTATTGTCAAATTTCTTTGCAATGTAGACCACCAGCCGCAGGTTATGCTCGATCAGGCAGGACTTCGCCTCCTGGCTGCTGTCCTTTAACATTTCCTCTAACTTCTCAGATTCCTCCTGAGGGGTCAGCGGCGCCGGCAGCACCTCTGCTCCTCCGATATAGTGCAGTTCATTGCCTCTTGGGAATAAAATTCCGGTAAAACCGGAAAACGGAAAATCTCTTTTTACACACATATCCATACTCATAAAGCTCCTCTCCTACTGTCCCAGATCTCTGGACTGATAATTATCTGAAAGTTCCCGCAAGGAGACAGGGGAGTCTGTGAAAGTCCGATGACCGGATGTTTCACCTGCCCCTTTTTCTCTCCCGATGATAGGAACATGCCGTCTGCCGTTACCGTTAAGAGCAGCCCCTTTTCACAGCCAACACTGCTGTAAGGCAGAAGCCTTGGCTTCAGGGTCTTTGCCAGACGCTGCCAGGTCTCCCCCTCCTGCTCTCCGGTCTGGTCATAGAATTGTTCCAGGGCTTTTCGCTCCTTTCCTTCCAGAAGCTGCCCGAATACCGCAAGTTCCATGACGCACACCGGTTTCCCGGTCAGAGGGTCTCTCAGACGGTTTCCCGTATCATACAGTCCCTTTACTTTCAAACTTTTTCCGTTCAGCCGGATCACGGCTTCACAGAATGCCTCATCTTTTCCTTTTAAGTATTTACAGAGTCTTATGCCTATGTGAATTGCCCAATAAGCGGTAAATGTGATTGCAAAAAACGTAAGAATTCCCTTTTTCGTACCCATAGGGATGGCGCTTAAGAGTCCTCCCAGCAAAAAGGAAGCCCCGTAAAAAGCGCAGACGCCCCGCATCAGTTTCCCAAAAGCTTTTATCCCGCACCCGATTTTCACCATAAAAACCGCAAGTGCCAGATGAAGGACCGTTTCTCCTACTGCGAACTTCTCTGTCCCAAGCAGCACCAGGGTGCAGGCGCCCGCCGCTCCCGTCCCGGCAGCCAAAAGCATCCGAAGGGGACTGGCAGTTTCCCCCAGGATCTGGCTGGTCAGCACCAGCAGAAGAAGATCCACCAGCAGGTTTACTACGAAAAACTCATCTATGTAGAATTCGTAGTACACAAAACACCCCCTAATACCTGTCAATGACTCTCTTACTTATCTGGAATAAGCAATGTTCATTATAGGTGTTAGGGGGTGCTGATTTTGTCAAAACCGCTGGGCGAAACCCCAAATCTTTTCGACAGTGGGATTCGCTTTTTTCCCGTTTATGTTACCTTTTTTATGTCAATTTTCTTCGGTCTCTCCTGCTGCCCGGAGTTCATGGATTTCCGTTAAGATCTGCCTTAGTTTCTCTGCCGGTACCTGTCCCGGCGCGGAGGCATTGACCCCGGCTCCAAAAGTGACGCAGGAGCCTGTGATCTCTCCGCACAGACGGCTTAAAACCCCGGTCTTTCCCATGGACATGGTGATCAGGGGACGCTGGGTCTTTTGGGCAAAAGCGTTTGTCGCCTCCAAAAGACAGCACACATCGGAGAAGTCTTCGGGCATCACTGCCAGTTTCAGGATGTCTGCGCCTGCTGCTTCCATCGCTTCCAGCCGTTCAAAGATTTCGTCCCTAGACGGCGTCCTGCCAAAGTGATGGTTGGATGCCACCACCCGGGCGCCTGCCTGCTGAAGCTCCCCGATCAGCGCCTCTGCCTGATCCTTACAGGAGAAAACTTCTACGTCGATCAGGTCCGCAAGACCGGTTTTGGCAGCGGTTTTTAAAAGCTTTACATAATCCTTGGAGCTGATGGGACGGGCTCCTCCTTCTGCCGCTGTACGGAAGGTGAAGAGAAGGGGAATTTCCCCTAAAATGTCGGTTATTGTTCTTAACATTTCGCAGATTTTTTCTTCTCCTGCCTTTTCTTCCCAGCAGTCGATCCTCCATTCTGCCAGATCCGGTTCCAGTTCCAGGATCTTTTTGGTCTGTTCACAGATCTCTTCTGCTGTTTTTCCGGTGACCGGAATACAGATTTTCGGGATTCCTTCCCCGATCACGGTGTGTTTTACTTTTACTGACTGCATCCTAATTTCTGTTTTCCTTTCTCTTTTTCTCGCTCTGTTTCTCTTTCTTGGGTTTTGATTTCCTTTTTTCCGACTTTCTTTTTTCTGTTTTTGTTATTTTCTGATTTTCTTATTTGATTCCCATTTTCTTCTTTGACTCACTTTCGTGCTTGACACTATGAAAGTTTCATTTTAAACTTTTATCAACGATATTTTTACTTCAGGAGGTTCTGCCATGATACCGATCACAGGGAAAACAAGGATCGCCGGGCTTTTGGGAAGTCCGGTCTCTCACAGTATTTCTCCTCTTATGCATAATTACAGTTTCCAGTCTCTCGGGATCGACTGTGCCTATCTCTGCTTTGACGTGGGGGAAGACCAGTTAAAAGAAGCGGTCCAGGGGCTTCTCACCTTAAATGTACTGGGCTTTAACCTGACCATGCCCAACAAAAATAAAATCCTGGAATTCCTGGATGAGCTTTCCCCTGCCGCCCGGTTCATTGGTGCGGTCAATACCGTGGAAAACCGAGACGGAAAGCTGATCGGGCACAATACCGACGGCGTGGGCTTTATGCGCTCCGTCAGGGAAGAAGGCATTTCCATAAAAGGAAAGACCATGACTCTGATGGGAATCGGCGGCGCTGCCACAGCTATCTGCGCCCAGGCTGCCCTGGACGGACTGGACACCATACACGTCTTTGCCCGCTCCAGCAGCCGCCATCTGCCCAGGATCCAGAAGCTTGCCGCTGCCCTGCAGGCAGAGACCGCCTGCAGGATCCTCCTGCACGACAATGAAAATCTGGAGGAGCTGAAACAGTGCCTGTCCGAAAGCGCCCTTTTTGTCAACGCCACCTCCGTGGGCATGGCGCCTGACACGGACGCCTGCATCCTTCCGGATATTTCCTGGCTTGGAAAAGACACTGCCGTTGCCGATATCATTTACAATCCCTGGGAGACCCGCCTTCTTTCCCAGGCGCGCTCTGCCGGAAAAAAAGCCTTCAACGGCTACTCCATGCTACTGTACCAGGGCGCCGAGGCTTTCCGCATCTGGACCGGACAGGAGATGCCTGTGGAGGAAGTCCGCCGTTATCTGGCTAAGCAGTAATCCGGAACTGTCCTGTATCCTGCTGCCTCATACTTCGCTGTCCCGCTGTCCATGCGCAGGGATATGCCCATGCCTTATGGAATATCCCGGATCCTTTACTTTCTGGCACAGTTGGAGGCATCGCCTCTTAAGATATCGATCCCGTGCCCCAGGTGGGGAAGAATGTATTCCAGACATTCCCTCACTGCCTTGGGGCTGCCGGGAAGATTCACGATCAGGGTGCCTTTGCGGATCCCTGCCGCCTGGCGGCTCAGCATGGCGCGCCCGGTAAACTGCATGCTGTATGCCCGCATCGCCTCCGGAATCCCAGGCACACGCCGCTCACAGATATCCTCTGTGGCTTCCGGCGTGCAGTCTCTGGGAGAGAAACCTGTACCTCCGGTAGTAAGGATCAGCTCGGCACGGTCTTCGTCGGCAATCTGCGCCATGACCCTGCCCAGCGCCTCCCGGTCATCCGGCAGGAGGATCTGCTCTGTTACCTGATAGCCTTCCTTTTCCAGGATTTCTCTTACTGCCGGTCCGCTTAAATCCTCTCTCTCCCCCCGGTAGCCGCTGTCACTGGCTGTTATGATCACTGCTCTTCTCATGATTTTCCTCCTCTCTGTCTTCAAAGCGGAAGGTTCCGCTTTTTCCTCCGGTTTTTTCCACCAGATGTACCTCTGAGATCTGCATTCTCTTATCAATGGCTTTGCACATATCGTAGATGGTCAAAAGGGCTGTCTGTACCCCTGTCAGCGCCTCCATCTCTGCCCCTGTCTTTCCTTCTGTCTTCACCCGGCAGAAGGCTGTGATCTTATTCTCCTGGGGGTGAAGCTCAAATTCCACTGCGCACTTTAAGATCAGCAAATTGTGGCACATGGGGATCAGGGACGAGGTCTGCTTTGCCCCCATGATCCCGGCAACCTGCGCTACGGTCAGTACATCTCCTTTTTTCACAGTGCGGTTTCTTACAGCGTCCATCACTGCCTGGTTCACATAGATGCTTCCCACAGCCAGGGCTGTCCTGGCTGTCACTGCCTTCTGGGACACATCCACCATGACCGCATTGCCGTTTTCATCAAAATGGGTCATCTTTTTTTCTTCCATAGCTCTTCTCTCCCTATCGTAAAAAGACTGCCGTATGAGCACAGACGCTGGTCCATCTTTCCCAGCCGTCTGCGCTTTTTGCGGCAGTCTCTTTATTCTTGTATTATTCTTATCTTCTGTTTCTCAGAAATTCCGGAATCTGGATATCTGCTTTGGGCACATTGCTGGTAAAGCTCTGCTGCGGCTGATTCAGTGTCGGCTGGGTAAATTTAGGCATAGTATATCCGGAAGGTCTTGCTGCTGTCTGCTGCGCCTTTTCTTCCTTCACCGGTTTTCCTGTCTTTTTATCTCTTGCAACACTGGGTTTTCTGGTAGTTTCATCGTCCAGACCTGTAGCGATTACTGTAATGCGCACATAATCTGCTTCCTTGTCATCGTAAAGAGCACCAAAGATAATGTTAGTATCCTCGCCTGTCAGGTTCTGTACATAGCTTGCCGCGTCGTTTGCATCCATCAGAGAAATGTCACCGGAAATATTGACGATTACATGAGACGCGCCTTCGATGGTTGTCTCCAGCAGCGGGCTGGATACTGCCTGCTGTACGGCTTCCATAGCCTTGTCGTCGCCTTTTCCTTCACCGATACCGATGTGTGCCACGCCCTTGTCGGTCATAACAGTCTGTACATCGGCAAAGTCCAGGTTGATCAGTGCCGGCAGGTTGATCAGGTCTGTAATGCCCTGTACTGCCTGCTGCAGAACTTCATCCGCTTTCTTTAAAGCGTCCGGCATGGTTGTCCGGCGGTCAACGATCTCTAACAGACGGTCGTTTGGAATGATGATCAGTGTATCTACATTTTCTTTCAGCTTTTCAATTCCTGTAAGAGCATTGCTCATACGTGTCTTTGCTTCAAAACGGAATGGCTTTGTCACAACGCCGACGGTCAGGATTCCCATTTCTTTGGCAACGCCTGCCACGATGGGAGCTGCTCCTGTACCGGTGCCGCCGCCCATACCGCAGGTAACGAATACCATATCCGCGCCCTGGATCGCCTGTTTGATCTCTTCAATGCTCTCTTCTGCGGCTTTTTCACCAACCTCAGGCTTTGCGCCTGCGCCCAGACCTTTAGTCAGTTTCTCACCGATCTGGATGATGGTAGGTGCCTTACATAAAGTAAGCGCCTGTTTATCTGTATTAACTCCGATGAACTCTACTCCTGCGATGGCTTCCTCCACCATTCTGTTTACTGCGTTATTTCCAGCTCCGCCGACTCCCACAACAATGATCTTTGCAGATGATTCAGCTTCGTTTGACATGATCTCTAACACGGTATTTCCTCCTTTAGCTCCTTATATCGCTTCAAATATGCTCCTGCTGTCCGTCTCCGTCTGAAGCAGGCAGAGCACACAAGCTTTTTGTTCTTATGGATCTTTCTATTCCTATGTATTTTTA
>DWVZ01000084.1 GCA_019119975.1 Candidatus Blautia merdavium | reverse complement strand
GCACTCCTGCCGGTTCATGAGATCATAATACATGTCATCAGATTTTCTGTTGTCCATGCCGCACTCTGTGCAGATCCCGTCCCTCAGCCTGCCTCCGCACAAAACACAATTTCTTTTCATAGGCTTACTCCTCCTTTTCATGGAGAATTTGTCGTATCACACCATACACTGACATTGTATCATACTTTTCTGTAAAAGGGCAGGCTTATAGCGCAAAAAAGAAGCCCTCGGCTGCTGCTTCCGGCTTCTTCAGAGTAGCGGGGGCAGGATTTGAACCTGCGACCTTCGGGTTATGAGCCCGGCGAGCTTCCAGACTGCTCCACCCCGCGTCATTCATATGATAAATTAAGTATAGTCCTCATACATTGATTTGTCAACATTTCTGACAATTTTTCTTTCTTTGCTGCTTCCCTCTTCGGTAAAGTATATGCAGAAACAGTGAAAAGAATACCTGTTTCTTTTGCCTTGTCAGGAAGAAAAAATCTTTGTATAATGATAGCGGTTATTTTGAACGATAAGGAGGCAGGTTTACATGAAATCCTCGAAACAAATGTCCGAAACCCACCTTCTGGGGCTGATCCTTGCCTTGGTAGGCGGTTTTCTGGATGCCTATACCTATGTCTGCCGGGGCGGCGTTTTCGCCAATGCCCAGACAGGAAATATCGTGCTCCTGGGCATCCATATCACCTCCCGCAACTGGGAAAAAGTTTTGTATTATCTCATGCCTGTTCTCGCTTTTATTGCCGGAATCCTGGTCTGCGAAATGGTCCAGACCCGCTTTAAATGGAAGGAAAACCTCCACTGGCGCCAGCTTACCGTACTGCTGGAGCTGCTCTGTCTGGCAGCGGCAGGCTTTCTCCCGCTGGGCAGCTTTGACACAGCTGTCAACATCCTGATTTCCTTTGTCTGTGCCCTTCAGGTGGAAGCCTTCCGCAAAATGAACGGAAACTCTTACGCCACCACCATGTGCACCGGCAATCTGCGGAGCGCTACCCAGAACCTGTACCTGAGCATCCGGGAAAAGGACCGGGGCAGACTGCTGAACAGCCTCCAGTATTATAATGTGATTCTCTTTTTCATCATCGGCGCAGCTGCAGGCGCTCTTCTTACCTCCCGTTTCGGCGGTCAGACGGTATGGGTATGCTGCCTGGGACTTCTGGCTGTCTTTACCGCAATGTTCCAAAAATAGGAGGAATGCTTTATGAACGATACATCCACCAGTCTGAAGGAACAGAAGGACCATGGGACTTCTGTGTTCCCCTGCGGACTTTATGAGATCTTTGAGGATGAGGTGTGGGACGGAGTCTCCCATCACTGGCACGATGAGATCGAGATCATCTATTTCATGGAAGGCGATTTTACCCTGGAGATCAATATGGAGTCCTTTTCTATCCGCCGGGAATGTTTCTGTTTTGTAAATTCCGGCGAACTTCATTACATCAAGCCCCTGACTCCCTGTGTGGAATCCGCCGTGGTCTTTAACCCCAGGATCTTAAGCTTCGAGCATTATGACGTTGCCCAGACACGGCTTTTACAGCCGCTGGTCAAGGGCGCCCTGCGTCTCCCTTGTCTCATTGACAGCTCCCACCCGGCTTTTGCCAGGATCAAGCAGGAATACCTGGACATCATGAAGGTGTTCCATCAGACCGGCTATTTCCTTTCCGGGGACGGGCAGACCGTCACAGAGGATCTCTCCTCCCAGCTTTTTATCCGGGCAGGGCTTCTGAAGATCCTGGGCACCCTCTCCTCCTTTTCTCTGCTGGCTGAGCCGGAGAAGACGGACGACTACCGGGTGGAGATCATCAAATCTTCCCTTGCCTTTATCCGGAACCATTACCAGGAAAAGCTCTATATCCGTACGCTGGCGCAGCAGGTCAATATGAATGAACAGTATTTCTGCCGCTTTTTCAAAAAGATTATCGGCAAATCTCCGGTTTCCTATATCAACGAATACCGGATCAAACAGGCGATCATCCTTTTACAGACCACAGACGCTCCTGTCATGGATATCTGCCTGGACTGCGGCTTTAACAATCTGGGCAACTTCCTGCGGGAATTTAAAAAAGACACCGGATTCACCCCTTTGCAGTACCGAAAACATTTTTCTTCCAAAAAGTCATAATAATACAGTTTTTAATCAAATATTCGTAAGATTTTTTCTGATATGTACACTATAATATAGCCTAGTTCAAAACAAAACATAGAAAAAAACAGGAGGTACATATTTATTATGGAAAGAAAATGGTGGCACGACAAAGTGGCATATCAGATTTATCCAAAAAGCTTTTATGATTCCAACGGGGACGGCATCGGCGATATCCCGGGCATCATCAGCAAGCTGGACTACTTAAAAGACCTGGGAGTGGATATTGTCTGGATTTCTCCGATCTATCCCTCTCCTTTCGCAGATCAGGGATACGATATCTCCGATTATTATAATATCGATCCTGCCTTCGGTACTTTAGAAGACATGGACCGTCTCATTAAGGAAGCTGAGAAGAGAGACATGTACATCTTAATGGACCTGGTAGTCAACCACTGCTCCGACGAGCACGAATGGTTCCAGAAAGCCTGCCAGGACCCGGATGGCGAATATGGAAATTTCTTCTACATCGAAGACAAAAAAGAAGGCGAGCTTCCCTGCAACTGGAGAAGCTACTTCGGCGGACCTGTATGGGAAACCCTGCCCGGTCATCCGGACAAGCAGTACATGCATGTCTTCCACAAAAAACAGCCGGACCTGAACTGGGAAAATCCGGCAATGCGGGAAGAAGTTTATAAAAATATCAATTGGTGGCTGGATAAAGGTCTCGGCGGATTCCGGGTGGATGCCATCATGAATATCAAGAAAAAACTTCCCTACAAGAATTACAAGGTTGACCGTCCCGACGGTCTGTCTGATATCTCCATGATGCTCCATGACGCAGAGGGCATCGGTGAATTTTTAGGCGAAATGCACCGCCGTACTTTCAAGATCCATGATGCATTCTCCGTAGGCGAAGTGTTCAACGAAAATCCGGATGAGCTGCCTGCTTTCATCGGCGATGACGGTTATTTCTCCTCCATTTTCGATTTTGCCACAACTTCCTTCGGAAAGAGCGACAAAGGCTGGTACGCCTCCAAAGTTCCTACTCCGGACGATTATAAAAACTGCTACTTCAAGACACAGGAAACCATCGGAAATGTAGGTTTCTTCTCCAACATCATCGAAAACCATGATGAACCGCGAGGCGTCAGCTATTACATCCCGGACGGCGATGTCTGCGATGAAAGCAAGAAAATGCTGGCAGCCCTGTATTTCCTGATGCGGGGACTTCCCTTTATCTACCAGGGACAGGAAATCGGTATGGAGAACATGGGCGTACTGCCGTTAGAAGAGATCGACGATGTCAGCGCCAGAAACGAATACCAGGTGTGCTTAGACGCCGGTCTGTCTGTGGAAGAAGCGCAGAAAGTAGTAGCAAAATACAGCAGGGACAACGCCAGAACTCCGGTTCAGTGGAACGCAGAGAAAAATGCAGGCTTCACCACAGGAACTCCCTGGCTGCATGTAAATCCTAACTATACTTCCATCAATGTGGAAGCCCAGGAAAAAGATGAGAATTCTGTGCTCTCCTTCTACAAAAAACTTGCCGCGCTGAGAAAGAATCCGGAGTACAAAGAGACCATCGTATACGGCGACGTGATCCCCTTTGAGAGAGACCGCCACAACCTGATGGCTTACCACAGAAAAGCAGACAAAGACCTGCTGGTGATCGGAAACTTCCAGAAAGAGGAGCAGTCCGTAACACTTCCGTCTGCATGCAGAAAAGTACTCATCGACAATTATCCGGACCTGATCGCAGAGGGCGATCAGGTGACGCTGCAGGGATATCAGGTGCTGGTTCTGGAATTGGCTTAAGCTTTTGAACTATTGCTTGCCATATACCATTTCATAAATAATAGGCGGCACGCTCTGCGAACCACCTCTTGTCATGAATAAAAACAGGGGCATTTCCGTAAAGATACGGGTGCCTCTGTTTTTTATATCGCTTTCCCTAAGCTTCTGTACCGCTCTGGGCTGCAGCGTTCTGCCCGGTGAAATATCACAGAAATTTCTGCATGTCCTTCATCAGACTTTCCTCTGTATGGATCATGTCCTTTGCCAGGCTGCTGCTTTGGGCGGAAGCGTTTTTATACTGGTTCACAGAGCTGCCCAGGGTCTGGATGCCCATGCTGCATCCATCCATGACCAGCTTGGCGATCTGGCTGCTGTCGTCTTTCATCAGCAGCTTGGCTTGTGTGCTCAGCCGGGAGAAAGCGGCAGCCATGACGCCGGGTTCTTTTTCCTCGCTCCCGCCTTCTTCCAGCAGCTTTGCCGCTGTCTCCTCATATTTTTTGTGTTTTTTATCGTACGTGTCCAATACAGATTTCAGATTTTCATCTGTGACATAATCCCGTATCTGGTTGAAGCTGTTGATTGCCATTTTGCAGCCTGCGCTGCATTCTCTCAGTAAACCTCTGGTCTGTGCATCCATGTTCTGTCTCCTTTCCTGCTGCTTTCTGCCGGGTATGGAATGTTCCGCAGCAGCTGCTCCTTACTGAATAAAACTGGTTCACAGATAGTATTTGCTTCTTCCTGTTCTCTTTATTCCCGGTCAATCCGTTCTTTTCCTGTCCCCGCTGTCTTTTTGGCTTCTCAAGATTTCTGTGCCTTTCCTTTTCCCAAGGAATCCTTTTTTCCTGAAATATCCAAGCTCCAGCAGGATAATGGCTACAGTGAGCGCGATCACTGCCGGATATCCGTACTTCCAGTTCAGCAGAAAAATATTTTCAAAGTTCATGCCGTACCAGCCAGCCAGAAGAGACAGCGGCAAAAAGACAGTAGTTACTACGGTCAGCACCGTCATAATCTCATTTTGCCGGATATCCACCTGCGCCTGATACAATTCATGGAGCTCAAGGAGATTCTCCCTGATGTTTTCCGTATAATCGTGGAGCCGGGAAAGCCGGTTGGTAAAGACCGACCACCCGGTTTTCTCCTCTTCCGTCATGCTGCCGGAAAAGGCTCCCTGCAGATTCTCCGCAGCATCCAGAAACTGCACATAAAAATTATGGAATTTCATGATCTCTCTGCGAAGCCTCATCAGGATTTCCGGAAACTCCCGGGGTGTGCTTTCCAGCAAAAGGTCCTCCAGTTCTGTGATCCGGTCTTCAAACTTCTGCAGCCACGGCACATCCTCCGCGATGATCCAGTTCCATACTGCCAGTAAAAGCAGGAGGGCACCTGTCTGGGCGCCTGCTTCTGCCCGGCAGATTTTTTCCAGGCAGTGTCTGGTGCGGCTGCTGTTGTCCAGGAAAACCAAGGTTCCTTCTCCTGCATAAAAGCCAAGGGTCTCTGCCTTTCCCTCCGGTCTTTTTTTGCCGGGAATCTTCAAGACTCCGGTAAAGCAGTCCCCATGGACCTGGGTTTTACAGTAGGATACGTGCCTGAAGCCGCAAAGCAGTTCTCTTTTCCAGGGATGTTCCTCTGACGTCTGCTCCCATTCTGTGTCTGACATAATCTGTACATGCATCCTCTTCCCTGTCTCCTGTTCAGCCATCTGCCTGCCCTCCTTTTCCTCTGTAAGCTCTAGGATGCTCCATTTTCCGTGAGAAAATCCAGACTTTTTTCAATTCTGCCCTCTCTGTGCCTTCCCTTGAAAAATCCGCTGTTCACACCTCCCTCAGGAAGCTTTCCCGTGGATACCATGAACTGGATCCGGAAGTGAAAGCTTTCCTCCTCCAGCATGGTAAAGGGATGCTCCTCTGCTGCCAGTATCTGTATTTCCTTTTTCCAGAAGAAGGGATACTCCCCCTGAAATCCTCTGCTTTTCAGAAACCGTTCAACTGCTTTTCTCCTTTGGCAGATGTTCTCATTCATAGTTTCTCCGTAATCTCTGGCTGGATACTGGCTGGACGCTTCCTCTATCTTCTGACGGATCAGGCGGTACAGCTTTTCTCTTTTGGGCACATTCATTCTGGCGCTGACAAACTTTGCCGTCCAGGAACCGGGCAGTTTCTCATACAGGCAGAGCAGCCGGGCAAAGCTTCTGTCTCCTGCCTCCAGCGCCAGCTTCTTCATATATTCCATGCCTCTTGGCGTATCTTCGTAACTTCCCTCTAAAGATTCTCGGATGGGCGACCAGAAGCGAAAGGGAGCAAATTCCATAAGAGCCGTCAGCTCTTTTTCCAGGGGATTGAGCATCCCTTCTCCCAGGTACTCATATTTATCGTAAATGGTCCCTGCCATATAAACCAGCTGTCTCCATTGCTCCTGCCCCTTTACCCAGAAATGCCCGATCTGGTGATAGGAATAACCGTTGGTGATCAGCTGCAGATGTTCAAACCACAGGGTAAATACCTGCTCTCCCTGGCGTACCACGAGAGCATTCCGGTTCCCCTCCCGGATCAGTTCGCCGGATACCTCTCCCGGATACTCCGGAAGATATCTGCCTGTCATGCTGCAGTTCTGAAACTTCAGACAGCACTCAAGGGCATCGTTCATCATATAGGGAATGTAAAAATTCTCCTCGCCGTGCGCCTCATGCCGGCTGTACAGCTCAAAAACCTGGTGTTCAAAAATCTCTGCCAGCCGCTCCCATGCCTCTCCCATATCCGGGGCAAGCCCGGGGAGACAGGCTGCCAGTTCCCGATATCTTTCTGTTTCCATAAATCCTTTCGCCTTTCGTTCTTCTGTGTCCTTTTTGCAATGCTTTTTTCATTCTAACACAATTTTACTATCGAAACGACAGCTTCGTCACCTTCTGTTCACTGAAAGATCGGATTTTGTCCATTTTCTCCTGCTTCCAAAAGGTTACAAGCAGAGAAAATGGACTGTCCTGAAGCAGTACGCTCCTGCCATTACATACAAAAAAGGAAATTTGCTCTGCCATAAACAAATTTCCTTTTCTGCTGGGATTCCATTTTTATGTATGCCGCTTTTTTGTGGAGGAAGTAACTGCAGCCTACCTTCCGCATCATAGATGCAATGAGTAAATTCATTCAGTTATTTGAAACAGTAACTGTAGGTATATCATAGTATAGGATTTTTGTGTTTACAAGCCTGCCCGGGGGTTGTTTTTTTCAACTTTTTTTCGTCCCATAGGAAAAGGCTTTCTGCCGCATCGTTCTTCTTTTGGAACCCTATGCGGGGGTTATCCTTCTTAAAAAACTGCCTCCACCAGATCCTTTGCATACCTGGATTTTGGAGAGAGAATCACCTCATCCGGAGTTCCGCTCTCTGTGATCTCTCCTTCATACATGACCAGGATGCGGTCACAAAAAGACTGGACCAGAGCAAGATTATGGCAGATAAAAATATATGCCAGGTTTCTCTCTTTCCTCATGGTTCTTAAAAGTTCCATGATCTGCTGCTGCACGGTAACATCCAATGCACTGGTCGCCTCGTCACAGATCAGGATCTTCGGTTGGATCGCCAGAGCCCGGGCAATGGCAGCCCGCTGACACTGCCCGCCACTGACTTCATGGGGATACCGGTCTGCGAATTCCTCCGGAAGACCGCACTGTTTCAGCAGCTTTCGCACCTCTTTGCGTATCTGCCCTTTGGGCAGTCCCTGATTTTTCAGGCTTTCTCCGATTCCGTCTCCCAATGTCTTTCTGGGATCAAAGGATGCAGCCGGCGTCTGGAACACCATCTGTATATCCTGGTAAACGCTGCGCAGCTGTTTTCCTTTTTTCCCGGTAATCTCCTCTCCATTCAGGACAATTTTCCCTTCGGTAGGATCGATCAGACGGGTGAGCAGCTTTGCGAGGGTGCTTTTTCCGCTGCCGGATTCTCCCACAACCCCCAGGATTTCTCCCGGGTAGAGCTGAAAGCTTACCCGGCTGACTGCTGTAAAGCCGCCGGTTCCTTCCTGTTCAAACGTTTTTGTCAGATTTTCTGCTGCTAAAATCGGTTTCATACTACGCCCTCCGCAATCTGGGCACGGCTGCCAGCAGCTTCCGGGTATATTCGTTTTCCGGTCTGTGCAGTACCTGCTCTGCCCTTCCATATTCCATCATCCTGCCGTCCTTCAGCACCAGAACCGTATCTGCCATAGCAGATACCACGCCAATATCATGGGTCACCAGGATCACTGCTGTCCCGAATAATTCTCTTAACCGAAGGATTTCCTCCACCACCTGGCGCTGCACTGCCACATCCAGGGCGCTGGTGGGTTCATCTGCCAGAAGCACCGAAGGCTCCAAAAGCATGGCGATAGCGATTCCCGCTCTTTGATTCATACCTCCCGAAAGCTCAAAAGGATAACTGTTCCAGATCCGTTCTCCATCCCTGAAATTCAGTTTTTCAAATAGCTGCAAGGCTTTTTCCTTCGCCTCAGCTCTGGAGATTTTTCGATGGGCAGACATACTTTCATAAATCTGCTCTCCGATGGTCCGGATGGGACAAAGAGAGGCTCCTGCGTCCTGAAAGATCATTCCCATACCGGCTCCCCGGATTTTCCTCAGCTCTTTTTCCGGCAGATCCGGAATATCTTTTCCATCAAACCAGATATCTCCCCTTGTGACCATTCCTCCGCTGCCCAGCAGCCCCATAGCAGCCTTCAAAAGCGTGCTTTTCCCGCTGCCGGACTCTCCTACAATTCCCAAGATCTCTCCTTTCCGAAGACTGAAATCCACGCCGTCGATTACTTTTTGCTCCTGAAAACAGATCTCCACTGCCTCATAAGTCAGCAGGTTTTCCATCTTTGCTTTCTCCTTTCTGCGGAAACATCAAGCAGCCGGCGCCAGGTCGGCTGTAATTTCATAGAAATCACAAGGATGCGCTGTCAGCCCTGTCACGTCTGCTTTGCTGATCATGCTCATCTTCAGATGAGAACAGAAAACAAAGGCATTGTCATCCAGGATGGTCTGCTGCATCTCTACTGCCAGTTCATTTCTCCTCTGGGTATCAAAGGTCTTCGCCATCTCTGTTTCTAACTGCTCCAGCTTATCACTGTGGTAATGACCATTGTTTACCGCTGAGCTGTCCAGGCAGTGGGTGGTAAAGAAATATTCCGGATCTCCGGTGGGCGCAGTGACCATAGCGCTGGCATATACATCCCACGCTGTGGGATCCACACGGATGCTGTTATGGTCTGCAGTACTGTTGATCGTCACATTCATGCCAATCTCTTTTAAAGTTGCCTGAACCGATTCTGCCAGCAAAGGAAGCTCCTGGCGGCTGGGGTAAGTAAGCCAGCGGATATTGAGGACCTGTCCGTCCTTTTCACGGATCCCGTCTCCGTCTGTATCCTTCCATCCTGCTTCTTCCAGCACTTTCTTGGCTCCTTCCGGATCATAAGACTCGGTCTCTACAGAATCTCCGCCAAAGGCAAAATTCTCTGGAAAAGCTCCCACTGCAGGATATCCGTTTCCATCCAGCAGCGTCTCCACAAAGCCTTCCTTGTCGATTCCCATAGCAATGGCTTTGCGGACAGCCGGATCCTGGATCACAGCGCTTTCATAATTCATATGGGCAAAAAACGCCCGGCTGGTGGCACAGCTTGAAATGGTATATTCCTCATTTTCAAACAGCGGATAGCTGGCATAGGGCATCCCGTAAGCCCCGTCAATTTCTCCGGACTGGAGCGCCATAGTAAGGGTATCACCGTCGGTAATCGTGCACACAGTAATCTGGTCATATCCGGGATCTCCATCCCAGTAATCCTCATTTTTTACCAGGTTCAGTTCTTTTCCTGAAACCAGGGATTCTGCTATATAAGGACCAGTGCCTGCTACAATGCCGTCCTCTGTGATCCCTGCCTCCATATCAATGATACAGCCGTAAGGATCGCTGAGATAATTCAAAAGCGCGGGCTTTGGCTCTGTTGTCTTAATAGTGACCGTCTGTCCCTCTGCCGTGATGCTGTCGATCATCAGATCGCCTTTCGCACGTTCATGGACTTCTATCAGATGCTCCAGGCACTCCTTGACAGCTTCCCCGTCCATCACACGTCCGCTGGAAAATTTCACATTGTCCTGAAGAGTAATCTTCCAGGTAAGTTCATCGACATTTTCATAGCTTTTTGCCAGCCAAGGTTCAATTTCCATAGTGTCGGAATAGCGGAACAGCGTCTCCCCTACCCCATAGCGGATACATGCCCAACCGGCATAAGTCTCATGGGGATTTACATTGGGCTCTTCGTTTTCCGGATTAAACGTTGTGTCTCCGAATACAAAGGTCTTTTTCCCGGTCTCTGTCTCCTGTGTCTCTGCCTTGCCGCTGTCCCCAGAGCCGCAGCCTGCAAGAGCGCCTGTTCCCAGGCAGACAGCAAGCAGCATGGCTGATAATTTTTTCCATCTACTCATTTTTTCACTCCTGTTCTCTTTATTTTCTCTGACTGTTTTTCGGATCCAGGTAATCTCTTATGGTATCACCCAGAAGATTAAAAATAACAACTGCTATAAAAATGGCAATCCCTGGACCCAGGATCACCCATGGATAAGTCTGGAGCATGCTTCTTCCGCCGCTCATCATGTTTCCAAGCTCTGCCGTGGGCGGCTGGGCTCCCAGCCCAAGAAAGGACAGCCCTGCCAGCTCCATAAGCATGGTTCCGATATCCAGCATGGAGGTTACCAGAATTGGTCCCACACTGTTTGGCAGAACATGCCTGAAGATGATCTGCCAGGAACTTCCCCCTGCAAGCCGGGCAGCAGAAATATAATCCATTCCCTTAACCGCCAGGGTCTGGCTCCTTGCGATCCTGGCATACTTAGGCCAGCTGATCACCGCCAGCGCTATAACTGCATTGGACAGCCCGCCTCCTAAAAGCGCCGCGATCGCCAGGGCAAATACCAGCCCCGGGAAAGCCAGGCACACATCTGAGATCCTCATAACGATAGAATCCAGTATCCCGCCGTAATAACCGCAGAGAATCCCTGCCGCAGTTCCGACTACCGTGATCACTGCTACCAGCGCCAGCGTCGACAGAATGCTGGTCTGAAGCCCTACGATGATCCTGGACAGCATATCACGCCCAAAGCGGTCTGTTCCAGCCGGATGTTCCAGACTGGGCGGCTGAAGAGAGATTCCGGTATCCTGGATATTCGGGTCATAGGGACAAATCTGCTGGGCAAAAATGACCACCAGAAGCAATGCTGCCGTCAGGATCAGGAAAAACAGCAATCTTGCTTTTCTATGGCTCTTCCTGATCTTCTGTCTGCGGACAGTCGGTTTTTTCTCATTTGCACTCATGCTTTGTCACCTCCCAGACGGATTCTCGGATCCAGCACCCGATAGGAAAGATCCGTGATCAGATTCACACAGACATAGATAATTGCCATCCACATCACATATGCCTGGATCATAGGATAATCTCTCATATTAATGGCATCGACTGCCAGCTTGCCCACGCCATCCCACAGGAATATGGATTCTACAATGGCTGTTCCTCCCAGAAGATTTCCGATGGAAAGGGTCAGCAGGGTGAGAATCGTTACAAGCGAGGCACGAAGCACACTTTTTGTCATCGTCACTGAGAATTTAATTCCCCGGGATCTGGCTCCTGTCACATACTCTTTGCTCAGTTCATCCAAAACCGTCGCCCTTACCTGCCGCAGATACTTCGCCGACATGGCGACAGCAAGTGTAAAGCTCGGCAGAGCCACACTGGAAAGGCTCATATCAGAAGCAATGACTGGAAATACTTTCAGACGTATGGAAAAGAAATACATCAGCAGCAGCGCCACAAAAAAATTAGGCATACTGTTTCCCAGAAAACTTGCCGTGCGGATCAGATAGTCGGTAAATCTGTTTTGCTTTACTGCTGCCAGCACTCCAAGCGGAATGGATATCACGATGGTCAGCAGGATGGAAACTGCCGTGAGCAGAAGCGTTGCCGGAAGTTTGGATAGAAATGTCCCAAAAACCTCCTGACCGGAAATGTAACTGGTTCCCATATCGCCACGGAGCAGGTTTCCCAGCCACACAAAATACTGGGTCAAAAAAGGTTTGTCCAGTCCCAGTTCTGCCCGGGCACTGTCAAGAACCTCCTGGGATACCACCATACCGGTATTTTCCATCTTCTGCAGCACAGCATCACTTCCTGCCAGACGCATCATACCAAAGGACAGAAAGGTGATCACCAGCAAAATCGGGATCAGCTGCAGCAGCCGCCTGAGTATATATTTTTTCATGGTCATTGATCTCCTCTTACAATTTTCTTTAAAAATCCTCAGACTTTTACTTTTTTTGCATTTTTATCCTAGCAAAAGAGAAATGGCTTTACAAGCCCCCATAGGGGTTATAAAGCCATCTTTCTCTGAAAACAAAATCTATAGTTTTCCTCTGTGATTGATCTCTTCCAGATGAACCGTTCTGGTACAGACCTTTTTTGCCAGCTCCATATTATGGGTTACCATCAAAAGCCCCAGGTTCCGGCTCTCCACTTCCCGAAGCATCAGATTCCAGATCTGCGCCTGGGTGATCACATCCAGCATGGTACTCATTTCATCTGCAAAGAGAAAATGCGTTCCGGGAAAAAGAGAGCGCGCCACACAAAATCTTTGCAGCTCTCCTCCTGAGAGTTCTCTTGGATACCGTTCCAGCCAGTCCTTTTCGATTCCCAAGGAGTCCATGACCTCCTGTCGGAACATGCCGGATTCCTGGAGCACTTTTTTCATTTTCCATCTGGGGTTAATGGCTTTTTCCGGATGCTGATAGATCAGCTGCACCGGCGAAATCCCTTTCCTGGGAAGGGGTTTGCCATCCAGCAGGATCTCCCCTTCTTCCGGCTCCAGATAACCTGCCAGCAGCCGTACCAAAGTGCTCTTTCCATAACCGCTGGGTCCCACCAGCCCCACTCGCTCTCCCTCTTTCACCGTCAGGCTTACATCCTTCAGAATCCAGGGCAATTTGGGATGATAGCGAAAGCTAAGATTCTTTCCTTCAATCTGCATGAATACACCTCACATATCCGCCCCTGACTTCCGCCATGGGTATGGTCGTTTCACATTTTCTGGTCTTATATGGGCATCTGGGACCGAACAGGCAGCCGTCGGGAAGATACTTTGCATAAGGCTGGAATCCCGCAATAGGACGAAACCCGTTTTGCGGCAATGCCTCCCAAAGCGCTTTGGAATAAGGATGCCGAAGCGCCTGCGGTCCTGTAAGAAAGTCCCGGGCATCTGCCACTTCCACCGTTGTTCCCGCATAAAAGACAGCAATCCTGTCAGCAATGTGGAAAGCCAGATCAATATCATGGGTGATCAGGACAACTGCTTTTCCCTTATCCGCCAGTTCCCGGAAAATCTTCAGCGCCTCCAGCGCCATCTGCAGATCCAGCCCCGGGGTCGGCTCATCCGCTAGGATCACCTGAGCATCACTGAGGACTGCCGTAGAAACCAGGATCCTTCTTGCCATTCCCCCCGACAGCTGGAAGGGATATAATTTTTCTGTCCCTTCTTTCAGGTGAAGCCTCCGGAAGATTTCCTTCTGTGCCTGCAAAAGCTTTTGATCTGGTTTTTTTCCTGTCACCTGGGTTCCCACAGTCATGAGAGGATCCAGATAAGCTACCGACTGAGGAACCAGGGCAAACTCCTTTCCCCTCAGCTTTTCCTTGTCCTTTTGGGACAGTACCTTCCCTTTGTAGGCAATGGTTCCTGATGTGGAAGCGTTTCCCGGAAGAAGCCCCATAACTGCATGGGCAAGAAGGCTTTTTCCCGAACCGCTGGAGCCTGCGATCGCTACAATCTCCCCGGGACGCACATCCAAAGTAAGGTTTGAAATTACTTTCAAGTCATATTGTTCCAGACCTGTATCGTACATATGAAAAGATACGGACAGATCCTCAACCGTTAAAACAGGCTGTTCTTTCATATCTTCCTCCTACTCGTGGGCGCTGTAAGGATCCACGATCTTTTTCAGATTTTCTCCCAGGCGGTCAAACAGCAGCACGATGAGCACCAGCATAAGCCCCGGGAAAAAAGCAAGCCACCACATACCTGTGGAAATATATTTCATAGATTCTGACAAAATGATCCCGATAGCAGGCTGTTCCGGGGAAAGCCCGAATCCAAGGAACGTCAGGCTGGATTCGTGCATGATCGCATGAGGAAACATAAGGATCAGACCGATCAAAAACTGCGGTACCATATGGGGCAGAATGTGGTGAACGGTGATCCACCAGCTGGAATGCCCCAGTTTTTTTGACACCTCTATGTACTGCTGCGAGCGGATCTGAAGCACTTCACTGCGGATGATACGAGCCAGCCCTGTCCAATGGGTAACTGCCACACCGATCAGCACTCCTTTCAGCCCTTTCCCGCAGGCGAAAGAAATCAGGATCAGCAGCACAGTATGGGGAATGCCCATCACCAGATCGATCACCCAGTTGATCAGATGATCCAGCCAGGAAGCTCCTGTGGCTGCGGCTACTCCCACGATCAGGGCGATGACCGCGCTGACGCAGGAAGCCACGGTCCCTACTACAATGCTGACCGACAGACCTTTCAGTGTTCTTGCCAGCATATCCCTTCCCAGCATATCGGTTCCAAAGGGATGCTCCAGCGAAGGTTTCTGCGCCTTCTGGGAAAAATCAGCGGCGATCAGATCATCACTGAGCAATCTGCCTGACAGATAAACCCCGAGAAGCACGGCAAAGATAAGCGCTGCAAAGATCATGGTTTTGGTTCTCCTGTTCATGATTAAGTGTCTTCCTGCCGCAGCAGAAATCCTGTTTTCTGTAGCTCTATGATTCATTTCTGTATCCCTCCCTGATCTGCGGATCGATGATGCCGTACAGGATATTTGCCAGCATGTTTCCTACAAATACGAACAGTGCGCTGAACAGTGTGATCCCCAGAAGCAGGGGCACATCGGAAGCCATTCCTGCGGCAGATGCCGCTGCTCCAAGCCCCGGATAGGAAAATACATTTTCTGCCAGCACAGAGCCTCCAAAGAGTTCACTGAAAGAGCCAAACTGCATGGTAACAGCCGGGAGAAGAATATTCCGGAGACCATGACGTCTCAGTACGCTCCAGCTGGATTCCCCCCGCGCCTTCGCAAAAAGTACATAATCGCTTTCTAAAACGTCGACAAGCTTTTCTCTTGTATGCAGCGCTACATTAGCAAAGGACAGAAAGCTGAGCGTCAGCGCCGGCAGGATCAAATGGTGGATTCTCTGCAGAAGGGTCACTTCATCTGCCGGGACTCCCTGGGGAACACTCATCCCCATAGGGAACCAGCCCAGCATAACGGAAAAGACCATGAGAAATACAATTCCGATCCAGAAGGTAGGAATGGAACACATGATCAGACAGATTTTTTTCAAAATTTTATCCAGCCATTTTCCATTAAACATACCCATGACACAGCCTATGGCAAAGCCCAGCACACCGGAAAAGATCCATGCTGTCATCATAAGTGCCAAAGATGTCCCGAACTTCTCCACAATAATATCCAGTACCGGGCGCCGGTACAGTAAAGACACACCAAAATCTCCATGGAGAACGGATCCTGCCCATGCCAGAAAACGCTGCACAGGCGGATCATTCAACCCCCAGTACTCCGCGATTTTCGCCCGCTGCTCTACACTCACATTCGGCACCGCGCCTACATACTGCTGCACTGGATCCACGGGGGAAAGGCTTACCAGGACAAAGCTGATGATACTGACTGCAATCAGCAGGGTCACCATACGAAGCAAATATTTACCTGTAAATTTCAGATAATATTTGTTTTTCATCTATAAACTCCTCTCCTGCATCCTCTATTCCCAGGTCCACTCCGCCAGGTTGGCGATCAGCGGCCATGCCTGACCGTGGGCATGGATTCTCTGATTTCCGATATTCAGACCATCCTTTACGAAATAAAGGTGCGTCATGTTCACATAGAATGCCCAGGGCGCTTCTCCTCTCATAGAGGTCCCTGTCTCACCGTCCCACTGGGCTTTCTTCCACCATTCGTAGGAATCTTCAATGGTAAGAGAGGTCATTGCCTTGTCCAGATATTCGTCAGTCTTATCACTGGTATAGAATTCCGGGTTGTACCAGTCTGTCTTGCCTGCATTGCTGCTGTGGTACAGCATATAGGAAGTCATGGGACTGTCTGAGCCCCAGCCCATGATCATGGGTTCTGAGAACATTCTCTGAATGGTATCATCTGCGCTGACACCTTCTACCGTAATATCAAATCCCATGTTTTCCTTTGCCTGATTTGCCACAGACATTGCCACTGCCTGCCGCATGGAATCTCCTGCGAAATACATCAGGTGAAATGCCAGCTTCTGTCCGTCCTTCTCCCGGATCCCGTCTCCGTCTGTATCGGTCCAGCCGGACTGCTCCAGCAGTTCAACCGCGTAATCTACATCGGTCTCAATGGCTGTTTCTTCATTCCACCATGGCATACTGTCGCATTCTGTGTATGCCGGTTCCGCATATCCGTTCAGCGCTTCGTCAATGATCTGCTGGCGGTCAATTCCATAACAGAGCGCTTTGCGCACATTGACGTCGCAGGTAATATTGTTTCCGATCTTATAGCCGTCCTCTGTCACCTTTCCTTCATCCGGCACAGTGGGAAGGGTGATGCCCCTGTTATCCACAGATGCTACTTTCTGTACGCTCATACCTTCAATCTCGGTATTTGCCAGAGTCGCCGAAGTCAGGGCAATATCCACTTCGCCAGCCTGTGCAGCCACAAGCCGCGCGTCTTCCTCCTGGACCAGGACAACTGCCCTCTGGATCTTGGGCTGTTCTCCGTAATAGTCTTCATTTGCTTCCAGAATAAACTGCTGTCCTTTATCCCACTGAACCATTTTGTAAGGACCGGAACCAATGATCTGATCTGCCTCAAGACCAAACTGATCGCTGTATGCGTTCTCCGGCACGATGCCCATCTGAGCAACTGTATAGATAAAAGTCACACATGGTTTCGTAAGTTTAAATTCCACGGTCGTATCATCCAGAGCCGTACAGCTCTCCAGCATGGTCAGATCCATATAAGTGGCTTTTTCTTTGGCGGTATGAAAGGTAAACGCCACATCCGAAGCTTTCAGCGGATCCCCGTTTGTAAACGTTACATCATCCCGGATCTGGAATGTCCAGGTCAGGGCATCCTCGCTGACGCTGTAGTCTGTCGCCAGATCATTCTCCAACTGGTCGTCTCCATTTACCTTTACCAGCGTGGAATAGAGCGGCGATCCGGTGTAGCCGAATCCGGTACAGGGGTCGAAGGAATCCCCCTCACTGGAAAATCCGATCACCACTTCTGATTTCTCTTCTGTTTCTGTCTCTTTCTTCTGCGCGGAATCCGTGTCTGCTGCCTGCTCCGCTTTTTCAGCTGCAGCTGTTCCCGAATCTCCTGTTCCCCCGCAGCCGGACACGATTACAGAAGCCGCACATAACAAAACAGCCAGTACTTTCATTCTTCTTTTCATAATGCATGTTCTCCTTTGTTTTTTTGTCATTATAACGGACTGCCGCAGATGTTTTAAGCCTGTTGGGGGGATAGAATTTTTCTTTTTTTAAAACAGAAAAAACCGCCTGAAAAAGCGGTTTCTTTGTGTCTTTTCTCTTTTTCCAATCCCTATCCGGGGGGGTAAAAAGATATCTTCCCCAAATTTCTTGACGTTCCCAATACATTCTTTTATAATGATTACAAAAGTAAGATTTAAGGAGTGTAATATGGAGAAACTACCTCAGATTTCAGAAGCCGAATATGAAATTATGAAAATTATATGGAAAAACTCCCCCATCAGTACCAATGACATCTGTGCCAGTGTCCCCACGGTACACCACTGGAGCAGCAAAACAATCCATACCCTGCTGTCCCGTCTGACAGCCAAAAAAGTTATCTCCTATGAACAGAGAGGGCGTATGTATTACTATTCCCCGCTGATCTCACAGGAAAAGTATTTATCCCAGGAAAACTGTATGTTTCTGTCCCGTTTTTACAATGGAGAAGCAACCCCGCTCTTATCCGCCCTGCTCTCCAATGCCCAGTTATCTGATGAGGATTTAAAAAATATGTATCACCTCATTGATTCAAAGCTAAATGGCGGTGATAAAACTTGATGGTTTCCTTGTATTTTCTGCTGTGTAATCTTGTCATTACTGTTTTTCTGGGAGTGCTTTTGTTATGTAAAAAAATTTTCAAAAAACATATAACGGTGAACAGCCAGTACTATTTATGGTACGTCTTTGTCTGTGCTTTAGTCCTGCCCTTTCTTCCATGCAAAAGCATAAATCCAAGCCATCTGCTGTTAAAAATACAGCATCTGTTCCATGAGCAGACCGTTGATACGGTTTCTTCCTCTGCCCAACACCTCAGCAATGCAGCCTTACCCAGCCAGTTGGGCTTATCTGACTGGGCAGACGCCTATAACAGCTGGTTTTCTTCAGAAGCAAACACTATATTGACAGTTATATGGCTCCTGGGCTGCTTTGCCGCAATTTTATATTTCTTGTTTAATATTTATAAAATTTATATACTAAAAAAATTTGCATACCTGATCTCAGGAGAAAATGAACCCGATCTGTACGGACAGTTTGTCTCATGTATGAAAGAACTTAAGATAAAGCGCAGAGTTTCTTTGTATGCCTCCTGCAGCATCTCAAGTCCGGTATCTTATGGTCTCCTTCATCCAAAGATCATGATTCCTCAGGATATGGACATACTTCTTTCAAAAGAGGATGTACGTTTTATTTTTTTACATGAGCTTCAGCATTATAAACATAAAGATGCTGCTCTGAACTATCTTACCTGTATCCTTCAGATTGTCTACTGGTTCAATCCTTTTATCTGGTATGGATTCCAGATTCTGAAAAAAGACCGGGAAATTGCCTGTGATCACTCCGTACTCCATGTTGTGGGAAAAGATTTATCCATGAATTATGGATATACCCTGATCCGCTATGCGGAAAAAATGCAGAGAAATGCCCTTCTTTCTCCGCTGTCTTATTTAGGCGGAAGAAAAAAAGTAATAGTTCAAAGAATCAAAGAAATTGCCGACTATAAAACAGACA
>DWVZ01000083.1 GCA_019119975.1 Candidatus Blautia merdavium | reverse complement strand
CTTATCCAGAGGAGGGCTGAGTATGGATGAAAAAATAAATTTTATCGTATATTGTATAGAAGAATATAAAAATGAGAAAGGAATGAATGGAAAAAATGTCATTGATCTGTTTAACCGGTATCGTGTGATTGATTATATTCGGGACTATTATGAAGCACTTCATACTACTGGCAGGCAGTATATTATTGATGATATTAACATGTATATTGAGACAAGGCAGTCATCTATGAAGTAATGGAAGGGGTAATCGAGTAGGAGGCGGTGATTAACCGCCGTCCTCTCATACCGCCACTGTGCGTACCGTTGACATTCGCCAGTAGGCTTTTCGAATGTATACTCCTTCGATACAGCCATCCATTCAACTTTTCAATGTTGTTCTTCATATCTGGATTTCTTACTGAAACACCGGTGTGGTATACACGCCTTTGTCAGCCAGATCCTGGAAAGCTTTTACCACTTTCTCCTTATCTTCCTGATAAGTAACGCCGAACCAGGTATCATGAGTCTTTAATACAGACACCTCTGCTTTTCCTTCCTTGATCAGCTGGTCGATGACAGCAGGAAGGAGATATTCTTTCTTAATCTCTCCCGGCTTCACTCCGGCAAGAAATTCCTTAAAGCCTTCTTCCAGCACATTCAGAAATTCTGGTGTCAGCCCCCACATATTCATAGAAGCCATGGCTTCCGGGTCAATGGGTGACTTGTCTCCGGTCTCTTCGTCTACCGCAGCCACGCCGTCTTCGGTCCTCTGGATATTGAAAGTCTCTGTAATACCGGTCAGCTTCTTGTTTTCGTCTAATGCGCAGATGCCTCTGGTCACGCCTCCGTTTTCACTGAGGGTATTTTTCAGGATAAAGCCTGCCATGCACATATCCAGGCAGTCTTTCTCTTCATGCTCTCCCACCAGGTAATCATGAATTTTCACAAAGGCTTCCTTTCCATAGTAATCGTCTGCATTGATCACGATGAACGGCTCCTGGATCACCTTTTTCGCAGCCAGAACCGCCTGTCCTGTTCCCCAGGGTTTTGTCCTGTCTTCCGGGCAGGTAAAGCCTTCCGGAAGGTCTTTCAGATCCTGATATGCATATGCTACTTCTGTGATCTTCTCAATCTTATTTCCGATGGCTTCGCGGAATTCTTCTTCGATGTCTTTTCTGATGATGAATACAACCTTATTGAATCCGGCTTCCAGTGCGTCATGAATGGAATAGTCCATGATGATCTCTCCTGCCGGACCTACCTTTGCCAGCTGTTTGATCCCTTTTCCAAAGCGGCTTCCGATGCCTGCCGCCATAATCACTAAAGCTGTTTTTTTCATAGTGGTACTCCTTTATTTCCTGATTGATATGCTATGAATATACTACAAAATATCCTGAATTTCAACCGTTGAATCCGTTATGCTGCTTTCACCTTATACAAATCCCATGCCATGCGGATTCTATACTATGCAAAAATTCCGCGCTATGCCGCTTCTGCGCTTACTGCTCTGCCATGCCCTGCTTTGCCAGCTTCGCCATCTGGTCTGCGGCGGTCAGGCTTTCGATCACTTCCTGAAGATCTCCGTTCATGACACTGTCCAGCTTATGCAGGGTCAGCTTGATCCTGTGGTCGGTTACACGGCCCTGGGGAAAATTATAGGTTCTGATCTTCTCCGAGCGGTCGCCGGTTCCTACCTGGCTCCTTCTGGCTTCTGCCTCTGCGTCATGACGCTTCTGCAGTTCCATATCATACAGACGGGAGCGGAGCACCTTCAGCGCCTTTTCCTTATTCTTCAGCTGGGACTTCTCATCCTGACAGGAAATTACGATCCCTGTGGGGATATGAGTCAGACGCACCGCGGAATCGGTGGTATTGACACACTGTCCGCCGTTTCCGGAAGCACGGAACACATCAAACTTACAGTCATTTAAATCCAGCTCAAAGTCAATCTCCTCTGCCTCCGGCATGATCGCCACGGTAATGGTGGAGGTATGGATACGTCCGCCGCTTTCTGTCTCCGGCACACGCTGGACACGGTGCACTCCGCTTTCATATTTCAGCTTGGAATAAGCGCCCTGTCCGTTGATCATGAAGGTCACTTCCTTAAATCCTCCGATGCCGTTCTCATTAAGGCTGAGCATTTCGGTTCTCCAGTTCTGGGATTCGCCGTATTTCACATACATACGGTAGATCTCTGCCGCGAACAGAGCCGCTTCATCTCCGCCTGCTCCGGCACGGATCTCCACAATAACGTTTTTCTCATCATTGGGGTCCTTGGGCAGAAGCAGGATCTTCAGCTCCTGTTCCAGCTCCTCAATCCTTTTCTTTGCCTCAGAAAGCTCCTCTTTGAGCATTTCTTTCATCTCTTCGTCGGACTCTCCTTCCAGCATGGAAAGGCTGTCCTCCACGGTCTGTTTGCAGTCTTTATATTCTCTGTACGCATCCGCAATGGGCTGCAGCTCGCTCTGCTCTTTCATAAGCTTCTGGAAACGCGCTGTGTCGTTTGCCACTGTGGGCTCATTGAGTTCATTTAAAATCTCCTCCAGGCGAACTAAAATATCTTCTAATTTATCAAACATATTTTTCCTCCTGCTGTTTTCTTCCTATTACTACACGGTCAAGTCCTGCCAGATCTTTTACAATGCGTATTTCCCTGTAGCCTTCTTTTTCCAAAAGTCCGGATACGGCTTCTCCCTGATCATAGCCGATCTCAAATGCCAGAATGCCGTTTCCCTTTAAATATTCTCCTGCATGGGCAGCAATCTCTCTGTAGAAGTAGAGACCGTCCTCATGCCCGTCAAGCGCCATCCGGGGCTCATAAAGCCGGACCTCGTCCATCAGCTCCCGGATCACGGCAGTCGGGATGTACGGGGGATTGGATACCAGAATATCAAACTGACCGCAGACCGCCTCAAACAGATCACTTCTGACAAAGCGTGTCTGCTTTGTTTTCCCCTGTATCTGTGCGTTTTTCTCCGCCACCAGGAGAGCCTGTTCGGAAAGGTCTGCTCCCATTCCCTGCGCCTGCTCCAGATGCTCCAGAAGGCTCAGCAAAATGCAGCCGCTTCCGGTGCACAGATCCAGCACCTTCAGCCCTTTCCTGCCTCCGGCTTCCTTCAGCACTTCCTCTACCAGGATCTCTGTATCCTGCCTGGGGATCAGCACATGTTCATTTACATAAAATTTCAGTCCGTAAAACCATGCCTGGCAGGTCAGCTGCTGCAAAGGGATATGCTGTGCTCTTTTCTCAAGCAGCCGTGCATATTGTTCTGCTTTTTCCTCCCCGGCTTCCTCCTCCTGATGAAGGAAATACCAGGTCCGGTCTATGTCAAAAACGTATTCCATCAAAAGCCAGGCGTCCGGTTCTGTCTCAGCAACACCGCTTCTTTTCAGCAAGGCTTTTCCATAATTAAAAAGTTCCCTGTAACTGCTCATATCAGGGTTCCTCCGACGCTGCTTCCTCTGGGAAATTCTCCTGCAGATACGCTTTCCAGTCAAATACTGCCTCCACAGCGGCGATGGCGACTTCGGTCATATCCGGCGTGGGTTCCTTTGTAGTCAGCTTCTGCAGGGCAAGTCCCGGCTTTGACAGAACTGCCACTGCCCTATTTTCTGTATTTCCCGCCAGGCGGATGAATTCATAGGAAACCCCTGCGATCACCGGCACCAGCAAAATGCGGATTACGATCCTCAGCCACATGGTTCTGACCGGAACCACTGCAAAGAATCCCAGGAAGAAAATAATACTCACGATGATCACAAAGAATAAGAAGCTGGTTCCGCATCTTTTATGAAGTCTGGAGCTTTTCATTACATTCTCCACTGTAAGAGGCATTCCATGCTCCACACAGTTGATACATTTGTGCTCTGCACCATGATACATAAAGACTCTCTGGATATCCTCCATCCTGGAGATCAGAAGCATATAAAGCAGGAATAATACAATCCTGACCAGCGCCTCCGCCAGTGTGACCGCTGTCTCGGAAGCGTTTATCCGATGGAGCAGGCTGGCGATCAGATACGGAAGCACCATGAAGAGCCCTACCGAAATCACTACGGACAGAATCACTGTGACTGTCATGAGGATGCTGTCCTCTTTTTCCTTCTTTGCCTGCCGCGCTCTCTGCTCTTCCTGGGAAAGGGCTCCGGCATCTTTTTGCTCCTCTTCTTCCTCTTCAAAAAAGGTGGCAGAATACATTAAACATTTTGTTCCCACAACCAGAGAATCAATAAAGTTAAACACGCCCCGGATGATGGGGAGCCTTAAAAGTTTCTTGCTTTTTAAAACACTTTTATAGTCTTCCGTCTTTACCTCGATGTCTTTGTCCGGTTTACGCACCGCCACAGAATAAATATCACCATGGCGCATCATAATACCTTCCATGACTGCCTGTCCGCCAATATTCGATGACTTCATTCTTACCTCCAAACGCAATAAGAGGCTGAAGTTTTAAAACCTCAACCTCTTCTATCATCTTATTTAATGCCGTATTTCTTATTGAATCTATCAATACGTCCACGAGCCTGTGCAGCTTTCTGCTGTCCTGTATAGAAAGGATGACATTTGGAACAAACTTCTACGCGCAGCTCTGACTTTGTAGAACCTGTCTTAAATGTATTTCCGCAGTTGCATGTCACTGTACATTCCTGATAATTTGGATGGATTCCTTCTCTCATGTTTTTCACCTCTTCTATATTTTTTCATTATTTTTTGACTTGTGGAAGCAAGCGCTCCCTGTCTTTTCTATGGTTTCATGCGTTTTACAATTTCAAACAGCTTTTAAAGTATAGCATATCCCCATGGGAAATGCAAGCAGAATCGCAGAATTCTATAGCGATTTCTGTAATGATTTCCGCGGAACCTGGATTTCTACAGAATCCTCTGTTTCTTTACCATCTGCACGAATTCTGCATTATCTCTGGTCCTGGCAAATAAATTCAGGATATTTTCCGTTGCTTCCTCGGATTTCATACCATTTAACGCTTTGCGCATGATATCGGCGGCTTCCAGCTCTTCCTTATCCAGGAGCAGGTCCTCCCTTCTGGTGCCTGATTTGGCAATGTCAATGGCAGGGAATACTCTCTTTTCCTGGAGTTTCCGGTCCAGTACCAGCTCCATATTGCCGGTTCCCTTAAATTCCTCATATACAACGTCGTCCATCTTGCTTCCGGTATCGACCAGAGCTGTTGCCAGGATTGTCAGGCTTCCGCCTTCTCTCATATTCCGGGCAGCTCCGAAAAAGCGTTTGGGCATATGCAGCGCCGCTGGATCAAGACCGCCGGACAGCGTACGTCCGCTGGGCGGAACGGTCAGATTGTAGGCTCTTGCCAGTCTGGTGATACTATCGATGAAAATAGTAACATCCTTCTTATGCTCTACCAGACGCTTCGCTCTTTCAATGGTCATCTCGGAAACCCGCTTATGATGCTCGGGCAGTTCGTCAAAGGTGGAATATATGATCTCTACATTTTCCCCCCGGATGGCTTCCTTCATATCGGTAACTTCCTCCGGACGTTCATCGATCAGGAGAATGATCAGATGCATTTCCGGGTTATTTCTCAGAATAGACTTTGCCGCGTCTTTTAAAAGGGTGGTCTTTCCGGCTTTGGGCGGAGATACGATCATACCCCTCTGTCCTTTACCGATAGGGCTGACCAGATCCACGATGCGCATTGCCATGCTTCCGCCCGGTCTTTCCAGATGCAGCCTTTTATCCGGGAAAACAGGGGTCATATCTTCAAAATTCATACGGTGCATTTCATTTGCCCGTACGCCATTTATATGCGTTACATACAGCAGGGCAGAAAATTTTTCATTCTGGCTTTTTACTCTTGTATTTCCTCTTAGGATATCTCCGGTTTTCAGATTAAATCTGCGGATCTGGGAGGGAGACACGTACACATCGTTTTCCCCGGGAAGGTAATTATCACTGCGGATAAAGCCATAACCGTCGGGCAGGACCTCCAGGATTCCCTTAACCGTCACTCCGCTGTCCAGATCAGACTGCTCCAGGGGAGCCTTGGCACTTTTGGTCTCCTGTGCCTCGTCCCTGGAGTTTTCTCTGGAACTTTCCCTGGAATTCTCTCTGGCAGTATCCCTAGAATTCTCTCTGGAACTCTCCCTGAAATTCTCTCTGGAGGCGGTTCTTCTCTCTTCATGCTGGTACTGCTGGTTTTGGCTCTCTCTTGCTTCTTCTTTTTTCTTATCCGCTGATGCCTTATCTTTTTCGTCCTCCTGGAGCATACGCTCCACCAGCTCGCTTTTCTTCAGCGTGGAGATTCCCTTCAGCCCGCGTGCCTTTGCAATGTCTTTTAATGCTCCTAACGATAAAGATTCATATTTTTCTCTCATTCTGCAAATCCTTTCTAAACTTGTTTATATAAAATCTCTGTGGTATGGAATTTATAATCAGAAATGAATATGATAATATATAATGAAGTTAATTTTTGACATTCGTATAGTTATAATAGCATACGTGTTATGGTTTTGCAAAGTATTTGTTCTAAAAAACTATCTAAACTATAGAAACTTAAACTCTGTAGGCATATCCTTTTTCTTGTTCCCGGACAGCGCTGTTCTGCCGTACTTCTCTTTCCAAATCGTTCTTTTCTCAAATTTTTTAGATTGTTAATATTCCGTCACATCTATTTCATGCAGCAGCTTTGCTGCAGAGTTTCCGCAATTTTACCATTTTTATTTTAGCGTAAAATAAATTTTTTTAATCTTTTCTCTTTTCAAGAGTCTTACATATAAGCTTTCTAAAATGATATTCCTATAACAAAAAAAGCCGGCAGGACGCCTCTCTGGCACACATCCCGCTGGCTTGCCTCTCCTAGCCTTCTTCTCTCTCTTCCCTGCGATTACGGATCCACGCTCCTAAAAGATGCAGGACTAACGCCCCGCCAATGGCTGCCGCCGCACTGGCTTTTCCCCAGGTGCTGGTCAGGGTCTGGGCTGCCCATCCCAGTGTGGGGATGGTGTATGCCACCTCCCCGATCAATTCCCTATAGGGCACCGGGCTCACATCTTCCTTCTCATTGGCGTCTCCCTTAGTGGTGAACTCCCCTTCCAGGGTATTGTTCTCTACCACCCGGTGGGTGATGATGGCGGTGCTTTCCCTGCCTCCGTAAAAAGCGATGACATCGCCCTCTTCGATCTCCTCCGGCTGCGCCCCCTGCACATATGCCAGGCTCCCGGTGGGGATCGCCGGCTCCATGCTGCCGCTGACGACTGTGTAGATCTCAAAGCCCAAAACCCTGGGCACAGTCAGGGGCAGGCATAATACCAC
>DWVZ01000082.1 GCA_019119975.1 Candidatus Blautia merdavium | reverse complement strand
GGAATACATAGGAAGTGGTTGCGTAGATCGGGACTGCTCTGGCGTCTGTGGCAGGATCTGCCTGTTCCTGCCCGATATGAAGCTGCCTTGTCTCAAATCCCCAGTTTTTAGAATCTCTGATATCTGTCATGTCTCTTTCCTCCTGCTGCAATGCATTTTGGGTCCTCTCCTGCTTCTGGAAAGAAAGGAACCTTTCTGCTAATGCGTTTTCTTATTTTTGTTATATGTTCTGTCTGCATACTAACATGGCGATCCTCATCTGTCTAATACAGGAAAAAAATATCCGGATATAAATAAAATCTATACCCGGATCCTCATCAAAAATTCCATTTCATCCAATATTCCATTTTCCCGGCAGCCAGCCTGGCAGCTGCTCCTGCCGCGATCTCCGGACCGGCAGCCTTTTTACAGACCATCAGACTTTCCCATCCAGATAATGCCTCAGTTTCTCAATATAAAGCTCGCCCATTTTACTGGGCAGGGCATGCCGCTTCACCACATAGCCGATCTCCATCACACTGTTGGGATTCTGAGCGTCGTCCCGGAAGGGGACTGCTGTAAAATCGCTTCCGTTCAGCTCCTCACAGATAATGCCGGAGCAAAGGGTATAGCCGTTCAGCCCTACCATCAGATTCAGCATGGTAGCCCGGTCGTTTGCCTTAATGGTCCTGGCGTATTCATTGGTGGACAGGATCTCCTCTGCCAGATAAAAGGAACTGTCCTCTCCCTGCTCAAAGGAAAGGCAGGGATAAGGCGCCAGCTGTTCAAAGCAGATAGATGTTTCCTTCGCCAGAGGATGTCCCTTCCAGATGTACACATACGCCTGACACTCAATCAGGGGATGAAATTCCAGACCTGCGGACCTGAGGAGCTTCTCTATGGCTTTGCGGTTAAAATCGCACAGGTATAAAATGCCGATCTCACTTTTCTGCGTGCCCACATCCCGGATCACTTCTGCCGTCCTGGTCTCCCGGATGGCAAACTCGTATTTGGACATGTCAAATTCCTTTGCCATGTCTACAAATGCCTTCACGGCAAAGGAATAGTGCTGGGTGGAAACGCCGAATTTCTTCTTATAGGCGCCACCTTTTTTGTATCTTTCCAGTACGCGCTCATACTCTCCGTAGATCTGCTTTGCATACAGCAGAAATTCCGCGCCGTCATTGGTCAGGGTAACGCCTCTTCCGTTCCGGTAGAGCAGGGTGATCCCCAGCTCCTTCTCCAGTTCTTTCATGGAACTGGTAAGGGACGGCTGGGAAACATAGAGCTGTTCTGCCGCTTTATTTAAAGACTGTGTCTTTGCGATGGTGATAAGATAATACAGCTGTGTCAATGTCATAATTCTGCCTCTTTGCTTCTGATACTGAATTTTTATAGAATCTGCTTTTCAGTATAGCATGATTTTTCCGGTTTGTCAGGAAACCTGATTGCCCTTTTTGAATAGGGATAGAAAACACAGGCTTGCCGCTCCGCTTCAGCAAGATAAGTACAAAGCCCGTGGATGAAAAGGAACGCCGGATACAGAAATCTGTACAGATCCTGTATCCGGCGTCCCTTTTCTCTTTTCTAAATGCACTTTTCCGCGGCAGATACAGCCGCTTGCCAGTGATTAAATCCCTGCTGCTTTGAGAAGATCCGGTACTTTGGACTCCCAGCCCAGAGCCATGATATGTACACCCTGACAGTAAGGCTTGCACTCTTTGATGATACGTGCCGCGATCTCAACGCCAGTGATGCCTGCTTTGGTCTTCTCTTTATCTTTCTTCAGTTCCTCAATCATATCGTCAGGAACATGGATACCTGCAACATTGTTATTCATGAATTTCGCCATGCCTGCTGATTTCGGAATGATGATTCCTACCTGCACAGGTTTGCCGAACTGTTTTGCTTTTTCCATGAATTTGATGAATTTCTCCGGCTCAAAAACTGCCTGGGTCTGGAAATAGTCTGCGCCTGCAGCTACTTTCCTCTCCATCTTTGCCAGCTGAGCGTCAACGGAATCGCTGCACGGAGATACTACAGCGCCCTTTGCAAATTTCGGCGCTTCGCCGATCAGTTCGTTTCCGCCCAGATCCACACCTTTTTCCAACTCGGTTACTGCATGGATCAGAGAAACAGAATCCAGATCAAAGACCGGTTTTGCCTGTGGGTGGTCACCCAGCTTGGTATGGTCTCCGGTCAGAAGAAGCAGATTCTCAATTCCAAACATCGCTGCGCTTAAAAGATCTGACTGCAGCGCGATGCGGTTCCTGTCACGGCAGGTAAGCTGGTAGATGGGTGTCAGCCCTTCATCCTTCAGAGCCTTGCACATAGCCAGAGAACCCAGACGCATAACGGAGGACTGATTATCTGTTACGTTCACTGCCGTAATACCGCTTAAATATGTTTTTGCTTCTTCCAGCAAATGTTCTACATGAAATCCTTTTGGCGGACCAACTTCCGCAGACACAACAAATTCACCACGTTCAAATAACTCAGTAATTTTCATTCTACATTGCTCCTAATCATTTATATTTTAACCGTTTCCCTATTTAGAAACTTCATCATCCGTTGCAAAATTACGCACCTGGGTCGGGCATTTTAATACATCCAGACGTCCGATCTTCTCAAGCCGTCTGTAGATACGCTCCCAGCCGCATTCCATATCGCTGTCCACTTCGCATCTGCCGTTTTTGGCTCCGCCGCACTGTCCGTTGACCAGACTCTTGGAACAGGCAGTAATGGGGCAGATCCCGCCGGTCAAGTTCAGGTAGCACTCGCCGCACTGGTCACATTTGTATTCCAACGGTGTGACGCCCTGGAATCCCGGCAGAGGGCAGGTATCACAGCATGCGCATACCTTTTTCTCTTCCAGATAATTAGCAATAGTCTGTACGCCTACGCCGCAGGAAAATACCAGGACTGCATCCGCAGCCTCAATGGCGCTTTTGTGTTTCTGGAGACGAAGCTCCATATTTTCCGGATTGCATATGTAATCTGTGGTAAGGATTCCGGTAACGCATCCTTTTTCCGCTAATTCCTTCTGGAGTTCTTTTACTTCTTCTTCCGGAAAATGAACTTCCTTGCATCCCTGACAGATGATGATGAAAACCTTTTTTCCATCTGCCAGTGATTCAATGGTTTCCCTGGGTTTTAATTCGGTAATTAACATATCACTTCATCCCCCTTACTGCATTTTTTCCGGCTTTGATCTTAGTAACTAACGGAATCTTGGAGGAACAGATATACTCACAGCACCTGCACTCGATACAATCCATAACATTTTTATCTTTCATGCCCTGCCAGTTTTCCTCATCCGCAAATTTTGCAAAGTACAGAGGAGAAAGTTCCATAGGACATACATCCATACAGCGTCCGCATTTGATACAGGGCTGCTCTTTTGTATAGTCTGTATCTACCGCAATGATTCCGTTGGAACCTTTCATGATCGGTACATTGACATCAGAAAGAACAAATCCCATCATCGGACCGCCTGCCTTCACGGTAATATCCTCTCCGGTCTCACCGCCGCAGTAGTCCAGCAGATCTTTCGTATTGGTTCCGATCTTCACAAGGAAGTTGCCCGGATTCTTCACATGCTCTCCGGTCACAGTGACAACACGCTCCACTAAAGGCATACCCTTCTGGATGGCATCGGCAATGGCTTTGGTGGTGCTGATGTTGCTGACAACGCAGCCTACATCTGCAGGCAGGCCGCCTCTTGGCACCTGTCTTCCCATCACGCGCTTGATGAGCATTTTCTCAGCGCCCTGGGGATATTTTGTCTTAGCTACCACAACGTCGATATCGCTGCAGTCCGCTGCTTTTTCTTTCATAAGCTCAATGGCATCCGGCTTATTATCTTCAATGACGATCAGACCCTTTTCAGCGCCTACTGCCTTGATGATCGCTTTCAGACCAAAGATGACATCGTCCGCAAACTCCAGAAGTACTCTGTGGTCTGCAGTCAGAAGAGGCTCGCATTCGCAGCCGTTTAAGAGGATGGTATCTACCGGCTTAGCAGGTTTTAACTTCACGGATGTGGGGAAGCCTGCGCCGCCCATACCTACGATTCCTGCTTCCTTTACGATCTCTACGATCTCGTCCGGAGTCAGGCTGTCCAGATCCTTATTGGGCTGAACGGATTCATGCAGGGTATTCTTTCCATCGGACTGAATTACCACAGATAGGCATTCGCCTCTTGTAGCATGTCCATGATTCTCAATGGCTGTAACTGTACCGCTGACGCTGGAATGTACGGGGCTGCTGATAAAGCCGGCTGCCTCGCCGATCTTCTGTCCCACTTTCACAGTATCTCCTACCTGAACGACAGGATTCGCCGGAGCGCCTGCATGCATGGACAGAGGAATGACAACGGTTTCCGGATCCGGGAACTGCTGAAGCTTCAGATGCTCGGTAGCTTCTTTGCGTTCGGACGGATGAACGCCGCCGTAATAGCCTTCCAGACGGTTTTCCCGGATGGATTTTACATAATCATTTACAAATTTGAAATTCACTTTTGAGTAGTCTCTCAGCTGGATGGGCTGGTTCAGGAATTCTTCCAGACGTCCCTGTTTTTCCAGGCGCCGGTAGATTTTTTCCCATGCGCAGTCTTTGCTGCCGTCTACTTCACATTTGCCGTTTTTGGCACCGCCGCATTGTCCGTTTACCAGACTCTTAGAGCAGTCGACGATAGGACAGACACCGCCGGTTACGTTCAGATAACACTGGGCGCAGGCGTCGCATTTCCGCTCTGTCAGTGCCATGCCGTGATATCCTGTATAATTCAGTGAATTGCTGGCCGCATATACAGGTTTCTCCGCTAAATCTGCAATGGTCTGAATTCCCAGACCGCAGGAAATTACAATGACATTCTCCGTGCCTTCCGGAATCATCTCCTGCAGCTGCTTTTCTGTCTGGGTCTTATTGCACAAGAAATCCACTCTTGCACTGCCGGTCACTGTCTTTCCGTTTTCGGCAGCGATCTTCTCAAACTCACCACATTCTGGTTCGTCAATCGTTTCAAATTCCTTGAAGCACTTGTTACAGGCAATGACAAACAGATTGTCTTTATCGGCCAATAAGGACGCCAGTTCATCACTGCTTTTTAACTTATACTTGGTATAATTTTCCAATTGCTCACCTTCCTTAAATAATATTGATTTTCAAGCCTGATCTGCCTGCCGCTCTTCCCTTCTGTCCTTAAAAGAAAAGCAACTATGAGCAAATACTATACCAGCTTGCAATCGTCGAACTAATCATAACACATATTAGCCAAATTATCCAGTCTAAACATACTTTTTATATGCAAAAATCGACCAAAAGCAATCCCTTCAGCAAGGACTGGGGCTATGCGTTATATACAATTCCCTGCCTGTTTATTTTTCCTTGTTTTCCTCATGAACTGCTGCCTGCTGCTTCCAGTAAGCTTTGTCCTGGTCTGTGATGCTGCGGATCACCCGGCAGGGTACGCCCGCGGCAACGACGCCGTCGGGAATGTCCTTAGTCACCACCGAGCCAGAGCCGATGACTACATTGCTTCCAATGGCAACACCCGGATTGATCACCGTATTCGCTCCCACCCACACATTGCTTCCGATGGTGATTTTCTTTCCATACTCCAGCTGGGTATTGCGTACTTCTGCGTCAATGGGATGTCCGGCTGTATAGACGCCTACCCGGGGACCGAAGAACACATTGTCGCCGATATGCACCTCTGCCACATCAATGATGATGCAGTCGTAATTGGCATAAAAGTTTTCTCCGATATAGGTATTGCAGCCATAGTCACAGCGGAAAGGCGGTTCGATCCAGAAACTTTTCCCCACTTTTCCCAGTAATTCCCGGAAAAGCTGCAGCCGGTACTCTCCCTGCTCTTCTGTGGTGGTGTTGATCAGCCTTGTGAGCTTTCTGGCTTTTGCATTGTCTCTTGCCAGTTCCTCATCCTGTGCAATGTAAAGCTGCTCGGACAGCATCAATTCCTTCTCTGTCATAGTTTTTTCTCCTTTTTCTGCGGTCTGCTCCTGCCTGAGGCGGTTCTTCCCCGCGCCTGCAAACCCGTTCTGCGGCGGCTGTTTTTTGCAGGTTTCTCTGCAGGATCTGTCTCTTAAATTATAAACTTTCTCTTATCTGAAGGTCAAGAAAAAGCTGCCTTTAAAAGGCGCATCCTGCCCCGGACAGCGGATCTGAAAAGCGCTTGACAGATCGGATATCCGGCATATAATAGTTATATGTATAAATAGTTATTTGGCATAACTATTTACGAATAAAAAATAACAGGGAGGCGAACCATGAGCAGCACTACCACTGATTTTTTAAGCAGTATCCGCCAGATCACCCGGCTGCATGAAGCTATGCTGAGGGACCTCTGTGAACGCTACCATCTGACCTTGTCAGAGGCGGCGATCCTCAGCTTTCTGCACAACAATCCGGGGAAGGATACGGCAGCTGATATTGTAGAATTAAGAGGATTAAAGAAAAGCAATGTGTCCCCGGCAGTGGAAAGCCTTTACCAGAAAAACCTCATAACCCGGCGCCAGGACAGGGCGGACAGGAGGCGGATCCATCTCACCCTCACCCGGCACGCCTGCCCCATTGCCGAGGATGTGGAACAGATAAACAGAGACCTGCGCAAAATCATCTTTCTGGGGCTTACACCGGCAGAGGTGGAAACCTTCTGCCAGATCAATCAAAAAATCCGGGAAAATACCCGGACAGCTATGGAAAGGAGAGAATTGAAATGAACCGTGACAAAGATTTCCTGGGAAAAGAACCTCTTGGCAGACTGCTGATGAAGCTGGCTCTGCCTACAGTGGCTGCCCAGATCATTAATATGCTTTATAACATCGTAGACCGGATCTATATCGGTCATATTCCCGGCGAGGGCGCGCTGGCGCTGACCGGTGTGGGCGTATGCATGCCTCTGATCCTGATCGTATCTGCCTTTGCCGCCTTTGTAGGATACGGCGGAGCCCCCAGAGCCTCCATCTTCATGGGAAAGGGGGATTACGAATCCGCAGAAAAGACCCTGGCAAACTGCTTTCTGCTGCAGATCCTCGTATCTGCCGTTCTCACCGCAGTCCTGCTTCTGTGGAACCGGGATCTGCTCCTGACCTTCGGTGCCAGCGAAAATACCATTGCATACGGGGTCAGCTACATGAACATCTATGCCATAGGCACCATTTTTGTACAGATGACGCTGGGCATGAATACCTTCATCACTGCCCAGGGCTTTGCCAAAACAGGCATGCTTTCCGTGCTCATCGGCGCAGTGGCGAATATTATCCTGGATCCAGTCTTTATCTTCGGTTTTGACCTGGGCGTCCGGGGCGCAGCCCTGGCTACGATCCTTTCCCAGGCGATGTCCTGTGCCTGGGTGCTTTCCTTCCTTTTCGGAAAGAAAACACAGTTAAAGATCCGCAGGAAATTCCTGCGTCTGGAGCCGCAGATTTTCCTGCCCAGTCTGGCTCTGGGACTTTCCACCTTTGTCATGCAGGCAAGCGAAAGCATTATCTCCGTGTGCTTTAACTCCTCCCTGCTGAAATACGGAGGCGACGTGGCAGTAGGCGCTATGACCATTCTGACCAGCGTTATGCAGTTCGCCATGCTTCCCCTGCAGGGTCTGGGGCAGGGTGCCCAGCCCATTATCAGCTTTAATTACGGCGCCCGAAACAAAGACCGGGTCAAAGGCGCTTTCCAGCTTCTGTTAAAATGCAGCCTCTGTTATTCCGTGCTCCTGTGGCTGCTGGTCATGCTTTTTCCCCGGATCTTTGCTTCTATGTTTACCTCGGATCCGGAACTGCTGGAATTTACGGCTGCCGCCCTGCGCCTCTATATGGGCAGCCTCTTCCTCTTCGGCATCCAGATTGCCTGCCAGATGACCTTTACTTCCTTGGGAAATGCCAAAGCCTCCATTACGGTAGCCGTCATGCGGAAATTTGTCCTGCTCATTCCTCTGATCTACCTGATGCCGGTGCTGCTGCCTCAGGAGCAGACCAAAGCCGTCTACCTGGCAGAACCCATTGCCGATTTCCTGGCAGTGTCCTTTACAGCCGTTCTTTTTACCTTCCAGTTCAAAAAGGCGCTGCGGCTGATCACGGAGGACTCCCCTATTTCTCCGGTGAAATAATATATTTCCCGTTTGCCCGAAGCTCCGGCTTGCCCAGCACATCCTCCAGGGCGTCCAGTCCTGCCACTTCATAGACCATGCTGCTGACATCCAGCCTTCCGGAGTCGATCAGATCCAGCGCCCGCTTCTGGGTATAGGGATTGATATAAGAGGCTTTCAGCTCCAGCTCCTTCTGGAAGATTTCAAAGGGCTTTACGGAGATGGTCTCATCCGGCTTGGTCAGACCGAACATCATGACAACTGCCTTATTCCCCGCAAGATCGATCGCCTGTTGGATGGTAGACGGACGCCCTACACATTCAATGACCGTATTGATCCAGGTCATTCCCGCTTCCTTCAGACGGGCTTTTGCATCTTCCCGGATTGGGTCAATGCATACGTCAGCCCCCAGCTTCCTGCCCACTTCCCGTTTGCTCTGCACCGGCTCTAAAAGCGCCACCTTTGCCGCGCCTGCCAGCTTTGCCAGCTGGACCATCAAAAGTCCGATCATGCCGCCGCCGATGACTGCCACCTGATGACCGGGGCGCACCTGGCACAGATCCATGCCGTGGAGACAGCAGGCAACCGGCTCTGTCATAGCGCCCTGCTCAAAAGTCGTATGGTCTCCCAGACGGTAAACCTGCCGCTCATTGACCGCGCAGTATTCCGCGAATCCGCCGTTGACGGTGGTGCCGTATCCGATCATATGCTGGCAGTAATGGGCAACACCGTTTCTGCAGGGCTCGCAGCTTCCGCAATAGCAGTTAGGGTCAATGCAGACCCTCTCTCCGATCTGAAATTCGGTTACCTCTTCTCCCACTTTGGCGATCACGCCGGAGAACTCATGTCCTAAAATGGTAGGCGGCGTTACCTCCGCAGCACCCTTATCTCCTTCATAAATATGTACGTCTGTTCCGCATACGCCGCATGCCTTTACCTGGATCAGCACATCCTTTGGTCCTACCTTTGGCATCTCATGTTCTTCCACTCTCAGATCATGTTTCCCGTAAAAAACTGCACTTTTCATTGTCTCTGCCTCCTGTTTTTTCTCTCTTTCCATACTTATGATTGTATCTTAATCATAAGTTTAGTGTATAACTAACAATTCCATCTGTCTATTGTCTTAAAATACAATTTTTCTGTCCTTTTTTTAGCTGTTTTTCACAAGAACTTTTCCAAAGCCTTTCTAAAGAATCTTCAAAAAAAGAACGCGCAGCCCATACGCAAAGTCAAAGACTGCCCATGAACTGCACGTTTTTCTTTCTTAAATGCTCTTTTTTAAACCACCTGAAAGGTTTTCCATCTTCCTTTCTTGAACCGGATCCAGAAAAGGACGGCTCTTACCAGCCAGTCCATGCACATTGCCAGGGCGATTCCGATGACGCCCATCTGAAGGACAATTCCAAACAGCAATGACAGGAGCAGCCGCACACCGATGGTGGTAAACAGGGACACCACTACCGTATATTTCACATCTCCTGCCGCGCGAAGTCCCTTCCCCAGGGGATCGGCAAACGGAAATAAAATAGAATTGCCCAGATTATGGATCAGGACCAGATACAGCACGTACTGCCTGGTTTCCTCCGAAACTGCATAGGTGCCTGCGATCCAGGGCGTGAAAAGAGCGATGAGACCGTTCCAGGCAAGGGAAATCCCCACAGTCAGCTTCATCAGCTTCTTAAAATAAGCTTCTGCCTGCAGGGTATCTCCGGCTCCCATACACTGACCGATAACCGTGATAAAAACGGCATCCATTGCCACGCTGATCAGAGACGCCACGCTCCAGATACTCTGGGCAATGCCGTTGGCAGCGATCTGGCTGGTGCCGAACAGAGCCACAATGCTGCTGAGGCCTACCTTGACCAGCTGGAAAATGCCGCTCTCCAGACCGTTTGGCACCGCGATTCCCATGATGGTCTTCAGCAGCTCGCTTTTCCACGACAGAATCTGCCGCCACCGGTAACGGACACCTTCCTGATCCCGAAAGCAGAGCAGCGTGATCACCACTGCCGAAAATACCCGGGAGATCAGCGAAGGGTATGCCACCCCTGCCACCCCTGCATGAAGTGCAAATACACCAATGAGATTTCCGGCTACATTGATCACATTGGCGATGATGGAAATCTTCATGGTGGTGCTGGTCTTTCCCACGCTCCGGTACAGCGCCGCACCGGCATTGTAGACTGCCAGAGCAGGATAGGAATAGGCTGAGATCCGAAGATAGGTGACACACGCCTCCTCCACCTCCGGCTCTACCTGTCCGAAGATTGCCCGTATGATCCCCTGGTTGAAGATCAGGATCAGCACAGACACTGCCGCAGAAAACAGGACCGAGACCATCAGAAGCTGGCTGACGGCTTCTGACGCCTTGTCTGTATTTTTTCTTCCAATGTACTGGCTGACCACCACAGCCCCGCCGGAGGCAAGGGCTGTGAACAGAAAGAGAAAGATCGTGTTAAAGGAATTGACCAGAGAAACCCCCGAGACCGCCGCTTCTCCGGCATAGCTTACCACAAAGGTATCTGCCAGCCCCACCAGCATCACAAGAAACTGCTCTGCGATCAGCGGCACGATCATATCTTTCAGCTGTTTGTTTGTAAACATTACCTGGTTCATTAAACTATCCTTCTCCTGCTTTTGTTTTTACAGCTTTTATGATAGCACTGCAGGTATTTTCTGTCTAATGCCTGCTTTTATGAATCCATCATGCCTTTCAGGTATCACTTGTCAGCAGGACTTTTCCGTCTGTATGGAAACGCTGACAGTCTCTTCGATATCTGTGACGCCTTTTCCCACATTGGGATGGATCTGGGAGTAAACGGCGTCCATGACAAACACAGTTATAAAAATCACGCACACCGGCTTTAAGATCTTCCCGCTTACTTTCTCTGTCAGCGTATCGATCATTGGAGCAATGGCATAGACAATCGCCAGACCGCCTACCCCGAATACCAGAAGCCCCTCAGCGCAGATCCTGCCGTGGAGATTCAGGAAATACCCGCTGTAATCCCACCATTTGGTGCCTCCGCTGGCAAGTTCCATGACAAAGGAGGTCATATACTCCAGAAAACCGCACAGCAGGATGGTTGCCAGAAATTCCAGCGCCGGATTTCTGCGCAGGCGGTTCAGTATGGTAAGCATCAGGACGGCTCCGGTCCCGTATATGGGGATCCAGGGACCATGCAGAGCGCCCCGGTTTACAAATTCTCCATAGGAGACCAGATGCATCCCTACTTCAAAGAGCCAGCCAAACACAGACAGACTGAAGAAAATCATGACCAGCGACCAAACGGAATAATGCCGCATATAGTTCAGAGACTCTACCAACTTTCTTCTCTCTTCCTCCGGTATGGGGTAAAGGCGCACCGGATATGCCTCTCCTCTGGCATCGTCCATCAGCGCCTGCAGCCGGACGGTCTGCGCCTGCCGCTGCTCATACTGCCGCTCCTGCTCCCTGCGGAACACCAGGATGCCGAAATTGCGGGCAAGTACGCCCCTCCAGCCGGAAAGTGAGGTCATCCCCTCTGCCTCCTCCGGCGGATTCTCCATAACCTCGATCACATCTGCATATTCCAGGACCAAAAGACCCGGATCCGCTTTTTCGTACAGATAGGGATCACACAAAAGCTGCGCGCCGGGAAGTTTCTTCTCCTGTGCCAGAGCCCGCAGCCTGCCGTAATACCGGGTAAACGCCGCTGTTTTATAGGGATTGGTATACAGGATGTTGAACACGCCCAGGGTTGCGGCGCCCAGAATTTCCCAGCCAAGAAAGGATAATTCAAAGACAAAGCATTCCCACTTATGCCCTTTCATCATCTTCCTGGACAGGGTGATCGCCTGACGGGCTGTCAGATCAGGATTTTCCGCTGCAATATAGGGCACCAGAAAATAGGAATAGCGCTTCACAAACGCCCCGATCACTGTCAGGCACCACAGAGTGTAAAACAGATATTTTACCAACATGATCCAGGATGCTTTCAGCCATTTCCTGACCCGCAGCAGAAATACAAAACGCTGGGGCGTGACCCGGTCATAGATCATCCCTTCCAGAAATACTCTCCGCACCACCACGGGGAACACATTCTGGACCAAAGCCCAGAACAGAAACATGCCCAGCGCTCCCAGCAGGATCAAGACCATAACGCCCGCGTCGTCTGACCCGGTAAAGGATGCTATGGCTGCTGTGGCAGTCACCAGGATAGAGCCGGAGCTGACCTGATTGACAACCCCGGACAGCACGCCTCTTGTCCTGCCGAACATGGGGTTCCCCTGCGCCGCCTCTTGGACTGCTTTTTCCTGCAGCTGGCGGGACATCTCTTCTCCGGCTTCGGTATCTTTTTCTGCCATGATCCTGAGAATATCCGCCCAGCCCACGCCTGTGATATTGCTGGTGACTTTTACTTCTTTTCCTTCTTCTTCATAGAGCAGGATCTGCTCATAGTCCTGCGCCCTGGAGAAATTCAAAGCTCCGGTAAATTCCGCAGACAGAAATGCCGCGATCAGACAGGCAGCCGCGAAAATTACATAATGCTTTTTCAGTGCGCTTCTGGCTTCTTTTTTCATTTGTTTTCTAAAATTCATATGCTTCTTGCCTTTGCAGGATTCCTCCCGCCCCTCTCTCTTGTCTGCGCATGATGCGCTTTTTCCTTCGTTCCAGGTAAAGTATAAAAGCAAACGCAGAAAAAGACAAGCCGGAATTGCTTTTCCAGCCTGCCTTTATCTGTTTTTTATTCTTCTTTTTCACTGTCCAGGATCACCGAATTGATTGCTTCTTTCAGGGATACTACCTCGGACCTGCCAACGGCATCCAGCTGTACCTGATCCAGCACAGGGATGCAGCAGCTTCCGTCATACTGGTAGAAGATCAGCTCCACTTCCGCATATTCTTCCGTATTCCGATGGAAGGTAAGGACCAGTTCCTCTTTGTTGTCCCCCAGCTTTGGCTGCTCCTCCAGGTCCTCGGAAGAGGTAATGGATGACAGCTCTGACAGCACATCGCCGAACGCAATGTCTTCTCCCTGGAATGTATAGTCATAGTCATCGTCGCCTCTGCTCTCAACCTCAATGGTGTAGAGACTGCCGTCCAGTTCCAGGTCGACGCTGTCCACGGTATCCCAGTCCAGAAGAATCACTTCATCCGGTTTCAGCTCCTCATAGGAAGCCTGCACAGCCGTATCATAGACTTCCTGGCTGATGCGGTATACCATACGGGAATCCCGGATCCTGGCATAATAGGATTCCTCCGCGGCAGCTACTTCATAGGCGAATTCCTGTGTCTCGCCTTCTTCCTCTGTATAGCTGACTGTGACCGCGGCATCCGGCTCATCCAGACCATAGGTTTTCAGTTCCCCATCGTCTGCATAATAATCCACGCATTCTTCCCAGGAGAATCCTGTCAGGGTATCAAATGCAGCCTTGGCATTGTCATTATCCAGATTCTGATACGTTTCCCCATCCTTCAGATAATAGGTATAGGCATCGCTGTAGCAGTAGCTGCTGTTCTCCTTGTATACCAGCTCTGCCGCAGATGCCTTGTCAATGGAGATGGAGGAAATGCTTTCCATCTCCGGTATCTCTTCTTCCTGGACCAGATCGTACAGATTATAGGAAATCTCATCCACCAGCCCGGCATCGGTAAGATATACATATTCATCGCCTGCAGACAGATAGATCTCACCGTCTGTAAAGGTCTCGTCTCCTATGGAGAGTTCATAGGTTTTATCCGCCTCTATGGTAATGGTATAGGCAGGTTCGCTGAGCCCATACATACTCAGACTGTCTGCTTCCTCCACTCTTTTATCGGAGGTAATATTGGATAGGTTTTCGGCAATTTCTCCCAGAAGCTCCTGGTTCACCGGCATCTCCTCATCCTCGGTATTTATCCACTCCTCGTCCTCATAGCGGAAGCTTACTTCCTCTTCGTATTTCCAGGAAAGCGCAGTGATTTCTGAGCTGTCTACGTCAATGATCGTGGTCTGTGTTCCTGTCATTTTCTCTTCAAAATCCATCCTGGAAAGCGCAACAGCTGCCGCGATGCACAGGATGAGCACTGCTGTAAGAATCCCTAATTTTTTCTGCCGTTTCATCTGCGTTTCCTCCTTACTGCCACGATAATGCCTGTGATTAGATACACTGCCGGAATGACCCCGATGGTCAGCAGTTTGATATAGGAAGCCGCGCTGGTGCTGACGGTCAGGTATTCATAAGAAAGACTCTTGGAGCGGACAGAAATACCGTCGTCTTTTTCGCTCATCATCTCCAGGGCATTTAATACAAAGTCTTCATTGGCATCAGAAGAAAGGGAATTATACTCCTCTGCCAGCATCTCCGAAGAGGCGATCCACACCAGCTGCATCTGCTTCTCTTCCTCCAGATCTTTCGTCACCAGCGCAGCCAATGTCAGAGGTCCGTCCAGATCTCCGTCTTCTTTTTCGTATGTGGTAATGCCGTATCCCGCTGTCTTCAGTATGGCTTCTTCGGAGGATTCCAGAAGACTGGTAACCGTCACATCGTCGCTGGCTGCCGATACATCCAGCGCTTTTGCCACAGGCAGGATCACATTATACTTATCAGAGATCAGAGGATCGGTGATCTCACTGGAATTCATTTCCGGCATCAGCAGAACCGGACTGCCGAACACATAGTGCTCACTGCTTTGCTCCACAGCCACGCCCTCCTGGACCGTGATCCCATAATGCTCTGCTACTGCATTCAGATTGGAAAGCTCGTCCTCCTGCGCAGTTCCGCTAAGGATCAGAAGGCGTCCGCCATTGTCCAGATAAGAGATCAGCATGTCTCTCTCTGTCTCAGAAAGATCGGTAGAAGGCGCATAGATCAGGATGCACTGTACCTCTTCCGGCACCTCCTCATATTCCAGCAGGGACAGGGTCTCTGTGCTTAAATTGTCTCTCTCCAGCGCGCTGGTAAAGCTGTCTGAAAAGGCGGTCTCCCCATGCCCTTCCAGTACATGGATCACCGGAAGCTCTTCTGTGATACAGTAGGAGATCGCAGAAGTAATAAGGCTCTCCCCGGCAAACTTGCTGGAGGAAGTATAGGAAGAATAATACGAATATCCGCTGGTTTCATAAATGTCTTCATAACTGATATAGCGGTACTTATCTCCACACTCTACAATGATGGAATTATTATAAATCGTCTCATCTGTATAAGCATTGGTAAAGTCTGGATTCAGATCCGGGTCCTTCTTCACCACAGTGATCCGGTCGCAGTAATCCTCATAATTGTGGAGCAGTTTTTCCACATATTCATCTTCATTTCCGCTGGCTACTACCCAGTAAATGGTGATCTCATCCTCTACCGTTCCCAGCAGCACCTTGGACTGGCTGGACAGGGAATACAGCTGATTGGCAGTCAGGTCTTTCTGTACATACCGGTCCGGAAGGAAGCTGAGCGCCACATTGACAGCCACCAGGATCGCCAGCACGAGAACCGTCAGAAAAAAGCTGTAGCTTCCTACCCTGGTGGAACGGGTACCGAACTGTTCTTTTACACTGTGCAAAGAATTTTTTATCAGGTTCTTCATCAATTATATCTCCTTTTCTCAAGTGACTGTACGGTTAAGAACAGGAAGAAAACGATCACACTGAGAAAATAGACCACATGCGTGTAATCAAAAATCCCGTCCACAAACTCATAAAATCTTTCATAAACAGACAGGTTTTCCAGGATCTTGGGAAACAGTCCTTCAAACCATTCTGTCTTATAAAGATACAAAAGAACCGTCGCCGCGGCAGCCGCGGCTCCGAAGATCTCGGACAAAACGGCATTGCGTGTCATATGCTTTATGACCGCGGCAAGCAGCACCTCGATGACGATCAGCGCCGCCAGAGAACCAAAGGCAGAAGAAGCCGCGTATTCTGCCAGCGTCACCATATAATAATTCAGTACCATCACGGCAAAACAGATGCCTGCCGCCATGGGCTGGGACTCGGTGATCGATGAGAGAAAGACTCCCATAGACAGCAGCGCTGCCGCCGTCAGAAGGTATCCGAACATTGCTCCGTAGGAAGTGGGCAGATACAGATTCCCGTAATTTTTCAGAAGCAGCGGATAGAAAACCACCAGGCACATAGGCAGCGCCGAAGTAAGAAAGACTGCCAGGAATTTCCCCACAACGATCTGCGTGGTGGAGATAGGCAGGGAATATAACAGCTGGTCTGTCTTCTGCTTTTTCTCCTCCGCGATGATGCGCATGGTAATAATGGGAATGGTGATGATAAACGAAAAGGATGCTCCCGCAAGCGCCAGTTCAAAATTGGCGTAGCCTGCAGTCAGGTTATAGTACATCATATAAAGTCCTACAAAGATCAACAGAAACGCCCCGTATACATAGGCGGTCAGTCCGGAAAAAAACAGCCGGACCTCATGACGGAAAACTGCTGTCATACCTCTTCCTCCTCTCCTGTTGCTTCTTCCTCTGCGCTGGTCAGTTCCAGGAAGATTTCTTCCAGATTTGCTTTAACAAGATCCATTTTCAGAATCGCCCGGTTGACTTTGGCAAACCGCCGCGAAAGGACTTTTCTCGCAGAAAATTCCTGCTGGGGCGTGGTCTCGATGAGGATCCTCAGCAGACCGTTTTCTTCCTCTGCATATTCTGTGCGGTCAATGCCTTCCAGGTCTTTGAAAACCTTTTCACTCTCTGTCCGGTCCGCGTCAGTCAGCAGCTCGATGGAGGTTTTGGGAAGCATCCTTTTCTCCAGATTCTCTGCTGTATCATAGGCGATGAGGCTGCCTTTGGATATGATCAGGATCTCATCGCACATGTTCTGTACTTCCGACAGAATGTGGCTGCTTAAGATTACGGTATGTTTCTTTCCCAGAGATTTGATCAGGTCACGGATCTCCACGACCTGAAGCGGATCCAGCCCCACCGTAGGCTCATCCAGAATGATCACCTTGGGATTTCCCAGCAGAGTCTGGGCTATGCCCACTCTCTGCTTATAGCCCTTGGACAGGTTCTTGATCAGGCGGTCTGCCACATCCTGGATCTGCGTCTCTGCCAGGATCCTCTCGATCTCTTCCCGGATACTTTCTCTGGGAAGCTTCTTCGCCTCTGCCACAAATCTCAGATATTCCCTGGGTGTCTCCTCAAAATAAAGGGGCGGCTGTTCCGGGAGATATCCGATCATCCTTTTCGCCTCCAGCGGATGTTCAAAGATATCGAACCCACAGATGGAAATGCTCCCTTCCGTGGCAGACAGACATCCGGTCATCATATTCATGGTGGTGGATTTTCCCGCACCGTTTGGTCCCAGAAAGCCGCAGACCGTTCCGTCCTGTATGGAAAACGACAGATGATCCACTGCTTTATGATCCCCGTAATACTTGGTAAGATTTTTTACTTCAATCATGTTTCGCCCTTTCCTCCTGGAATATTTTCCTCGTTTCACTTCATTCTGGTTAGAACGACTTTATTATAACGGGCTTCCCTAAAGCCAGCCTAAAGTTCTCTGTGAAGAAACTGTGAAAACAAGGAGATGCTTAGGATGTGGAACCCACCATGAAACGACATAAAAAATCTCTTGACATTTCTATTCATACTGACTATACTGAAGCTGTAAGGTAGTTAGTTACTCAAGTAACTAACTCACAAACAAAGGAGTGATCACGTGCATATCGATACAAACACAGATAAGCCTATATTCATCCAGATAGCCGAACAGCTTGAGGACGCTATATTCCTGGGGACCTTTCCGGAGGAAACCAAGATACCCTCTACAAATGAAATATCTGCCCTGTTGAATATCAATCCTCATACTGTATTAAAAGGAATGAATATGCTTGTAGATGAAGAAATCCTATATAAAAAAAGAGGTTTAGGAATGTATGTAAAAGAAGGGGCAGTCAATAAAATACGCACAAAACGGCAGGGACAGTTTTTCGACCAGTATATTGCCACACTGGTTGCAGAAGCGTCTAAGCTAAAGATGACCAAAGAAGAAGTTATCCAACTAATAGAAAGGGGTTATGACAATGAACGGGATCCAAATTAAAAATATCACCAAAACCTATAAGAACATAACAGCCTTAGACAATGTCTCCTTCTCTTTTGAGTACGGAAAAATCTACGGTTTTTTAGGGAGAAACGGCGCAGGGAAATCGACGCTTATCAACATTATTGCCAATCGCATTTTTGCTGATAAAGGAGAAATTTTCATTGATGATATGCCGGCAAAAGAAAATATGGCAGTACATGAAAAAATCTTCTGTATGAGCGAAGCAGATCTATACGATACCAGCTTGAAAATAAAAGACCATTTTAAATGGATCAAACGCTTTTATGAAAGCTTTGATACGGAAAAAGCCTTTGAAATCGCAGAAAAATTTAATCTTAATACAAATAAAAGGTTTAAGGCGCTGTCAAAAGGCTATCAATCGATTTTCAAATTGACCGTTGCTTTATCGCTCCGTGTACCGTATGTCATTTTCGACGAGCCGGTTTTAGGATTGGACGCAAACCACAGAGAATTATTTTACCGTCTGCTTCTGAAAGAATATGAAACGGAAGAACGTACCTTTATTCTTGCAACCCATTTAATTGAGGAAGTTGCAAATATCATTGAAGAGGTTGTTTTGATCGATAAAGGCAGCATTTTGCTGCAGGAAAACGTGGGGACACTGCTGGAAACAGGTTACAGCGTATCCGGCATGACAAAAGATGTAGAAAGCTATTGCATTGGTAAAAATGTAATCGGATATGATGAATTGGGCGGTCTGAAAATCGCTTATGTATTAGGTGAAAAATCAGCGCTTCCGCAAAACAGCAGCCTGCAGATTTCGTCTATGAATCTGCAAAAACTATTTGTCAAATTAACAGAGAATGGGGGGAACGGATCATGAAGAACTTAAAATCTGTTGTTTGTTATGAATGCATGACTTCCTTTAAATATATTTGGATTTTTTACGCAATACAATATGCTCTCGTGGGTCTGATCACGATCCTGATCGGACTTATTACAGGTTCTTTTGAAGATGTGGGAACAAACGTTTTGGAAATGAATACGCTTATCTATATTGGAATTTTAGGAGTTCTGGGATTTAAGGAAGATTTCAAAATGCTGATACAAAATGGATTTACGCGCAGCTATATCTTCGCGGCAACTTATTCCATGTTCTGCTTCATCTCCGGCACCATGGCACTTGTAGACACAGTGGTGGGAAATGTGATCCACTGCATGAACGATCATTATTTTTCTCTTTATGGTGCAATATACGGATACGGCAGCGGATTTATGAATTGGCTGTGGCTGTTTCTTGTCTATATACTGGTCTGCAGTCTGCTGTATTTAGGAATCCTTATCATCAATAAAGCGGGAAAAAATGGATCCATTTATTTAGGTATTAGTCTTGGCGGTGCCGTGCTGCTGGTCATTGCCTTATTCCGATATGTTTTCTCAGCAGAACTCACCCATACTATTTTAGAGTTTATGAAAAAGGCAATGGGCTTTATGGCTGACGGAACCATCCATAATCTGTTCCCTGCTCTGACTCTCTTATTCCTGATCGTACTTTTAGGAAGCGGCTCTTATACTGTTATCCGCCGTACAGAGCTTAAATAGGCTTGCGGTTCAGAGCATATCCAAACCGGATATGCTCTGATTCAGGCACCTTTTATCTAAGTATCACCTTAAACCCGATCCGGTCTTCTCCCTTCCTGTATGCAGTAATCTCTCCCCTGTGATTTCTCACGATGCTCCGGGCAATAGACAGTCCGATCCCGAATCCTCCGCTGCTGCTCCTGGCTTTATCTCCCCGGTAAAACCGATCAAAAAGCCGGTCCAGCTCCAGTTCTTTCACTCCCCGGCAGGTGTTTTCCACCCGGATCTGCGGGTGTCTTTTTCCCCGCAGGGACACATAGATTTCCCCCTGGGGATCACAGTATTTCACTGCATTTTCCAAAAGGATATCCAGCAGCCGGCAGATCTCCTCCTGTTTCCCATAATAAGCAACCTCCGGCTCGATGTGGGCACAGAATTGTTTCCCATTCTCCTGCGCCAGCACCTGAAATCCGGCAAGGGTTTCCCTGACCGTACTGCTTAAATGAAACAGAGAATCCTGGCTTCCCGGCATCGTTTCATCCATTCTGGTGAGCAGGATCAGCTGATTGATCAGTTCGCTCATCCGCTCTCCTTCACTGCGGATATCATCGATCCACTCACTTCTGCCGCACTCTGTCTCTACAATGTCCAGGTTGGTCATGATCAGCGTCAGCGGCGTCTTCAGTTCATGGTTGGCATCCGTGATAAACTGTTTCTGCCGCTCATACGCCTGCGCCGCAGGGCGGACCGCCCGCCGGGAAAGCAGAAAGATCAGCAGAAGAATTACCGCTGCTGTCCCTGCCATTACCCCGCCGACGGTAAAAAGCAGCATCTGCGTCACAGACTGATTCAGGCTTCCCTCTGCAAAGATAAGGGTCCAGCCGGTATCTGTGGCATACTTCCGATAACGGTAGCCTGCCTTCCAGCCCCGGTCTTCGGACTGGCGAAAGACCTGAAGCGCGCAGCTTTCTGCTTCTTCTTGGGATATTTCTGCATCTGCCTTTCTGTCCACGGATAAAAGACTGCCGTTTTCATCGAAATCAGCCGTGAAAAAACGGATATCAAATCTGGCTTTCTCCCGGAACAATACCCAGGGTCCCGGATCTGCTCTGCCCTCTGTATCAGCATCCGGCTCCGGCAGCTTCCCTCCATTGTCCGCAATGCTGTCGAGAAATCCATCGATCGCCTGATTCAGCTGATGAAAACTTGCCGCGCAGATCACAAGGAACAGAAGGAGAAATACCGCCAGCACAGCCCCTCCGCAGATGAGGACCATTCTTTTGCGGAGACGGCGGATCATCCTGGGACCTCCGCCTTCTTTTCCAGTATATACCCGGCGCTTCGCACGAAACGGATCTGGATGGGCGCTCCGATCCGCTCTGCTTTTTTCCTGATATTGGAGATATGTACCCACACCACACTGCTGTCCACCTCTGTATTCCAGCCCCAGATGTGGGTCAGGAGCTGCTCTGTGGGGACAATCGTATAGGGTTTTTCCATAAGCATTTCCAGCACCTGGTATTCCCTTCCGCTCAGCGGACAGGTTCTGCTCTGACAGCTCAGTTCATAGGTGGAGCGGTTTAATACTGTACCGTCCAGTTCCAGCAGCTGCGGGACATAATTTTCCTTTCTCCTCAGCATGGCCCGCACCCTTGCCAAAAGCTCCCTGGGTGAAAAAGGCTTAGCAAGATAGTCGTCTGCCCCGGCATCCAGCCCCTCGATCCGCTGCTCTACTTCCGTTCTGGCAGTAAGAAACAATGCAGGGGTATTGATATGTTCTGCCCGAAGGGTTTTCAGTACCTGCAGTCCGTCCAAACCGGGCATCATGATGTCCAGCACCATGCCGTCATATTCTCCGGATTTGGCGTACGCCAGCGCCTCACTTCCCGAAGAGACTCCATCTACATTAAACCGGTTGTGTTCAAAAATATAAATCAGAGATTTCAGCAGCTTCTGATCATCCTCTGCGATCAAGATCCGCAAAATAAAATCACTCCTTCCTGGTTTCGTGATTTTATTTTAGCAGAGGTCTGTGTCCATTAAGTGAAAAATTCCCAGGATTCCGCAGAAGAATCACGGGAAGCCCACGGACCGGATCACAGCTTTTTTCCCAGCTCGTAAGCCCGCTCCGGATAAGGGCTGCGCTTTGTCATAGACGGGCTTCCGCAGCCTTTGCCCAGGATCCGTCCCTGGTCCCGGAAATCCAGATAGCGCACCAGAGTCTCGTAATGGCTCTCCAGCGCGTCAAAGGTCCAGCCGTCGCTGTTCCATGCCACGCTGAGCAGGGCAGATTTCATATGTTTTCGTGTAATGCTGCTGTTATAGGCGCAGAAACGGTCGATGACGGTCTTCAGCTGCGCTGACATCCCATAATAATAAAGGGGTGTGGCAAATACGATCATATCAGCGCCCAGAACTGCTGTCCGGATTTTTTCATTGTCATCTTTCTGTACGCAGGGTCCCTCATAGCCGCAGGCAATGCATCCGGTACAGGGATTTACCTGAAGATCCGTCAAGTCAAATCTCTGTACGCTGTGTCCCGCCTCCCTGGCGCCCCGGCTGAATTCTTCTGCCAGGATATGTGTGGAGCCTTTCTTATTAGGGCTTCCTTGTAAAAGTACGATTTTCATTTCCTTCCTCCTTTGTCATACCAGTGATTTACTATTTAAAAAATATTCCATCTTCTATTGACTTTTTCTTTGCAGGCTATACTTCAGATCTTCTGGTTTCCCGTGGACCACACATGGGTTTCCTTTGCCTGCTCCGCTGTATTCTGCGCCATAACGCCTACCAGCCTGTGAGGAATGTAGAGCTCCTCCAGATAAGCAATTTCCTCCTCTGTCAGAGAAACCTCGGCTGCCTTTACCATTCCCTCTACCTGATGCAGCTTGGTAGCGCCTACCACCGGCGCTGTGACTTTGGTCAGAAGCCATGCCAAGGAAATTTCGGTCATAGAAACCCCATGTCTGGCTGCCAGCTCCTCCACCCGGGAAATGATCACGCCGTCTTCCTTGGCAGTCTGATCGTATTTCAGGCTGGCATAGCTGTCCTCCTGCCTTCTCTTGGAGGTTTCTCCCGGGGCTTTTGCCAGTCTTCCTCCTGCCAGAGCGCTGTAGGGGGTCATGGCAATGTTGTCTTCTCTGCACAATTTCGCCATTTCCCGCTCTTCTTCCCGGAAGATCAGGTTGTAATGCCCCTGTACAGAGACAAACTGGGCAAAACCCTCCCTCTGCGCCAGGGCATTTGCCTTTGCCAGCTGATAGGCATAGCAGTTGGAAATCCCGATGTATCTGGCTTTTCCAGCCTTTACTATCCGGTTCAGCCCATCCATGATATCATATAAAGGAGTGGCGTAATCCCACATATGGTAGATATACAGATCCACATAGTCCATTCCCAGATTCTCCAGGCTCTTATTGATCATCTGTTCAATGTGCTGCTGGGCAGTGACGCCCTTTTCAATCTCCTCCGGCGTCCGGGGCAGAAATTTAGTGGCTACTGTCACTTGGTCCCTTATGGCAAAATCTTTCAGCGCCCGTCCCAGATACTGTTCGCTGGTGCCGCTCTGGTAGGCAATGGCTGTGTCAAAGAAATTAATGCCGCCCTCTAAGCCACTGCGGATGATCTCTCTGCTGTGCTCCTCGTCCACCGTCCAGGTATGCTGCCCGTTTCCTGCCTCTCCGAATCCCATACATCCCATGCAGATGCGGGAAACCTTTAAGTCTGAATTTCCTAAGTTTGTATACTGCATTTTCATTCCTCCCTGGTTTCTGATTTCGTTTTCTTACTCTCTGCATTTATTTTGACACAGATACCCGGGAATTTCCAATGCTTATCTTTTATCCTTTTTCATGCCTGAAATGCATTGTAAACAAAAAAGGCGTTTCATCCCGTGGAAAAAACACCTTTCTTAATGAATCCTTTAAAGAAGCGCCATTGCCACCGTTCCTGCCGTCAGCAGCAAAAGCCCGGCTGCCGCTTTCGGCTTCAGCTTTTCTTTAAATACGATGTAAGAAAAAGCCACTGTCACCAGCACACTCAGCTTGTCTATGGGCACCACCACGCTGGCAGGTCCCTCCTGCAGCGCCCGGTAATAGCACAGCCAGGAGGCTCCTGTGGCAATGCCGGACAGGCAGATGTAAAGCAGCTCCTTTTTGTCAATCTGCCGGACCTCCCTCTGCTTTCCGGTCAAAAACACCATCGCCCATGCCATGACCAGCACCACGCAGGTGCGGACTGCCGTGCCCAGATTAGACTCCACGTCTGTGATCCCGATCTTTCCCAGAATAGCAGTCAGGCTGGCAAACAGGGCAGAGCCTGCCGCGTAAAAGAGCCAGCCGTGCTTTCCTTCTTTCGTATCGCTTTTGGCGCCTACGTCTTTCTTTTCCATCATCAGGAAGATTCCCAGGGTGATCGCTGCCACTGCCCAGGCTTTCCCCATATTGATCCCTTCCCCTAAAAAGAGCAGGGCAAGGAGGATGGTCAGCACGGTACTGGATTTGTCGATGGGCACCACTTTATTGATATCTCCTGTCTGCAGGGCACGGAAATAGCAAAGCCAGGAAGCGCCAGTGGCAGCTCCTGACAAAACAAGGAACAGCAGGGTCTTCCCGCTCACTGAAAAAATCTGGCTTCCCGATCCCACAATGCCCACGATGCCCCAGGAAAACAGCAGTACTACAATAGTCCGCACTGCCGTTGCCACTGTGGAATCCGTCTTTCGTATCCCGCATTTTGCCAGAATGGAAGTAATCCCTGCAAAAAACGCAGAGCCCGCTGCATAAATCATCCACATCTCTTTTTCCTTCTTTCTCTCACCGGTTCATCCGGCATTTCTCTTTATAATGCTTTCTGTCTGAGTGTTCATGGTTTCATAATACAGATATATTTTACCACAGAAAACTCCACGCTGCTTACTTTTTAAGACGGCACAAAAATGAGTGATTTTTTATAAATTAAAACAGAGGCAGGTATGTCTCCACGAGTCACACCTGCCTTTGTTTTAATTTTTCTGTTTTGGGACAGCCCCTTTGACTTTTATCCAAGCAGACGGTCCAGAATTTCCTTCGCCAGCCTAATATCTTTTTTCTGCTCTTCCCCTGAAATTTCTCTTTCAATGGTGATATCGCCCTGGTAGCCGATTTCCTTCAGCTTTGCTATAAACGCGGGATAATTTACTTTACCCTGCCCCAGCGGCACCTCAGCTCCCAGCTGGTGTCCGTCTGTGGGATACCTGCCGTCCTTGCCGTGGATGCCCCGGACATATTCTCCAAAGACTTCCAGCGCGTCCACAGGATTTGCTTTGCCGTACATGATCAGATTAGCAGGATCCAGGTTGATTCCCACATTTCCTTTGCCCAGATCCTTCTCAATATCCTGAATGGCACGTTTTAATGTCACCGGCGTTTCCTGTCCTGTCTCAAAAAGGAAATTCTGTCCGTTTTCCCTGCATTTTTCCACGATCGCCTTACATGCGGTCAGAACTTCCTGGTACTTAGGATCGTAAGGATTCTCCGGCATATAGCCTACATGTGTGGCAAAATCCTGCACATGGATCTTTTTGGCAAAATCAGAGCCTTCCATGAGCATTTTCAACCGGTCCGCTCTGTAATCAGCAGGAACCAGTCCCAGCGTCAGCTGTCCTTCATAGAAGTCCCACACTCTGCGTCCTTCCCAGCCGCACCAGAACGCCGTGATATGCACACCGTGCTTCTCTGCCGCCTGATTGACTGCCAAAGCCGCTCCGTCGTCATGAAGAATGTCCCTGTCCCAGCACACCAGCTGGCAGCTGTCCATGCCCATGTCCTTCAGTTCCTGGAAACGTTCGTCGATCACCGTATCCTTAAATAATTCAATCAACACTCCAACTTTCATACCTTACCCTCTTTTCCTCAAGATAAAATCAGCCTTTGACAGCCCCCGCCGTCACACCGCCTACAATATGTTTCTGCATAACAATGAAAAAGATCAAACTGGGAATCATGGACATGACAATTCCCGGAAGCGCATGTTCCCAGTCCGAAGTCTGAGCCGAAAACTGCATATACAGCGCATTCTGGATGTTCATAGCCCGCGCATTGCCGCCTACGATCAGCTGGTTGGTAATAATATCATTCCAGGTAGCAAGCGTATCCAGCACGACAACCGTAGTCAGGATAGGCTTTAACAGCGGCAGCACAATGCTGAAATAAATGCGTATGGAAGAAGCTCCGTCAATGCGGGCGCATTCCTCCAGCTCGATCGGAACGTTTTTCACAAAACCGTGGATCATATACACAGCCAAAGGCATACACAAACCGATACTTACTAAAATCTGTCCCATCTTCGTTCCTGTCAGATTTACCTTTGCCACCACTCTGGTAAGGGAGATCATGTAAGACTGGAAAGGAACCATCATGGGCATAATCAGCAGGATAAAGCAGATCCCGCTGGCTTTCCCCTTGGTCCGCGCCAGCTTATAGGCAGCCATAGGCGCCATGAGCATGATCGCCAGCACCGTCACCACTGTATATAACAGTGTATTTCCGATCAGCATGGGAAAGTTGAACTTCTCCCAGGTCTCGATATACATTGCCAGGCTCCAGGATTTAGGAAGAGCAAGGAAATGCTGCATCATATCATTATACGGCTTAAAAGAGTTAAGAAAGATCAAGATCAGCGGCATCAGCCAGAAGATCGAGCACAGAAAAACAAGGATTGCCAGAATATTTACCTTTTTCACTTTTTTCATTACGCCTCAACCTCCCTGCTCTTGGTAATTTTCATCTGCACTGCGGTAACTGCCAGTACAAATACCACAAATACCAGTGATTTAGCTGTTGCCAGACCATAATTACTTCTGACAAAAGCTTCCTGATAAATATTGTAAGCAACCGTAACCGTAGAGTTCGCCGGTCCGCCTTTGGTAAATACCATGATGATATCGAATAATTTAAAAGCAAACGTCAGGGATGTGAGCATACAGATGGACATGGCAGGCATGATCAGCGGGACTGTGATCTTACGGAATACCTGAAAGGAATTGGCGCCGTCGATTTTCGCCGCCTCAATCAATTCTTTCGGCACTGCAATGATCCCTGCAATGTAATTCACCATGTAGAAGCCCAGGTTCTGCCAGACTGCCATGATCACCACCACATAAAATGCCAGCTTGGGGGTTCCTACCCAGCTCCAGTTAAAAAATTCCCAGCCTGTAATCTCATACAACGCTTCAAATCCCGGTCCGAAAATAAATTTCCAGATCAGACTGATGGCTGTAAGGCTGATAATATACGGTACATAATAAAACGCACGGCCCACACTGGAAGATTTACGCTCTTTGGACATCACAACTGCAACTGTAAGGGAAAGAATGTTCACGATCACCACATAAAAGACTGCAAATTTCAGCGTAAAGGTAACTCCTTTCCAAAACAGTGTATCGTTTGTAAATATTTTTACAAAATTATCCAGCCCCACAAATGTCATTTCTTTTCCGATTCCGTTCCAGTCAAAAACAGAATAGTATAAATTCATTACAAACGGTATGTCTGTGGCAAATAAAACAAAAGCCACTGCCGGAACCACAAACAATATAAACAGCAATGCATTTTTCGCTTTTTTGTTCCTCAATGTTATCTCCTCCGAATCTTCCAGGCAGGGAGCGGAGTCTTCCGCTCCCCTCTGCCCTGACTTCTAAAACCGCCTTTCCGTCTGTTTATTTCTGACTTTCCAATTTATCATCTAGTTGCCTGATGTGTAAAAATCCTGGAAAAGCTGTGTTACTTCCTCCTGGCTCATATCTCCTGTCATATACGCCTGTAAATAAGGTCCGCAGGTTTCGCCGTAGCTGGTAGGCGCAATGGTGTGGAGCCATCCGTCTGTCTTGCCTTCGGAAATGTAGGTCTTCGCATCATTTGCCAGAGCTCCAACAACTTCTTTCTCTGTGGTAACACCGGGAACTGCGCCTACGCCTTCACACATCCAGTATTGTCCCATATCGGATGTGAGAATGTAGGTCAGATATTCTTTGGCAAGGTCTAAATGCTCAGAATCTTTATTTACAATATAAGTCCAGTTACAGGAGGACAATACTGTAGTATCTGCTTCCCCTTCGCCTACCGGAACCGGAAGAAATGCCAGATTCGCGTCCGGGTTAAAGGAGTCTAAAGTAGACTGGCACCAGTCTCCCATATGGATAATGGCAGCCTGTCCGTTTGCCAGCATATTTTCAGAGGTTTCCCAATCCATTTCCAATGGTTTGTCTGGACCGTACTCCACTGCCAGATCCAGAAATCTGAATAAATTGTCCCAATGAGGAAGATCCGCAAACTGCAGTTCTCCGGATTTCAAAGCATCGCTGGTACCTTCTGCCCCCAGTTCTTTGTCCAGCATAAAGTGTGTTGCCAGCTGTCCTAATACCCAGGTTTCCTTTGCCGGCAATGCAATAGGGGTAATTCCCGCAGCTTCTAATTTCTTGCACGCCTCTTCCAGTTCGTCCATGGTAGTGGGCAGCTCTGTGATGCCCGCCTGTTCAAAGCAGTCCTTATTGTATAAGAGTCCCATGTTTTCATAAGTCCAGGGCAGGGACATGACACGCCCTTCTTCATTCACACCTGTTGCCAGAGCGTCTTCGTTAAATAAGCTTGTTACATCTGTGTCGTCTGTCCAGTCATAGGCATATTCATAATACGCCTGGGCAGATGTTCCGGATTCCACATCAAATACATCCGGAATATCTCCTGAATTTACACGGGACTGGAGCAGGGTGCTGGAGTCGTTTGCTGCGTGCTGCACTTCAATGGTCACGCCCGGATGTTCTTCTTCAAAAGCCTCTACCATTTCGGCATATTCATCCAGACCGTACGCATGGGCGTCAAAAACCTTCAGTATTACCTCTTCGCCGTCCGATTCCTCTGCGTCGTTTTCCGTATTGCTTTCTGTTCCTGTGTCGTCACTGCTGCCGCCGCTGCATGCGGTCAGCATGGTGGACGCCATCGCTGCTGTTAATAAAACTGCTACTACTTTTTTCTTCATATTGATTTCCTCCTTATGATTTTTTATTTTTTATATAAGCTTTTGCAGCCTCCAGCTCTTTGATCGCCAGTTCCACAGATTTTAATCCTTCACATAATGGAGCTCTTTCTACCGGCTCCTGCTTCTGCAGACACTGTAAGAAATATTTGATCTCCGCATAATAGGGACCTAAATTGGATACGTTGATGCCTGCTGAATCGTCTGATACATTGTATTCCCCTGAAAGGTCAGGATGCTCTACTTCCCCGTTTTTCTTATAGACTGTCAGCGTGGGCTTTTTCGTTCCGTTAAAGCAAACCACTGCCTCTTCAAAATTTGCCCGAAAGCTTGCTTCAAAAGGAAAATTATCGCACACATTCCAGACACCCTCTGCTGTAACGAAAACATCTCCGAACTCATAGGAAGTGATGATCTGATTGATCATACCGCTGTCAAAAGCTGTGGCTTTCACAGTAAAGGTATCCGGCTCACCCAGCATATAACGCAGGAAATCCAGATCATGTACATGCAGATCCAGAACAACAGACCCGCTTCTCTTCTCATCGTGGAACCAGTCCTCAAATCCCCAGGAAACATCTCCGCTGATCCGCTGCATTACCATGGATTTCAGCTTTCCATATTTGTTTGTATCATACGCATCTTTCAGGAAAAGATATTCGTCATAGGAACGGATGACCTGACCTACCATAGCCTTAACGCCATATTTCTTTTCTGCTTCCAGCAGGGCTTTCCCTTCTTCCATGGTCAGGCACAGGGGTTTCTCCACAAATACATGCATCCCTTTTTTCATGGCTGCAATGGCATATTCTGCATGCAGATAACTGGGAAGGCAGATATGGACCACGTCTAACGATTCTGACTCGATCAGTTCCATGCCTTCTTTATAGGTATGTACCCCAGGAAAATGGGCTGCTGCCCGCTCCAAAAACTCCTGCCTGCAGTCTGCCAAGGCTGTGACTTCTGCATCCATCTGCGCAGATAAAGCTTTCAGGGACAAATAATGGGTGGTTCCCATTCCTCCGCATCCGATTACTCCTATCCTCATAATTACACCTCGCTTTTTATTTTGTCCAGTGACCTAACTAATAAAATATTTTTTAAAGCTGCATAGAAAAAAATGATGGGGTTCCTCTTTTCTATCTACAGCTTTTTGATAGTTACAAGATATCATTTCTGTCGTATTCTGTCAATTACTTTTTTGTATTTTTATATATCAGTTATACACTTTATCTTTTTTATACATATTTCTTTTTGTTTTTTAGTATATATTGCACAAACCAAATCTTCTTATACTCTTTTCTTTCTCATCTAATTTTTCTGCGCAGGTTTTTCATCAAATTTTATCTGCATTCTTTTATTCTTTTGTTGCTTCCTCTCTTTTTTTGTGCTAATATCTAATTAATAAGGCAGGTGTACAAACTGTTTTAAGGAGGTATGGAAATGAGACTTATGACTCAGCAGCTGATCAAAGATTCCAATATGAAGCTACTGTACGCTTCGATCTATAACCAGCCCGGCATTTCCAGGACTCTTTTATCCAAAAAGACCCGGCTCAGCAAAACCACCGTATCCACTCTGGTTGATGAACTGATTGAACGGCAGTTTATCATGGACAGCGGCGCTTCCCCCAATTCTGATACTGTGGGAAGGAAATCCAATCTTCTGTATGCAAGATCCGGCAGCTATTATGTGACTGTCCTGCACTGGGAAGGCAATGCCGTTCATCTGCATATGGTAGATATCGCAGGCGGACCCGTATACCGGGAAACCCATCTGCTGGGTGAAGAGGACACTTATCTTTCTGTTTCCAGGGAATTTTTCTATCATTCCTTTATTAAAAAATTTGCCGCTGAGAAGATCCTGGGAGTCTGTATCGTAGTATCCGCCATGATCGACGCTGCCCGGGAGGAAGTATACTCTACCACACTGTCCCTTCCCTCTCTGGATAAGGAAAATCTGTTCCAAAAGCTTCAGTCAGCCTTTCCCGGGTACGCGGTGGCTTTTCTGGAGGATACTGCCTGCTGCGCTTACGCGGAAAAGATTTACGCCAATATAAAGGAAAAAAATTTTGCTTTTATTAATTTCAGTCATGGGATCGGAGCCACTTTATTCATAGAAGGAAACATGCTGGGAAAAGCCAGCGGCGCTTTCACCCAGTTCGGCCATTATTCCGTAGATCCCCAGGGTCCGCTATGCATCTGCGGAAACCGGGGCTGTCTGGAAGCCCTCATTTCGGAATACCATCTGAAGGAGAGGATTGCCTCCACAGGCAATATCCGCTGCCTGGACCATTTAGAAACAATTACTTTTTCTGACCTGGGGCAGGCTGCTCTGTACAAAGACCCGCAGGTATTAAAGCTGCTGTCTCAGATGGCGTACGAGCTGGCTCTGGCTCTGGGAAATCTGATCTGTACGGTGAACCCCTCTCTCATTATCCTGGGAGGAAAGATTCCTTCTCTTGGCACTTATTTTCTGGAAGAAGTACGGAAAAATATGGAGCACATCGGTTTCAGGAGAATGGTGGATCATGTAGACATCCGTTATTCTACCCTGAACAGCGATTCTTTCTTAAGCGGCGCTATGAAATACTTTTTCGACACTTACTACTGCTATACATCCGATATGCACTCTGGATTTTTTGTTGGATAAACTTCTGTGCTGCGTTATAATGAACATAAAAATAAAGTATGCTGTCCTATTTTGTCAATGCACAGACAGCTTGAAAGGATTTTATGAAACAGGTTAATCAGCAAATCATCAAAAATAATAATCTTAAAATGATCTATAATTTCATTTATCAGAATCAGGGGATCTCCCGTTCCCAGCTGGCAAAGGAATGTCATCTCAGCAAAACCACGATCTCTGCCCTTGCAGACGAGCTGATCGAACGGAATTTCATCATAGATACCGGTGCCGCAGACAGCTCCTGCGTGGGAAGAAAGCCAAACTCTCTGCATCTGCGGACAAACGAACACTTCGTCGCCGTTATTTTCTGGTCCGATAAAACCATCACCCTGCAGCTGATTGATATCTGCGGGATGCCTGCTGCCGTAAAGCAGATTCCGGTACTTCCTGATACAGACTATGTGAAAGCATCCTACGATGCCCTGCAGGAGCAGCTGACCCCTCCGTTTTCTTCGGAAAAACTTCTGGGGGTCTGCATTGTGGTTCCAGCCATGATCGATCCGGATGCCAGGGAAATTTTCGCCACCACCCTCCCTCTTCTTGACAATTCCGGAGGGAATCTGATTGAGCATCTGGAAAAGACTTTTCGGGGCTATCCCCTTGCCCTGCTCAATGACACTGCCTGCTTCGCCTACGCGGAAAAAGTATATACCCATATAAAGGAAAAAGACTTTGCCTTTATCAACTTTGATGTGGGGATCGGCGCCACTCTGTTTATCCAGGATACCATGCTTGGAAAAGCCACCGCCTCCTACACACAGTTCGGTCATTACTCCATTGACCCCAAAGGAAAACCCTGTCCCTGCGGAAACCGGGGCTGCCTGGAGCTGATGATCGGGGAGGACTCGCTTCCGGAGCGGATTGCCAAAGCTGGAAATACTTCTGTGCTGAAAGGCAAAACCCATATTACTTACAAGGACCTGGGACATGCGGCTACTTATGGAGATACCGCCTCCAGGAAGGCACTGTCCGGAATTGCCTTTGACTTTTCCGTGGCACTCAGCAATCTGGTCTGTACCGTGCATCCCAAGCTGATCATCATCGGCGGCAAGGGCAGAGATCTGGGTCCCCTGTTTCTGGAATATGTCAAAGACTGTCTTCAGAAAACCGGGTTTAGGCGCATGCTGGACTCTATCCAGATCCGCTATGGGCAGCTGGATGAAAATGCCTGCTTCTGCGGGGCGATGAAATATTTTTTAGATATTCACTACCATTTTACCCAAGACATTACCAACCAGTTCTTTATCGGTTGATCAGGAGGTGCTTATGAAAAAATTAAAAGCAGCGATTGTAGGATGCGGAAGAATTTCCGCCTGTTATGAGGATGCCTTTCACCGGCTTTCCGACTATGTAGAGCTTACTTATGCAGTAGATAAGGATCCGCAAAAAGCCAAAACCTTTGCGGATAAATTTCATTGTTCCTGGACAACAAATTTTTTGGAAATCCTGGAAAAACAGATTGACGTGGTCCATCTGTGCCTTCCCCACTACCTTCATCCTACCATGGCGATCGCCGCCATGGAGGCAGGGATCCATGTGCTTACAGAAAAGCCCATCGCCATTACCCTGCAGGATGCAGACCGGATGATCGCCGTACAGGCAAAAACAGGCGTGAAGCTGGGCGTTATTTTTCAGACACGCTATACCAAGAGTGTGGAAAAATTAAAGGAAATGATCTGCCGGGGAGATTTCGGGAAAATTCTTACTGCCCGCTCTTCTCTGACCTGGAACCGTCCCCGGGATTACTATGCGGGCAATGATTGGAAAGGTACCTGGGAGAAAGAAGGCGGCGGCGTTCTGATCGACCAGGCGATCCACAGCATTGACCGTGTCCGTTATCTCTTAGGCAGTGATGTGGAATGGATCCAGGGAAGCATCCACAACTACTACCATGATTTCGTACGTGTGGAAGACTGTGCCGATGCGGCTGTGATGTTCCAAAACGGCTGTCTCTATAACCTGTACGCCTGCAACCTCTATGCAGCAGACTCTCCCATTACCATTGAGCTGCTGGGGGAAAAGGGACGCTGCGGTCTGATCCAGGACATGGGCTTCTATGAGCTGGACGGCTGCTACACAGAGATACGCAACACCTATGAAACCACCAGCGTGGGACCTGACTACTGGGGAAGCAGCCACCACCTGCAGATCCGGGATTTCTATGAATCCATTCTTCATGACACTGCCGTTTCCGTGGACGGTACAGAGGGAAGGAAAACCCTGGAGATCGTAAAAGGGATCTACTTATCTTCCATGAAAAACCAGCGTGTCTATCTGCCCTTTGAGGATGTGGCGTATGCAGATCTTGGACAGGCTGTGAAAAATTCAATTACCGAAAAAGACAAACAATAGGCAGCACGCTCTGCGAACCACCTATTGTCATGAATAAAAAATCCCGCAGTCTTTCATCGAAGTTCTAAAAGAATCTCGATAAAAAGATTGCGGGATTTTTCTTATCTCCTATCGATTATCGACCTTTTCCGGATACAGGTCGTGGTGGGTCAGCCGGTCAAAGGCAACCTTTTCCCAGCAGGTTCCCGGCTTCCCATAGTTGCAGTATGGGTCAATGGAAATGCCCCCTCTCGGAGTAAATTTCCCCCAGACTTCAATGTACTTTGGATCCATAAGCCGGATCAGGTCCTTCATGATGATATTCACACAGTCCTCATGGAAATCTCCGTGATTTCGGAAGCTGAATAAATACAGCTTCAGAGATTTGCTCTCCACCATGCGCTCTCCCGGCACATAAGAAATATAAATCGTGGCAAAATCCGGCTGCCCTGTCATAGGACACAGGCTGGTGAACTCCGGACAGTTGAATTTTACAAAATAATCATTCTCCGGATGCTTATTTGGAAAGGTCTCCAGCATCTGGGGCGCATAATCTGTAGGATAAGATACCTTCTGATTCCCCAGCAAAGACACTCCTTCTAATTCTTCCTTTACTCTTCCGCTCATAGGTTTCTCCTTATCTGATAGAAAATCGTTTTCTGTCTGTTTGGGTACTGCAAAGGAAAAGACGGACCCGCAAGAAGCCCGCCTTCCCTGCATTTATCTGCCTGCAGCGCCGGAGGTCCTGGAAGGATACCACACCTTTTCCAGGGCTTTTACCAGCACCACTCCCACAACGGACGGAATCAGCTGTCCGATGCACAAATTGACCGCCATAAGCCAGTACGGCAGATGAAGGAAATAGGACAGATAAGTTGCTACTCCCAGTCCCGGCACCAGTACAATAGGTACCGCGATCAGCATGCGGTTCCAGCCTTTTCTGCGTATAAACACAATACAGGCTGTAGTTGCAACGCCGACTATGCAGCCGCCCAGCATATCAGCAATGCCGAAGCCGCCGAAAAGCATATTCGATATAAGATTGGCGAGACCAAGTGGGAAAACCAGGAACGGAAAGAGATAAGACAGGGCATACAGAGACGTTGCGATACGAATCTGATATGCTCCAAATGAAAAACCTTGTGTGAAATATAGAATGACAATATAAAGCGCCATTACCATGGCAGAAAACGTCAGTTTCTGTACACGGTTCATTTTTTCAATATTCTCCATACACGTTCACCTCCATAATATAGTGGAATGCTCTCAAAAATAATATATTGTTTCTGAGATGCCGAAAGCAGACAAGTCTGCCCGAAGAGTATCTGCTGCAGAAAAAATCCCCGCAGACCTGATTGTCCCGGGGATTGGATATACTGCCTCTTCTCTTTGTCCCTAGTTTTGTTTAATGACAGGATGGTCTCGAACTGTCAATTCTATATCTGGAAGTAACTTTGTCTTTTTCAGACATTTATTGATTATAAAAGATTGCAGAAAGATTTGCAATAAAAAAATGAAAAATATGGAATTCACATTTTTTTACTTTCCCTCTGGTCCTGCATATACTAGAATGAATAATATACTAGAATAAAATTCATTGCCATTTATCAAAAAATCGGCTATACTGATTATGAAGAAATTTGAAAGGAGTAGATGCACATGGCAACACAAAGTATCAAAAAAAATATCGTAATCCATGACAAAAACTCCGCCGCCGTTTTTGTAGAAGCACTGGAAAAAGCCGCAGCTATTGCGACGAAACCAGCTTCCCGTGATTACAGCGTAAAAGAATTAAAAGGCACAAAGAATATTAAGGATTTTTTCGGAAATAAACTGTAATGGATTATATAGAGCTGAACCTTTTAGAAATGCTCGACACTTACGGAGAGGATAAGCTGCAGGCTGTCCTCTCCTGTTTCATATGTCCGCAAAACACTGACGTAGAAAACTTTATCCAGTCAAAGGCTATTACCTTTGCCCGCCAGAGACTCGCCATGACATATCTGATCTATTCCGCTATGGATAATCCGGAATTGGTCGGCTATTTCACTTTGGCGAATAAATTTGTTTCCATTGACGGGAACGCCCTGAGTAAAACTTTACAGAAGCGTATATCAAAGTTTTCCCAATATGACAAGGAATTTGACCGTTTCCTGGTATCCATGCCTTTAATTGCGCAACTGGGAAGAAATTTCAATCCTTCTCTGTTAACTTCGATTCCCGGACAGGACTTACTGGCTATTGCCTGCCGCAAAGTTCAGGAAGCACAGTTTATCATTGGTGGGAAAGCCGTTTACATAGAATGTGCAAGTAATCCCAAGTTATTTGATTTTTATTCTGCTTCTCAGTTTGTCCAGTTCGGTCAGCGGGAACGAGACACAGATGAAATAGAGGAAAGTCCTATCTTAGTTCAAATGCTAAAATATTTTCGTGACTAAAAGAGCCTTATAATCACCAGAAAATACCGTGTTTATAAGGCTCTCAGAGCCTAAAAACTGCTTTAACTAAATTTGAACTGAATTTGGGGCTTACATACCCATCTGTCTGTTTCTCTACTGAACCTCTTCCGCCTCCATGCTTTTTACATGGCTGTCCGGGTTTCCAAGATTATATTTCTGCGTATAATCTGTAAAATGAGAATAATACACCATGCCCTCGCCTGCGTAAACCTTGGAGTCATGGATATGGATATCTCCGTCAGCCTCTTTTGCCTTTCGCATAGCCGACGTGATGCTGGCACAGTGAGCGGCAATACGGGTAAAACTGTTCAGAATATCGTTGAAGATGGTTCCCTGTTCAAGTCCGCAGGCGCCGCTGCCAAGACGGGTCACATGATTGTGCTTCAGTTCGTCGCACAGTTTGGTGATCACAACGCCCAATGGCGTCACTTTATCAGCCTCATCCTGATTCTCGTCCATGAACGCCCTGGCAGTAATGTTGATGATTTCCCGCACAGCTCCCATCACCACATTTAATTCATCCAACGCCTCTTTGGAAAAACTCATACGTCTCTCCTGCATCTCCTTAGACATATAGGCAATATATGCCGCATGGTCGCCAATCCTTTCAAAGTCACTGATGGTGCTCAGATAAAGAGACATCTGCCTGGTCTGCGCAGTGGTCATCTCCTTTTTCGTCAGGCGCATCAGATAGGCTCCAAGCCGGGTTTCATACTTGTCGATCAGATCTTCTTTGCTCTGTACCTTATCGAAACGATTCTGCTGATAGTCATTTAAAAGGTTCATCGCGCGGTTTACATTTTTCCGAACCTTTTTCGCCATTCCGGATATTACCCTCTGGCACTGCCCCATGGCAACCGCCGGATAATTAACCAGACGTTCGTCCAGCAGTTCAAGGTCCGCTTCCTCTTCCAGTTCTTCCTCGGTATCCTTCACCAGCATGCAGACCAGCTTCTCCAGCCTGGGGATAAATGGAAACAGCACGCACACAGTAGCCGCACGGAAGACCGTATTTACAAAGGCTATGGACACCGGCGTCATAGTCCGGTCCATAAAGCCAAAATGTAGGACTGCATTCGCCGCGTAGAATACACTCCCCCAAAAGATCATGCCGAACAGATCATTCAGAAGATAGATCAGCGCCGTCCGTTTCCCGTTTTTGTTTGCCCCGATACCTGAGATCAGAACCGGACATGCCGCGCCTACGCCAATCCCCAGCACGATGGGGAAGGCACTGGCAAAAGTCAGAAGCCCTGTCACAGACAGTGCCTGCAGCACGCCAACCGCTGCTGACGCGCTCTGTAATACAGCCGTAAAGGCAATCCCCACCAGAATTCCCATCAGAGGATTGGAAAACATGGTAAGCATACTGATGAAAAACTCATTTTCCCGCAACGGTTCCACTGCCCCGCTCATGGTCTGCATTCCCGTCATCAGGATTGCAAATCCCAGCATGATATTACCGATATTTCTGTACACGGAGCGCTTGCTGAACATCCGAAGCACAATGCCTACAATCGCTACAATCGCTGATATCGTCGTCGAAGACAGGATGGCTGCCAAACCTCCTGAGTCTTCAATATAGGAAAGGCATAAGATCCAGCCTGTAATACTGGTTCCTATGTTTGCCCCCATGATAATACTGATTGCCTGCCGCAGCTTCATCATCATGGAATTTACAAAGCCAATCACCATGACTGTTGTGGCGGAGGAGGACTGGATCACACAGGTCACTCCCGCCCCCAGCGCGACACCCTTCAAAGGTGTATTGGTCATCTTATACAAAAATTTCTCCAGCTTATTGCCGGCCACCATTTTTAATCCATCGCCCATCAAGAGCATGCCGTAAAGAAACATTGCCACGCCGCTAAGCAGAGACAAAATCATTGTAAATATGTTCATTCTGTTTATCTTCCGTTCTATGTCCCTTTATCCAGGGTGTACGCAAAAAGAACCTTATCCACAAAAAGCTGTAGATAAGGTTCTTCTTATTGACATCTGTCATTCTCATGGCAAATGCTTAGTTCCATTCATACAACTGTTGCTGACCTTGGTCTTCAGCTTCTGCCCCGCTTTCGCCAGACAGCGCTGTATAGGTGTTTTGTAAGCTTCGACTTCACTCTCCGGATCTGTCTTGACAATTACATTCCCATCTGTTTAGCAACTTCTTCCGCAAAGTTCTCTTCTTTCTTCTCAATACCTTCGCCAGTCTCGAAACGAACAAAAGATTTTACTGTGATCTTTGCGCTGTTTGCTTTCGCAACTTCTTCTACGTACTTAGCAACAGACTGTTTTCCGTCTTCTGCTTTTACGTATACCTGGTCTAAGAGGCAGATCTCTTTCAGCTCTTTGTTGATACGTCCCATAACCATACCATTGATGATCTTGTCATTAGCGTCTGGTTTCTCGTTTTTAGCAGCTACTGTAAGGATTTCTTTTTCATGGTCGATGTACTCCTGAGAAACTTCGTTTCTGTTGGTGTACAGCGGTTTCAGAGCTGCAGCCTGCATAGCTACATTCTTAGCCATTTCTTTTACAG
>DWVZ01000081.1 GCA_019119975.1 Candidatus Blautia merdavium | reverse complement strand
TTTTCAATTTTACAATCTAATACAGCTGATAAAAATGAACATTTCTCTGCTTCTTTTTCTGTATCTATAACAATACCAATAACTTCATACTTTCTTTTCATTGTAAGAACACCTCTTTTCTATAGCTTAATTGTAAAACACAAATGTCACAGAAATGTCCTAAATCATAATAATTATCACATTTATTGAAAATTCATATCAAATAAATTTCTATAATAATGCCACACGAAAATCTATTGATTCACTTCTATTTTTTATTTATAGGACTTTCTTCTTTTCTTCCATATCTTAAAAATACTTACTCAACCGTTTCAATCGAATCCACAATACTCATTTTTGAAATTTTCCGCAGCGGAATTGCTGTTGCCAGCAAGCAAGCTCCTACTGCCAAGAGGGTTGCTTCAAAAATCGGAAGGACAGGGATTGCCACAAGCTGGATGGTGTCGCTCATGGCCGCCTCAATGAAGATCGTACAAACATATCCCAGCACGCTTCCAATCACAGAAGCAATGATTCCGTAATATGCACCCTCCCAAAGAAAAGTTTTATAAAGGCTACCGACACTCATTCCAATGGCCCGCTGCATACCAATTTCTGTTACTCTGGTGTGAATATTCGTGTAAACGGTATTGATGATATTAAGAATACCAATCAAGCCAACGAAAAGAATCAGCCCCCATGCCAGCATTTGAATTTGTGCAAAGCTCTCTTTTAGTTGCTGGTCGGTTTCTTCATACGACAAGAATGTTGTCCCCGGTGTCCTATCACAAAACGCCTCGATAAATGTATCAAAGTTTTTCCTGTCTGCGCCCTCGTTTAGCGTAGGTAAAAACTCTGAATAGGTATTTTTTCCCGTCAGGTGTTCATAGATAGCATCATCAACGATTACCTGAACACCATTTGTGAAACCGCCATTACCAATACCAAGATAACCGTCATAGCCATCTAAGGTTTTCAAAACATCCAGTTCCATTCCCGCAACACAGATGCTTTCTCCAGCCTCTATGTTTGTAAATTCAAGAACATCTTCGCCGTAGCTCATGGGAATAGGGTTCCTTACTATACAGGCGTTCCCTGATTTCAGTTGTCCAAGCTGCTCTCCTGATAATTGATCCCCCATGAAATAATTCCAATATTCATCGTTCAATCCGACAACCTGAAAAGTTTCGCCGGGTTTCAGTTGAAATTCAAGACTGATTTCATCGAGCAGCCCATTTTCATTTTGTTCGTAAAGCGAAAATTGTATAGCTGCTACACTTTGCACAGCTTCATTTTTCCGTAAAGTGTTCAGATCATCTACGGTGAGTCCAATGCTTTCATTTGTGATCTGATAATCTCCTAAATGGTTATCTTGCAAATCGCTTGCAGCATTCAGCAGAGCAGAAAATCCTTGCAGTGCAATAAAAACCGTGATACTCATAACAAGGGACAAAATTGTAATTGCAGTACGGCCTTTATTTCTCTTTAAGTTCAGGCGGGCATAGTATGCTTCAAAATTATGGATTTTCTTTGTTTTACGCTTTCTGCGGCGAATTTTCAGATTTGTTCCAGACATCGCCATAATGGGAGATACCCTTGCGGCTGATCTGGCTGCTGGCAATGCTGCAAACAACGCAAACGCCAAAGTGATTGCTCCGCTTAAAACCAATAAGGTTCCATTCAAAGAACTGTTCTCTGCTATTAGAGTTTTCAATTCAGAAGCATCCTGAACCAAGAACAATTCAGGGGAAACCAAGCTGGTAGCTGCCTCTAAAATTCCTCTGGCACTCAAAAAGCCTAGAAACATACCAATAGGAAGCCCAATCAGGCATAATAGGATTACTTCAATTACAACGATCTGGTAAAGCTGTCCTTTTTCGCCTCCAATAGCCCGAAGTGTTCCATATCCTTTTATCCGTTTTGAGACAGATATTTTCAGAATGTTGTAAATCACAAGACCAGCAGCCAGCAAAATCAAACTACCCACTAATATCCCCGCAACTGTCATAAAAGAGAATCCCTTATCATGAGTATCCTCGGAATTTGCAGTATAGGAAATTCCCAAGGCGTTCAAATATACAATATTGTAGCTGGTATCAAGCTCATGGATGTTCAATTCCTTATTGATGTCATCGACAACTGCTTGAAAATTCTTTTTATCGGCAGTCCGAATATCCACATTGTAATAAATATAAGATTCCGGTAAAAGTTGTTCGGCAGTTCCTTCCCCTACAACTCCCGTAACAGTGCCACTTGTATATCCCAAGTAGTTATTTTTCAATATCCCTGTAAGAACAAATTCTGCTGTATAGGAATAGCTGTCCGCAATGTTGTGGCGAAGATTTTTTTGCAGTGAAAGTGTAATCCTATCTCCAATACCGCCCTCAAAGCCAAGATATTTCAGAATATCTTCCGAAAGAGCTATTTCCATCGGGGCTTCCGGCAGATGACCTTCTTCTATACTGGTACTGGATGGATAGATAGCGGCAGTATCATCCAAATATTCCGTCAAACCAAGGGTAAGAGATGGTGAGAGTTCTAAGCTTCCCATATAAATAGATTTCCCTACATAGGAAAGACGCTCATCCTGTTCCAGTGCGTGAAGCTGATCTGCATTCATCTGCAAAAAAGTGGCATATCGGTTTCCTCCGATAGCGATGGCCTGTTGTTCCCGCATTGCACTAAGTACGCCAATGGATTGTCCTACAATGGTTGTCATCATAGTAGACAGCACAACAGCAATCAAAATAAGAATAGAAGTGACTTTTTGGGACAGCAATTCTTTCAATGCTAATGTACGATAAGATTTCATTTCGCTGTCACCTCCGTAAGCACACCATCTACAATCTGAAACTGCCGTTCTGCCATTCGTGCAATACGGCTGTCATGGGTAATGACAACGAGAGCTTTGCCCATCTTTTTCCATATATTTTGAAGCAGTTCCATGACTTCGCCGCCGCTTTTGCTGTCCAGATTTCCCGTAGGCTCATCAGCAAAAATCACATCCGGCTTTGCAATCAAAGCACGGGCGATGGCTACACGCTGCTGCTGGCCTCCGGATAACTCATGGGGCAGATGTTCCAAGCGGCCCTGAATACCAAGCAGCTCTGTGAGCTGTTTCAGGTATGCTTCATCCGGTTTTTGTTTATCCAGCAAAAGAGGCATGATAATATTTTCTTTTGCCGTCAAAACCGGAAGCAGATTAAATTGCTGAAAAATAAATCCAATCCGTTTCCGGCGGAATGCCGACAACTCCTTATCGCTGTAACTGTAAATATCTTTACCATCGTAAGTCAACGAGCCGGAAGATGGCTTATCCAAGCCGGAAATCAAATGAAGCAAGGTGCTTTTTCCGCTTCCAGATGGCCCCATAATAGAAATAAAATCGCTGGATACAATTTCGAGATTCGCACGATTCAAAGCCACTACTCGGTTTTCACCGTCGCCATAAATCTTTGATAAATTCTTTGCCTCAATATTCATAAAAAAACACTCTCCTTATTTGTGGTATAAGGAGAGTGTAAATGATAAATCTCAAAAATTGCTCAAGGATTACACGAAATGAAAAATAGCCGTTGCGGATGCACCGCCCCCAGTCCGATTTTCCAAAATCAATCGGCCACCATGTTTTTCACATAAAATTCTGCTGCTGTAAAGTCCCATTCCAAAATGAGAGGAATTACTGCTTGTCGTTTCAAAGGGGGTTGGCCCATTCTGCATGAGAGACAGCGGATAACCAGCGCCATCATCTTCTACATTCAAGGTCATGGAATTATTTTGCAGCGTTATATGAATAGAGATTGCTTTTTCTGCAAATCGTGCCGCATTTCCAATCAGATTTTCCGCTACGGTAAGAAATAGCCCGTAATCTATACAAACTGTTCCGCCTGATTGTACTGAAACAGAAACTTTTTTGGATAGTGCTAACAATCGTGCTGTTTCCTGCAATTCATTCTGCAAAACGGATAGTTTGATTTCTTTTGGCTTAACAGCGAGTTGTTCCAACTTTTGAACACTGCTCATAGCTTCTACATACTGCTCGATCCGTAAAGTGTAACTTTCCAGCCGGTCTATGGTCTGTTCGTCCTGAATACCTTGCCGCAAAAGTTTTACACTTCCTTTTAATACCGTAATCGGATTACGCAGATCATGGGAAAATGCGGCATTGAGCCGTTTGCGTTCCTCGGCCTGTTGCCACAACAGCCGATTCGATTTCAGAAGTTCACTCCGCATTTCTTCAAAGGCAGCACATAGTTGTCCCATTTCATCATTAGACAAAATCGGCAGCGAAAAATCCAGATCATTATTCTGAATCCGCATAATGCCATTTTGCAGGCAGAAAATAGGCTGTTTCAATTTGAGATAATAAAAAAGAAAAACTGAAACAATCAATCCCCCTACCGGAAAAAGAATACAGGAAACCGTCTGCACAATGTTTAGGGTAGCCAAAATACGCTGTTGTGACACCGTAGGAGATGGCAGCGGTACGACAGATCCATCCACCAAGATTTCTACGCCGCCTAAAGGATAATGATTTTCAATACCTCGGCAAAGGAAGATAACCGCCCCAAGCAGAAGAAATGCCACCGCCAAACAGATGAAGGATAATATCAGGAAAGATTTCTTTAGTCCCATATTTTTTAGGCGTTCCACCGATAACCACACCCCCAAACCGTTTCAATGTAATTGTGCAATGTATGTGCTGCAAATTTAGCTCGTATTTTCCGAATATGCTCCATGATCGTATCGCTGTTTCCGTCCCCATCCAATCCCCACACAAGCTCATAAATTCGCTCGCGGTCAAAAACCTGTCCAGCATTGAATGATAAAAGTTCTACAATCTCAAATTCCCGCTTAGATAGCTGGATGTTCTGGTTATTGATTGTAACTGTCCGGGCGGAATAATCCAGTATCAATTCACCAAAGAAGCGAACTGCTGAATTATTTTGGCGTCGCTGCTCCCGGCGCAGATGTGCGGCAATACGTGCCCCCAATTCATCCAAATCAAAGGGCTTGACGATATAATCATCCGCCCCGACTTGAAATCCAATAATTTTATCGCTGGATTCAATACGGGCAGTTAAAAAAAGAATGGGACAGGCAATATGTTCCCGTATCTTCTGGCATACGGTCAGACCATCCATTCCCGGCATATTGATGTCCAGTAAAATCAAATCTGGTTTGCAGATTACTTTTTTGAGTGCTTCTTGCCCACTGTAAGCGGTCAAAATGTCATATTGTGTTTGAAAATAACTCTGTATCATATCAACAATACCGCGTTCATCATCAACGATCAGTAATTTAGGATTCAAAATCATGCACCTCCGTTCTTTATATGATATATGGTAAATCTCAAAAATTCCTCAACTTTCTATGAAATCACAGCCGCTACCATACATTATACGATATTCAGAACAAGCATTGAAGATAAAAAGGATTAAAAATGGCAGCCTTGCTTTACAAAGCCGCTGAATAAAAAAGTTTCATTCCACAAAGAACAGAACCCGCCGGATCAGCTCCGGGATATTGACCGGGGCGGTAATATAGTCGTTCACGCCCTCATGCCGGTATTCATATTCCGTGGCAAGGTCGTTGTTCTCGGTGAGGATAAAGAACGGCAGAAGCCGGACAGGGGGATTCTTCATTTGGAACATCCCCGCCACCCGCCGCAGCGTATGAAACAGCTCCATTGCTGTGCCGTCCGGCAGTTCCAGATCGCACAAGATCAGGTCTATTTCTTCATCCTCAAAAATCCGGCGCTTGGCCTCCCCAATCGAGGAAACCAGAATCAGGTCAAAACCCTTTTGCAGCATAGCAGCCCGCAGCACTTCGACGTTGGTACTGTGAAAAAAGACAAAAATAGACACGGCGGCAATCCTCCTACATGCCGCCGTGGATTTACACGATGTTAGGTCGTCGTTGGTTTAGGATAAACGAAAAGAAACGGCGGCTCTGATTTTTCAAAACCGCCGTAAGGATATAGAGGTGTCATAAAAGCATAAGAAATTGTCTGCCCGTCAGCGGTTTTTTTCTTTTCCCCGCTGTGGAGGCAGATGTTTGAATATGTAGGTATGTTTCATGCCGCAAAGGCCAGAACATACCATGTTAGTCAGTCAATTTGAATTAGAGTTCAATTCTTGCTTTCGATGGCTTATCTTCACAATAGGTAACTTTAATCGTTGTTCCCTTGTCAGGGACTTTGTTTCCTGCGCCAATCCATTTTCGGCAGATGTAATCTTTTCCGTCTATCGTATATTTGACCTTGATAGTATGCGGAAAGGCTGCGCCATCCATAGCATGAGCGCGGACAGGTTTACGATTCACTTTTAACCACCATTGCTTTGTAACTGAAATTACAGTTCCCATTGTTTCTTTTTCCATAAGTTATACCTCCGATGTTAATTTAGAATGAGTATTTTTCCATTTAGATAGCTACATATTAAAGCAAACTGCCCTTTAATCCCTTTTTGAAAACCAATACAGCCCTTTCGGTTCCCCAAAATGACATTGTGACAAGGCGATAGCCTTCCTTTTCCATTTCCTCTATTTTGGTATTGATTTTCACTGTCGCATTTTCAACAGTAATTTCTTCTAACAATTCTGTCCTATACATCATATCTTTACCTCCATATTTTCTAAGTGGATGATAACTATTTTCTATTCAACCTTTTCCTTGTTTGTAGTAAATGCGGAACGCTGGTTTTGGAATTACACCAAATCGTGCGTTTTACGCTCGCGGACTTTACCGCCAATCGGGAATTTCACCCTGCCCCGAAGACACTTTTATTCAGTTGTTTTCCCTGCAATTATAACATCAACTATTTTTGGAAGCAATGAATTGAAGAAAGTTCGGAAGCATTTCGGAAATCAAGGGTTTTTCCGCATGGTCGGCAGGCAGGTGGATAAAGTTATCCTGTTCCCCCAAAAACAGGGTTCTAAATGCGGGAAAATGGACAAAAAAGAAGCGCTGGGACAAAGACAGCTTTTTAGGTTTTTGTCCCGGCTGAATGATTTTGGCATGGACACTGATTTTGTGCAATGCTATAATTGAGTAAATTTGAATTGAGGTGTACTTATGCTTTATTATAGAACTCTGGAATTAAACCAAATAGAAGATTTTTGGAAGTTATTAAACACTTTGGACGCTGAAACAGATTATATGATGTATGAACCAAATGAGAGAACCCAGACCACAAATGTTCAAGAATTAAAAAATGATATTGAAAATAATGTGATTTGTGGAAGTGATTTTTTACAAGTGGCAATGGAAAATCAAAAAATGGTTGGCTATATTCGGGCAGAACGGGGAAAGTTTAATCGGATTCTTCATACAGCATATATTGTAGTAGGCATTTTGAAAGATTATAGAGGTAAAGGAATCGGTACATCTTTTTTTGAAATGCTGAATTGTTGGGCAAAGGAAAATGGAATTAAGAGACTGGAACTTACTGTTGAATGTTGCAATGAAACAGCAAGACACTTGTATGAAAAAAGTGGTTTTAAGATTGAGGGAACAAGGGAGAAATCCATGTTCGTCAACGGCTCCTTTGTTGATGAATTTTATATGGCAAAAATTTTGTGAAAAAGAAATGCCGGACGCAGAGGCTTTGACACCTCCGCACCCGGCGTTTTGCTTATTCGTCTGTGAAGTGGAACCGCTGCGCCGCAAAGTCGGCGTCGCTCATGGCGTCCAGCTTATCGGCGGTCTGGCAGGCCAGCGCTGCCATTTCCTTGTCCATGTCCGGCAAAGCTGCCCGGAGATTTGCCGCCGTCCTGCGGCGGTCGGCGTTGTGGTACAGACAGATCAGGTTTTCTTCTTCCACGGTGAAATACATTCCTCATACCTCCATTTCTTTTGATTTTTCCCGCGCCGGAGGCTTCTTTTTCTGTTCCTCCTTGGCGGCGGCAAGCTGCGCCCGGATGGACGGTTTCTTTTGTTTCTGCGTCGTCTTTCGGGTCTGCTTGGGCTTTTTGGCCTCCGCCTTGGCTGCCTCGGCCACATCCAAAAGGGAAATCTGTTCCCCGGCTTTCGCCCTTGCTTCCAGTTCCTCCATAGACGGGGCATTGTTCATCATGCCGTCGATCATGTTGTAGTTCTGCTCGGTGGACATTTCCGCCGTCTTGATATGGCTTTCCGGCTGGGCGGGGATGGCAAAGGCCCTTGTGCCGTTTGCCATAATGAGATACCTGCCGTCCTCCGACTGGTGGTGGAATCCATACCCGGCGGCCTCCATCTGTTCACGGCTCCTGTCGGTCAGATAGAAACGGCCCCTTGGCGTCTGGATTTGTTCGCCGGTCATGCACTCGTCAGGCGTGAGCTGCTTTTCCGGCTGGGCGAAAAACTCCGGCACCTGCCGGTAGTCGGCTCCCTCGTCCACATAGTAGGCGGTCTGTTTTCCATCCTGCCGGAACACCACAATATCCCCCGTAGAGAGGGAATGTCCCTTGTAATCGGAGGGATGTTCTATGTTGAAGCGGCGGTAAATCTCGTCCAGTGTGGTGTCCTTGTCCAGCGGCGCGGTGTAGACAAGCTGGTAATTCTTCCTGTCCACCGAAAGCCCGTCCGCCTGCAAGTCCTCATAGGAACGATAGCGGAAGTCGCGCCCCTCCGGGCCGGGCGGCACTTGGTAGATGGAAAAGTTGGGCTGCGCTGGTGCTTCATAATCAGAGGCAACATATTCCTCCACCGTCAGCCCGGCAGCGGCGGCCTCCTGTTCCAGCTCTGCCTCGATCTGTTTTTTGTAGTCCTGCAAGCTCTGGTCGAAGTCGGCAAGCTGCGGCGGCTCCAGCAAATGGTACTGGCCCTGATTGAGAAGCGGGCGGCACTCCTTTACATAGTCCAAAACCGCGTTGAAATAAGCGGTCTGTTCCGGCGTCAGGGTTTCCCCGGATCGCAGGGGATGCCGGGCCTCCTGCTCCATAGCGGCCAGATTGCAATGCAGCTCCATATACGGGACGAACTCATGCAGCAGCATATCCCGCTGGGCCTTGTCCGCCTCCCATGCCTCCGGCCCCTCATGGTGCAGCACATGGTTTTTCCAGCTTTCATCCTGTGCGTAGTATTCGTGGTAGCCCCGGATATGCTGGATCAGGGAACCGTCCCCATCGCCAAAGTCCTGCCGCCCCTCGTAGCTATCCGGCTGGCCCTGCATGGTAAAGTCAATGCGGAACTTGGTCTTGTCGTACCAATGGCCCGTATAGCCCGGCTGCTCCCGTTCATGGCGTCTGGCGCTGTCCAGCTCCTTGAAAACGGCCTCGGCTTCATGCAGCGGCATTTGCTGGCCGTCTTTCAGATGGGGGCTTTCACTCCAAAGAATCGTGACAACCGGCTCCGCTGCCGGATTCTGCGCAATCTGCCGCTGGGCGTTGGCAACGGCAATCTCACTTTCAATCTCGCTTTTCACAAAGGAATCCATCTGGCCCTTTTGCAGTTCGTAGCCCTGTTCACACAGACGGTTGATAAGCCCGATCACCTTGTCAGTATCGCCCACGGCCTCGGCATAGGCCACGATCAACTGCCGTTCCTCGCTGCCCAGACGCGGGGCGTTTTTCTCCGCCAGCTCAATCAGGGCGGCGGCCCGGTCAGCCGGGGACGCCTCCGGCATGAACGGCTTTCCATTCAAAAGGCCGTCGATCCCGTTCCACGCCTGCGGCTGGGGAATGGCGTTGGCCTGTTCGGTTGCTTCCAGAAAACCGTCCAGCCTGTTGCCGGTCAGGGGTTCCCTTGTCCCAGCCGGTAGCTCATGGATGGTAAGGATTTCTTTTCCGGCTTCCGCAAGGGACAGGTCGGGATTGTCAAGCTGGCCTCCGTCCAATTCCTTGTAGTCGGGGCCGTACAGTGTGTAGTCATAGCCGGTTTCCGATGTCTGGATATACAGGTAATCGCCGCTTTCCAGACGGTAGGCGGCCTCCTGCGGGGCTTTGGCCTGTTCCAGCGTTCCATCCCCGGCAATGGTAAAGCCCTGCGCCTGCGCTGCCTCCTTGGTTCCCTGCGACACTTCGCCGGTAGATTTCAAATCCGCTTCAATGAGGGTTTGCAGCATGGCTTTTACGCTGTCGGTCATTTCCTGCTGTTGCTCCGGGGGCAACTTGGAAAATGCGCTGTCCGGGTCTGGCTGCTCGGCGGCCTGTTCCAGCTGGGCCTGCCGTTCTTTCTGAAGCTGGGCAAGGTGGCCGTCAATGGTGGTAATCAGTTCATGGGCGGTGGCCCGGATGGTTTCAAGGGAGGCTTTCAGCTCTTTCAAGTCCTTGCCGGAACTCCAACCGGCCACATAGCCAAAGGAATAGTCGGAGGTGTCCAGCCCGTAGTGCTGGCAGACGGCATAGGCCACGCTTTCGGCCTGCACCTCGCGGGTGCGGCTGTCGGGACGGTCGGCCTGCTCAATGGCCGGGGCTTCCGGGTCGATAGCGTGGAGCTTGGAATGGGCGATCTCGTGGATGGCTGTCTTTAGGGTCTGTAATTCGCTCATGCCCTCCTGAATGGCGATCCGCTTTTCCGTCAGGTGGTAGTAGCCGTGGGAACCGCCCGGAATGTCCTCAAAACCAATGGGAACCGGGGAGGTCTGTTCCAGCGCCTTGAAAAATTCCCCGTAGCGTTCCACGCTGCCGGTCAGTTCTTCCACGCCGATAGAGGGCAGCGGTTCCCCCTCGGTCTGGCTCACATCAAAGACAGAAACGATCTTAAAGGCCGGAACCTGTATTTCCTGTACTTCGGTAACAGGCTTTCCGTCTTTTTCCATCACCGGCCTGCCCTGTGCGTCCAGCTTTTGCACTTCCTTTTTCGCCTTGAACGGGGCCGGGGCCAGTATCTTGATGGCCTTTTCGCCTTTCTTCACATTGCGGTGAAAATCGTCCCGCCACTTGTTGTAACCCGCCACAAGCTGTCCGCCCTGCATGGCGATCAGGAGGGTGTTGTTGAAGCTGTAACTGTGGAACTTGGACATGGTGGTAAGATAGGCTTTATAGCGTTCACTCTCGAAAAGCTCCTGTATGCCGGTTTGCAGCCGGTCGGTGATCTCTTTCATGCGCTCGGCGCTGTTCTGGCCGTTTAAGAGAATGGGGGTGACAGGCTGCGGGGCCTTTGCGGGGGCTGCCGCCTCCGGCTGCACCTTGCTTTCCTCCCGCAGAATTTCCGGCGCAGGATAGGCCATCACCCGGTATTGTCCCGGCACTGGCTGGCCCTCATGGACACGCTGCCATTCGTCGCTGGTTCGCAGGATATAGCCGTAATCGGTAAAGGTTCCCTGTTCCTCGCTTGCGATAAAACTTCCCAGCCGGTCGGTGTCAATGGCCGGTTTCCACGGGTCGGGGACAACAAACAGCCCGGAATCATTCAGGTAATATTCCCCCAGACTGCGGTTGTCCTTGGCGTTGATTAAGACAAAACAATCGGTGTTTTCGGCGTAGTCCAAAAACTGCCCAATGGTCTGCATTTTTGCCGGGGACTGCATGGCGGCGTTCAGCTCCGCCAGCTCCACGGCGTCCAGCTTTTGAAGCTGGGCAGCAAGGAAGTTCAGTTCGTCCACGCTGGCGGCTCTGATTAAATCCTCCGGCAGTTCCAGCGGTTTTCCCTCCGGGGTGGAAAAGCCGCCAATGAACAAGTCCTGCTTGTTGTCGGCGGTAATGTGGATTTCCTTTAGGGCTTCCTGTACCTGTTCGGCGGTAGTCGGCAGGGAAAGCCAGTACCCATGCGGCCCGCCGGTCTGCGCTTCGGCGCGGTTATCAAGAAAAATAGAAAATACTTCGTTCACGGGTTCCCTCCTTTCCGGGGTGGTTGTGGTCTGCTGCGGCTGCGCGGTTTCTTCCTGCGCGGGAAGCTCTGCGGCTTTTGCCGGTTCCTCTCCCTCAATGGTGTAGCCGGGGAGCAGGCAGCCGTTGACCTTAAAGCAGTCGGCGTATTCCTTGGGGATGGCCGGGGAAATTTCGGTAAAGTAATGTTCGTGGGCTTTGATCCGGCCATTCAGGTACTTGTCCAGTTCTTCCCGGCTGGCAAAGACTTTCCGATCCTGTCCGGCGATCTTTTCCCGCTGGTTTCCGTGGGGCGCGTTGGTATAAAGGCCCCAGCGGAGCGTCCACGAGTAGGGAACGGATTTTTGGGCGGCGCTGTCATACCGGGTATTCTCGGAAATGGAGTAATCCATCTGGTAGACCATGTTGCTGCGGATATGGCGGTACTCGTCCGGGGCCTCCCACTGGTTTGCGGTATGGGTAACGGGAAGCGTCCGGGCATATTCAAGGGCTTTGTCCAGAAACAGGGTTCTTCCGGCCTGTTCCTCCCATGCGGCGGCCTGTTCTTTCAGGCGGTCAAACACTTCCTGTTCTGCGGCGGCGCTTTCCGCCCGCAGGGAAAGAAGCTCCGCAAGGGGCAGCTTTACCATTTCGGAGAGATCGGCCTTGCCGCTTTCAAAGTAAATCCGGCGCTCGATCCGCATGGTGCTGGCCGGTTCTAAATCGTCGTGGTCGTAGGAGCTGTAAGACATTTCGGGTTCACATCCTTTCTGAAAAATGGCATAAGAAAAGCAGGAAACCTTTGAAAAATTTCCTGCTGGGTGGGCCGATAATAAGCGGCTGATATTCAATTTTGAAAGTTTGGGTTAGATTGATTGAAGCTGGGGACAGTCTAACAAATTAAAGCTTTCTACTTCTTCAACATCAATAACTTTGATGCCTCGTTCTTTTAATGCCTTTGCAAACAATCCCATTCCAGAAATCAATTTTCCGGTAAAGCTACCATCATATATTTGATTTACTCCGCAGGTAGGACTTCTGGATTGTAGTATAGCTAACTCAATATCTTCATGTTGAATTTTGGATAATGCCATTGATACTGCTCGTTTATATTCCAAATCAACATCATTTCCATTTTCGTCTGTTACTACACCATTCACAATCTCTGCACAAGGTCTGGGAGTAGCCATACCTGCTAATTGCTCTGGACAAATGCAAATAATTTCTTTATCTTTTAAGTAGTTGATAGCTGCCAGATTTTTGTTATTTTTTCCATTGTATTTACAATCCACTCCCATAATACAAGCACTAACTAATATTTTCACACTTATCACCTCAAATGGATATTATCGTTGGCTTTATTATACTATGACATGGTGTATCTTGGAATAGATGAATTGTAAATTTGCTGGATACAAGGGGTTTAGGGCTTCCCCAAAGAGAAAATCCCCGGCCCGGCAGGTGCGCCGGGTCAGGGATTTTGCCGGGAGTGTGGCTACACTCCCTATGCTTGCTGTTTTTAGTTCTTGCCCCTCTGTTCCACGCGGTAGTTCACATACTTGCCGCCAGTATCAGCCAAAAGCACCGTCCCGTCATAGGTTTTGCCGGTTTTCATGGAGCGCAGGCCCTTTACCTTTGCCTTTCCGTCTTTAAGCAGTGCGGCGGCGATCTTCGGAGTGAACGCCTTGCCCCGTTCCTCAAAAAATCGGTCATTCTTCCACATGACAAACTGGCAGCTTCGGTTTCCGCAGTAGTAGTTCTTTTTGCCCTCGTAGACGCTTTCCCCGCAGCGCGGACATTTGCCGATAACCACACGCCCGGTTTGAAACAACTTCTGTGCGTCCTCGCTGATCTGGGAATAGTTTGCAATCAGGCCCCTTGTCATTTCTGCAATGCCAGCCATGAAGCCCTCCGGGTCGGCCTGCCCCTTGGCAATGGCCGTCAGTTCCGTTTCCCACTGTGCCGTAAGCTGGGGAGAGGTCAGCACTTCCGGCAGCACGCAGGCAAGGTTGTGGCCGTCCTTGGTGGGAAGTAGCTGTTTGCCCCTGCGCTCCACAAAGCCCATCTGCACCAGCTTTTCTAAGATGGAAGCGCGGGTGGCCGGGGTTCCCAATCCCTGCCGCTCGGCGTCCTCCGGCAGATCGTCCGCACCGGCGCGCTCCATGGCGGAAAGCAGGGTATCTTCCGTGTAGTATTTTGGCGGTGCGGTGAAATGCTCGGTGACGGCGGCAGTTACCTTGTCAAAGGTCTGTCCCTCGGTGATCTCCGGCAGTTCACGCCCAGGCTCCGGGGCGGTGTCGTCGGCGTCTGTTTTGCAGTACACCATCAGCCGCAGTGCCACCGCACCGGCCACGCCCACCGCCAGATCGAACAGGTGGAAGCTGGGGGCGGCGCTTTCAAAGGCAAGGGAAAAGCCGTCCGCAAGGTGCAGCAGCTTTTCCGACAAGTCCGCCCCAGCCACCAGCCGGTAGGTCTGTCCCAGCTTGTCGAACAGGTACACAAACAGCAGGTAGGGCAGGTTAGCGATTATCAGCTTTTTCATTTCCGGCTTCATCGTGACAGCCCCCTTTCCTTGATTTTCTCCTTGGCCTGCTGGTTGCTTCTGGCCGCCGCCTTTTCTTTCAGGACGGCAAGGGTCTTTCGGATGGAGGGGCGTTCCTGCTGTTTGAGCTTCTTGGCTGTAAACTCCTTAAACGCCTGTTCCAGATTGTCCGCCTGCTTGGATTTGAAGATCACGATATACCGGGGTGGATGGGTGGTGCGGTCTTTCCGTAGGGTAAAATCAATGTCGTATTTCTTGGCGCAGGGCTTAAATAAGCCAATGTTGGCGTCGGTGATCTCAATGTTGGACAGGGCGGAACCGTCCTTTTTGAGCTGCCGTAAGCTCTGCTGGCCGTGATGGGCCTTGCCCGTCCCTTTCTGCCGGGCGGCCAGATATTTTCGGATGGCCGCTTGCAGCACTTGGGCGGTGAGCTTGCCCGTCTTAACCGCTAACGCTATGGTTTTCTGGTCTACTTCTTCCTGCAACTGCTATCCCTCCTTTGGAAAGTCAGCAGGCAGGCGAATGGCTTAAATCCGCACCCGCAGGCCGGAGAGGTCGTCGGCATGGATTCCCACCAGATACCAATTCTCGGCCATCTCAATGCGGGTCGGCCTCCATCTGCCGCCCACCATCACATCAAAAGTTTCTCCGCAGTGCAGGCCGCCGTAATAGTCCGCAAGGTCAAAGCGGATGTCGTAGCGGTCTGTCTGCTCGTCAAAAATCAAAGCACCCTGTTTCATAGGGCCGTCCTCCTTTCTCGTCGTCACAAGCTCCATATCGCTTGTTTCCACGCAAGCGTGAAAAGCTCGCTCATTTCGCTGTTCCTCCTCTCCCTACAAAATCACCGATTTTGCGGGGTTCCCCAACTGCCTGTGTTCATGTCGTGGGCCACCAGCGCCGTGTAATAGCCGTTGATGGTGCTTGGGGCGTTGAACAGAACCGCCAGCAGGTATTTTTTGATGTTCCGTATTTCCGTGGTGTTTTTGCTGATACAGTCAAAGACAAATTCAATGTGAGAGCTGTCCAGTTTCATCAGCTTGGATTTCACCAGCTCGGCGGGGTAATCGTCCCCGGCAATGCGGATGGTCTTTCGGGCGCTGCATACGGTTTCCACCAGCAAGTCCACGATCTCGTCCAGCATATCCCGGTCAATCCCCTTGGCGTACTGGCAAAGGTGTTCATACTCGATGTTGTCCTTGATGATCCCCATTTATTTCCAATTCCTGTAATTGATGCTCCATAATCCAATAAACATCACCGTATCGGAAAGGTCTGTGCGATATATATGGATAGTTAAATTTTTCCTTATCTGCATTTATTTTCTTTTATCACCTTTATGATTTCCTTCATAATAAATGTGGGCATGATACACATTTCTTTATTTATTTCGTGTAATATGACATTCGTTCACAATTATCCCTCCCTGCACATAAGAGAGTTTCTTCTCTTTTTAAAAAATATTGTAAAACACAAATGTCACTGAAATGTCCTAAAACAAAAAATATATTATAATACTTACAGTTCAATGGTTACAATTGAATCCACAATGTTGATCTTTGAAATTCTACGCAACGGAATTGCTGTTGCCAGCAAGCAAGCTCCTACCACCCCAATTCTGCTTTTTCTTCTTCTACTTTATGCCTGGTTTCCTGCATCACACGATATAGCCTTTCCAGGCGATGGCTGATGCGCGCTAACAGCGTTTCCGCTTCATAATTTATCTGCGGACGAACGGTACTATCCATCATTTCATCTAATGTCCGGCATAGTCCATCTGTAAATACTGATAGTTTCTTTTGAAAATAATGCAAAAAGATTACACCCCAGAAAAATAGAAGAATCATTACACTGAAACCGCCAAGTATCACCCTTATATCTTTTGTGAAAACATAAAGGAGGAACAACAAAAGAATCGAGGTCAGAGAAGCGCCTCCCACGATCAGCCGCAGAAAAGTTCTGGTTGATAAATTCTGTAATTTCATCGTGATTCACCGCCTATCCATTGATACCCCATTCCGTAGGCAGTTTTAATGTATTTTCGCTCATCCGTTTCAATCTTTTTGCGAATGCGGCTGATAATCGTAGTAAGCGTATGCTCATCGATAAAATCCCCATCAATATCCCACAATTTCTCAATCAGTTGCCGCTTCGTTAATATAATGTGCGGATTTTTTACAAACAAAAATAAGGTACGATATTCTTTGGGTGTAAACTCTATCGCCTTGCCTTCCAGAACCGCACTCTGTTCGGAAAAATCAATTTTCAAAACTTCATCCTCAAACACGTCATGCTTTGGTGTCCGCAATTCCATATTTGCAAAAACAGCGGCTACCTTTTTGCAGAGAACCATCACTGAAAATGGTTTTGTAATATAATCTGTGCATCCGGCTTCATAGCCTTTCAGCATATCACCTTCTTTATCATTTGCTGTGATAAACATAATATAGGTATGCTGCCCTCTTCCTCTGATCTCATCACATAAATGCAGACCGTTCCCATCCGGCAGATTAATATCCAACAGAGCAATATCAAATTCACTCTTTTTCAATCGTTCTACTGCATCCTGAAAACTGTATGCAGAGGTTACTTCATAACCATCTGCAGTAAGATTATAAGCCAGCGTTTTATTTAATACTTTGTCATCTTCTACAATTAAAATTTCCTCAATCCAGATTCTTCCTTTCCCATCTTCTAAACTTGTCGTTATTTTAAACCTCAAATGTTGCAGAAATGTCCTAAATACCGTTTTTCTGATGTTCATCATTCCAAAACATAGATTGATTATATCCTATTTTCTTTCAGGAAAAAATGTTTTCCATAAAAAATGCTTTTGCCGAAATGTTCCACACTTTTCAGCAAAAGCACTTTTCTCTTATTCCATTGACCGCATTTGTTCAATCAGGGATTGTTTTTTCTGTCTGCGGATTGTCCAAACAGATAAAATAAGCTCTACTGTCACAAGTACTACTACATATACTCCCATCTGCAACCATGGAAATTCGTAAGGAAGGATTCGTCCAGCGTAAGCACTGATACTGAATTTTCTCCATACCAGAAGCGTAATTGGCAGTCCAATGGCAAGCATAAGCAAAATACTGCTAACCACATACACCATTCCTTCCCATACCGTCATTTGCGCTAATTGTTTCGGCGCTAACCCAATCGAGCGCAACACGCTATTTTCTTGTCTGCGCGAATATTGATTGGAAAGTGTTGTATTGATAAGGTTGATCACACCAAACAAAAAGATGAACCATGAAATCACCTGCATTACACCATATGCTACATC
>DWVZ01000080.1 GCA_019119975.1 Candidatus Blautia merdavium | reverse complement strand
AAAAAAGTGTAAAAAGATAGAAAGTATGCGGGTTTGGGTGGTATTTCCCTTGACATCGGCATATCTATTATTTATAATATTAGGACTGTTGAAAGCGATATTTGTACAGGCAGGGCAGAAATACCGTGCCTGTTCAATTATAGGAGAAAGGGTGTAGAATTAAAATGGAAGAAAAGAAAACAATACTGACTTACGCAGGACTGACAAAATTAGAAGAGGAACTTCACGACTTAAAGGTGTACAAGAGAAAAGAAGTGGCAGAGAAGATCAAAGAAGCCAGAGAACAGGGAGACTTATCCGAAAATGCAGAGTACGACGCAGCAAAGGATGAGCAGAGAGACATCGAAGCCAGGATCGAAGAAATCGAAAAGATCCTGAAAAACGCAGAAGTCGTGGTAGAAGATGAAGTAGACCTGGACAAGATCAGCGTAGGCTGCAAAGTAAAGGTTTACGATGTGGAATTTGATGAAGAGATCGAATTCAAGATCGTTGGTTCAACAGAAGCAAACAGCCTGGAAGGCAAGATTTCCAATGAGTCACCGGTAGGAAGAGCCCTCATCGGCGCGAAAAAAGGAGACACCGTCTCTGTGGAAATGCCTGCGGGAATTATGGAATATAAAGTTCTGGAAATCGAAAGAAATATTTAAAGAGAATAAGGAGAGTGTACAAAGTGGCAGAACAGCAGAAGAAAGGACAGGAACAGGACTTAAACCAGTTATTAAAGGTGCGCCGGGACAAACTGGCAGAGCTCCAGGCAAACGGCAAAGACCCGTTCCAGATTATGAAGTATGATATGACCCATCACAGCATGGAAATTAAAAACGCTTTTGAGGAGCTGGAGGGAAAGACTGTTTCTATAGCAGGACGTATGATGTCCAAACGTGTTATGGGAAAGGCTTCTTTCTGCAATGTTCAGGACCTGCAGGGAAGTATCCAGTCTTATGTGGCAAGAGACAATGTAGGGGAAGAACCCTATAAAGAGTTCAAGAAACTGGATATCGGCGACATTGTGGGCATCAAAGGCGAAGTGTTTAAGACAAAGACAGGTGAAATTTCCATCCATGCCACTGAAGTGACACTTCTTTCCAAGAGTCTGCAGATCCTGCCGGAGAAATTCCATGGTCTTACCAACACAGACCTGCGCTACCGCCAGAGATATGTAGACCTGATCATGAATGAGGATGTAAAGGATACCTTTATCAAGCGTTCCAGGATCCTTGCCAGCATCCGCAGCTATCTGAACGGACAGGGCTTCCTGGAAGTGGAGACCCCTATGCTGGTGGCAAATGCCGGCGGCGCTGCCGCACGTCCCTTTGAGACTCATTTCAATGCACTGGATGAGGATTTCAAACTGCGTATTTCTCTTGAGCTGTACTTAAAGAGACTGATCGTAGGCGGACTGGAAAGAGTCTATGAAATCGGAAGAGTCTTTAGAAATGAAGGTCTGGATACCAGACATAACCCGGAATTTACCCTGATGGAGCTGTATCAGGCATATACCGATTATCACGGCATGATGGACCTGACAGAAAACCTCTACCGCCATGTGGCACAGGATGTCCTGGGAACTACCAAGATCACTTACAATGGCGTGGAGATGGATCTGGGCAAACCGTTTGAGAGAATTACTATGGTTGACGCTGTTAAGAAATATGCAGGCGTGGACTTCAATGAGATCCATACACTGGAGGAAGCCAGAGCAGCAGCGAGAGAGCATAAGGTAGAGTATGAGGAACGCCACAAGAAGGGCGATATTCTGGCTCTGTTCTTCGAGGCTTTTGCAGAAGAGCATCTGATCCAGCCGACCTTTGTCATGGATCATCCAGTGGAGATTTCTCCTCTGACTAAGAAAAAACCGGAAAATCCGGAGTATACGGAGCGTTTCGAGTTCTTCATGAACGGCTGGGAAATGGCAAACGCTTATTCTGAGTTAAATGATCCCATTGACCAGAGAGCCAGATTCAAAGCCCAGGAAGAACTTCTGGCACAGGGAGATGAAGAAGCGAATACGACAGATGAGGACTTCCTCAATGCGCTGGAGATCGGTATGCCGCCTACTGGTGGTATTGGTTTCGGTATCGACAGAATGTGTATGCTGTTGACGGACAGTGCAGCAATCAGGGACGTACTGCTGTTCCCCACAATGAAGTCACTTGACCCGAAAAAGGGCGAGGTTAAGGCGGAAAAATCTGTTGCAGCAGAGGAAAAACCGGCTAAAAAAATTGATTTTTCCAATGTGAAGATTGAGCCGCTCTTTGAGGAAATGGTTGATTTCGACACTTTCAGCAAGTCAGATTTCCGTGCCGTAAAGGTTGAGGCGTGTGAGGCAGTTCCGAAGTCTAAGAAACTTTTAAAGTTCACTTTGAATGATGGAACAGACCGGAAACGCACGATTTTAAGCGGTATTCACGAGTATTATGAGCCGGAAGAACTGGTTGGAAAGACCTGTATTGCAATCGTAAATCTGCCGCCCAGAAAGATGATGGGCATTGATTCCGAGGGTATGCTGATCTCAGCAGTCCATGAGGAAGATGGAAGAGAAGGCTTAAATCTTCTGATGGTGGACGACAGGATTCCGGCAGGTGCGAAGCTGTATTAAATTTTTGCAGAAGACTCCGAAAAGAAGGCTTTTTGTGGTATAGTACGACAAGAGTACGACAAATTAAACTTTCTTAACGAGCCATAATAAATGATTTTAAAGAGTTCGTTTTAATCCAAATCAATAATTCGTATTATGAGGACACTTTTCTAAAAGAAATTTTAGAAGGGTGTCCTTTTTGTTATGGTCAAAAAATTATAAGTTGGAGGAAGAACAAAGGTTAAAAAGTACAGCGTTAGGAGCAAGGGAAAATGAAATTGGAAAAAGAAATTATCAAATTGACAGAACTTCACCAGAACACAGATAAAAAAAATTTGATCCAGAGTGTTAATCATGAGTTGAAAAATGCTGGGATTCATAGGAAGAAAAAAGTTCAGTGGATATGTAAGGCGACAGGTTCACCAGAAGGAACGGTATATACATGGCTTACTAATGCTGAATGCCGGCGCATGAATAAAATTCCAATATATGCTCTGTGTCAGATGGCACTTGCCTTGAGAATATCTGTATATAAGTTTTTCAGCGCCGATAATTCTGTGGCGGATAAAGAGAAACAAAAGATTGACCGAAGATGTAAGTTATACTGGCATCTGAGGAGAAATGTGGCAGAAGATTTATGGAATGGTACTCATGCCGAAAACGATACATGGCAGAAACAGACGCTAGATATTAAGCGAGAGTTTTTGGACGGATTATATCTGAAAATGGTGAATGACGAGTTAAATTAGCAAATTAATAGTGGAGGAAAATCAGATGACAAAGAACACAGCGATAGGAGCAAAACAGGAAAGAAAAATTATTTTTAAGAACAAAGAACATGAGAAATTTTACAACACCTATCTTCCAAAATGCCCGTCTCAGGATACTTACCATAAAACACTTGTCTATTGCTTGGGACTGTCAGAAGATACCAGACAAAATGTAAACAGGATCTATGATTTTAAAACAGGATTTATAAAGCCGGAGTGTCTGCAGGAAGGCTGGCAGACCAGCGGAAGCGAGAAGATTGTCCGTTTGGCATTTAATCTCTATACAGATGGGACGCCGACAACGGATGAATATGACGATACAGAGGAGCAGATCACAGAGACACGGCTTTATTCCGTCAGCGATATATTCTGCACAGGGGACGCTAAATATTTTTGGGAAGCGATCAAAATCCGCTATCCGGATTACTGTTTCTATGTGGATTGGGAGGAGATGTTTTATGCTGAAGATTAGGCTGCAAGGAACCGTGAAGGATATTCGCTGGTTTAAACGTCTGCTGAAGAGCCACCCGGAGATCCGGGTTCTCTCCGTATCGGAGATATTTTCTAATAAGGGGACAAACCGATATTTCCGCTCCTATGCGGAAGTGGAAAAGACAGAAAAGAAAGAAAAGAAAGAGGAAGAAAGGTAGGTAAGATATATGTGCAGAACTATCGCAATCGCAAACCAAAAGGGCGGTGTCGGAAAAACAACGACGTGTGTAAATTTAGGTATCGGTCTGGCAAGAGCCGGCAAAAAGGTGCTTCTGGTGGAAGCAGACGCCCAGGGCAGCATGGCAGTGAGTTTAGGCATCCGGGAGCCGGATGAACTGGATGTAACTTTAGTCAATATCATGGAGAAAGTTATCAATGACGAGGATGTGGAGCCGGGAGAGGGGATTATCCACCATGAGGAAGGGATTGACTTTATTCCTGCCAACATCGAACTTGCCGGACTGGAAACTTCCCTTGTAAATGTGATGAGCCGGGAGCAGGTGCTTCGCCTGTACCTGGACGGGATAAAAGCCGGATATGATTATATCCTGATTGATTGTATGCCTTCTTTGGGAATGATCACCATCAATGCCCTGGTAGCAGCGGACAGTGTGCTGATCCCGGTGGAGGCGGCTTATCTTCCGGTAAAGGGTCTGCAGCAGCTTATCAAGACTATTGGCAAGGTACATAGACGGCTGAATCCCAGGCTGTCCATTCTGGGGATTCTGCTGACAAAGGTTGACCGCCGGACAAACTTCGCACGGGATATTTCCGAACAGATCCGTGAGGTATACGGCAATAACATCCATATCTTTGAGAACTGTATCCCGATGTCTGTACGGGCGGCGGAGACAACAGCGGAGGGAAAGAGTATCTATCTTCACGATCCGAAAGGAATTGTGGCAGAGGGATACCGACACCTGACCGGGGAGGTGCTTGCAGATGAAAAGTAAGAGTGCGGAAAAGATCAGGCTGACTTCCTATGACGAACTGTTTGGAGCAGAAGATAACAATGTGGAGGGAACTTATACCACTGTTCCATTGAGCCAGCTCCGGCCTTTTAAAAACCATCCGTTTAAGGTACTGGATGATGAAAAAATGCAGGAGACAGTGGAAAGTGTCATTCAGCACGGCGTGATCCAGCCGGGAATTGTGCGTCCCTGTATAGACGGATATGAGGTGGTGGCAGGACACCGGAGATGGAGGGCATGTGAGCTGGCAGGAAAGGCAGAGATGCCGGTCATTATCCGGGATCTGGACGATGACGCTGCCACCGTGTTGATGGTAGACACCAATATCCAGAGAGAAAACCTTCTGCCCAGCGAGAAAGCCAGGGCTTATAAGATGAAATATGAGGCGCTGAAACACCAGGGAAGCAAAGGAGACAAACACACGGCAGACGTCGTGGGAGAGAAAGCCGGGGACAGCGGACGGACAGTGCAGAGATATATCCGGCTTGCAAGCCTGATTGATGGGCTTCTGGAGCTGGTGGATACAGGCAAGATTGCGATAATAGCCGGGGAACGCTTATCCTTTCTGAAGCCGGAAGAACAGGAGATGGTGCTGGGAGCAGCGGGGAACATTGGTGCTTATCCATCTCCGGCACAGGCAGGACAGCTCAAAGCTATGAGTGAGGAAGGAACATTGTCAGAAGGAAGTATCTATGCGCTTTTGGTAAAGAAAGAGAACGGCGACCAGAGCGTAACGATCTCTTCAAAGAAGATCCGGGATTACTTCCCGCCGGCATATACGAAAACGCAGATTGAGGAAGTGATCTATTCGCTTCTGGAACAATGGAAACAGGAAAAGGAGGAGGAAACAGATGCAGGAAATACAGTTTGATTATTTCCGTGGAATGGAAGCGGAACAGTATAGCTTTTACCGTGTCCCGAAAGTGCTGTTTACCGCAGAATGTTTTAAATCCCTTTCCTGTGAAGCAAAGGTTCTATACGGTCTGATGTTAGACCGTATGAGCCTTAGCATTAAGAACCGCTGGTTTGACGAGAAAGACCGGGTATATATTATTTTTACTGTGGAAGAAATCATGGAACTTTTGGGCTGCGGGCGTCAGAAAGCGATAAAAAATATTGCAGAACTGGACTCGGAAAAGGGGATCGGCCTGATCGAGAAAAAGCGGCTTGGTCTTGGGAAACCCAACGTGATCTACGTGAAAAACTTTATGATCAAGGAGTGCCTGGACTCGGAAAGTGGAGAAATAGAGGCGGAAAATGCCGGAAATACGCAGAAGTATGAAAATCAAACTTCAAGAAGTATGAAAAGCGGATTTCAGGAAGTTCCAGAATCGGATTTCCAGAAGTATGAAAATCAAACTTCTGGAAGTATGAAAACCGAACTTCAAGAAGTTCCAGAATCAAATTTCAAGAAATGTGAAAATCGAACTTCTGGAAGTATGAAAATCAAAACTCAAGAAGTTCCAAAATCAAACTGTAATAATACTGATATTAACAAGACTGATTATAGAGAGACTGATCCTATCCAATCTAATCTATCCTTCTCCGCAGGTGAAGTGTGCCCTATTAACAGTGATATGATGGAGCGGATGGAAACCTATCGGGAAATCTTACGGGTAAATGTGGATTATGAGGGTTTTGTAGAGAAAGGCGAAGGAGAGGACGTGGGCGAGCTTATTGAGCTGATGGTGGAGATCCTGATGTTGCCGGATGAAAGTATGGTGCGAATCGGCGGCATGGACAAGCCGGTGTCCGTGGTTAAGAGCCGGTTTTTAAAGCTGACGTATTCCCATATCGAGTATGTCCTGTTCAGCCTGCACCGGAATACGTCCAAAGTGGCGAATATCCGGGCGTATCTTTTGACGACGCTTTATAATTCGTCTATGACGATGAACCATTACTATCAGGCGGAAGTGAACCATGATCTGTACGGAGGTGGCTAAGATGTATGAGTTTGTAAGAAAAGTGGTTGTTCCGGTAGGGGCAGCGGCAATCCTGGCGGCGCTGTTTTATCCTTTCTGTGTGGAAAACGGGCAGTGCGATTACCTGAAATTGTGGATATTTATGGGAATCCCCTTTGGCGTACATAAGATGTTCCTGTGGATCATCCCGAAAGGCTTTGATATTGGCGGCACAGTGGGGATGTTTGTATTCAATCTGCTGGTTGGCGGCGTGATTGGCGGGTTCGCCCTAGTCTGGCGTCTTTTGATGGCAGCCTTTTACCTGGTGAAAACGGTTTTCGCCGGGATCTCAAGGCTTATGAGGGCAAAAGCCGTGTGAAATTTTACGGAAGAAGAACAAGTGAATGAGAGAGTTACGAAAGCAGCTAAGTCCATATACCTGGCTGCTTTTTTCTGTCTTTATGGCAGGAGTACTTTGCGACACAGTGTCGCAAAGTAAAAATCCATCATGGAAGGAGGGACTGTGTTGGGGAACCGTGCGGGATCGCAGAGGCTGATCCAGTTGGGGGAACGTATCCGGCAGAAGAGGAAAGACAGCCATTTATCCCAGGAAACCTTTGCGGAGAAAGCCGATATCAGTGTCAACACAGTGAGCCGGATCGAGGGAGGGCAGGCGGCGATGTCCGTAGAGATTTTCGCAAAGCTGGTGGAAGTTCTGGACACGGACGCTGATGAACTGCTGGGGAGAAGGGCAAAGGAAAAAGAGAATGATCCGGTGGAAACAACGGCTGCCCGTATCCGGCGGCTGAAACCAAAAGAACAGAAGATCGTGATCCAGACTATGAAAGCCCTAATGGACGGGATGGAGGGAAAGGACGGATGGAAAGGTCCACAGATATGAGGGGAACCGGCTGCAATTTCCCCATATCTGCTAAGGGATTTTTTCTGCACGGCTGATACACTGGAAACACAGACACAGGAATTGTGGAAGGAGGGAAGGAACATTGACCAGGGAAGAAAATCTGATTTACCGGAGAAGCTGTCCTTATGATGCTATGGGAGATTATTCGAGCCTGATGGAAGAAAACCAGGACAGGGTAAAAAATCTGGAAGAAAAGCGGAACCGAACGGAACCAGAAAAAGATCCGATCCGGCAGTACTGGTAAGTACATAGACGCAGAGGTAATCTGGCGGCAGAAGGAGTTTCAGGCTCCCGTTAAAAAAAACGGGTGTGCCGGAAACCTTTTTTGCTGCCTTTTACCTGGATTCCTGTGCGCTGCCATCTGGCCGCCCGTAGCCTGCGGGCAGAAAGGTGGCTGTTATGGTGACATTACAGGATTTAAAGTGGATCGTAAAACAACCGGAGAAAGAGGAAAAGGCTCCAACGGCCCGGCATTTGCTGGAGCATGGGAAACGGGTGGTAAGCATGGAAAATGGAGGGGATGTGCAGCTTCTGGTGTTTTTGGAAGGCTGGGCGCTTTACCGGGTAGGGAAGTATACTACGGTTTTCTCCGTACATGGCTGCGGCGGTTATTGTTATGAGAACCACGGACGGCAGATTTTTGTGGACGCCGCTTTCTTTGAGGAACGGGAGTGGTATGTGCGCCTGATGTTAGAGGGAGAGGATCGTCTGATGAAAAACCGGGAATCAAGCCGGAAAGGAAAGGTCGTTTCTTACCATGCGGTTTCCGAGGAATGGTTTTTCCTGGCTTCTCCGGTATTGCCGCCTCTGGAGCTGTTGATCGAAAAAGAGCAGATTTTGGAGCTGATGGGGCTTCTGACAAAGCGGCAAAGGGATATTGTGATCCTGTATTTTTACTATGGGGAAACCCAGTGGGAGATTGCAAGGTCACTGGGAATTTCCCAGCCTGCGGTTTCCCAGGCGCTTATGGCGGCGCTGCGGCGGATGCGGGAAGGGCAGGAAGAAATCTTTTCCGGTAAAGAAGTCAGTTCCAGGAGGTGCGCCGTATGAGAGGGAAACGCCCAAAGGAGCGGAAATGTTATGTTCTTCGTGCCGGGGATGGGACTGTGGTGGAAGTCACCAGGGAGGTCTATCTGGAATGGTATCAGTCCCGGCGGAGGGAGCGCTACCAGAATGAGAAAAAGCAGAAATACGGCGTATTTAGCCTGGAATCCCTGTCGGAGAAAGGAATTCTACCAGATGGGAGGGCAGACAGCCCGGAAGAGATGGTGATCCGGGAGCTTTGTGTGGAAAAACTGCGCTCTGTGATGGAAGAACTGGCGGAGGCAGACGTCTATCTTCTGTATCTCCTGTTTTTTGAGGAAGTGACGGTAAAAGAAGCGGCGCAGCTTTGCGGGTGCAGCCGGAAAACTATTGCCAACCGGAGAAAGCGGATTTTAAAGGAATTGAACGAAAAACTGAAAGCGATGGGGATCATGGGAGGATACTTTTAAAAGATTTACTGCAAAATACAGCACAGCCACTTTACGACACGGTGTCGCAAAGTGGCTGTTGTCATAAAAAGGCGTTAGCGGTTTTCCTGAAAACGTATCACAGGGTACTGTCTGACTTTCCCTTTTATTACTTTACGCTGGAGACAGAATACCATATCCGGGGTGCGCTCAAAAAATCCCAGGTCTTTTTTCCAGCTCATACCGCATCTGCAGTGCTGCAAGCCGATAAACTGCTGTCTCATTTTTCTGCCGCATCGGGGGCAGACTTTATTGCTTCTCCCCATGGAGCCATCTCCCTTGATTAAAAATCTTTTCTATGATTCTGAATTATACCATTTCTGGAAAAATTCCGAAATATTTTTTATCACCCTATATTTTCCCCTCTGAAACCTCCTATTGGTGAGAGGGTGAAGTTCTAAGACACATTTTTATATTCCCTTTCGCTGAACCTTGAAAACTTCATTGCCTGTCCAGACGGATACCCGGCAGTTGAGTATGCCTTTTTGCGTACCCTGCAGGAGAAAACGCTGCGGAAAGTGAACCGGAGCAGGAACGGGCCTGGAATGAGAACAGGCGCAACGCTCAGAAATAAGTTTTCAGCCTGCCAGGTGCAGGCTGGATAACAGCAGATACCATGTGGGGAAGCCCTTGATGGGCTTCTCCGTATTCATGTGCTGTTATCAGCGCAATTTGGAGAAAGGAGGGCAGAAGCCATGGACAGATAAAAGTAAGGAGAACTTTTGGGACACAGTGATATTGTCAAGGAACAAAGAAAGAGAGGTTTAGTTGATGAAAGGGAAAGGAAAAAGGATACTTTCCGGTCTGCTTTCGCTTTTGACGATCCTGACTTCCGTGGTACAGCCGGTGGTTACTTATGCCGCAGAGCCGGAGCCGGCAGGATATGAAGCACAGTATCCGGCAATGGAGACGGTGCGGGAGTATCTGGATGCAGAAGAAGTGGTAACAGCGGAAGATTATGAAGTGGAAACAGGAAGCAGTTTTGATGTGGAATCGGATTTTTCCGGCTTGGAAATCCATGATGAAAAAGTCCGGGTGACTTTCCATGAAGCAAAAAATGAAGCCGGGCAGGACTATGACGGGAACCATGCGGACACTTATCGGGCAGTCTATTTTGTGGAGCCGTTAAGCGGTCATCCGTCTTACCATATCTGCAGAAACATTATTGTAAAAAAGCCAGTGGCGGAGAAACAGGCGGAGAGCCATGCAGACGGCAGTGGAACCGGCGGGGAGAGCGAAGAACCGGATAGTGAGGACGAGGACGCAGATCCACAGCCGCAGACAGAGACAGCAACGGAGGCAGTGACAGAGCCAGTGGAAGAAACCATGGAGGAAACGGAGACAGGACTGCCGGAAGGTACGGAAGTGTTGCCGGAGGATGCTCTGGATGCGGCGTTAGAGGAAACAGAAGATCAGAAAACAGTAGATGAAGAAAGCGGACTGACGCTGGGGGAAGTGCTTCTCCAGGCGGAGGATCAGGGCATTGATATTCAGGGACTGGAAAACGGTGAGAGCGTTACCTTTACGGCACAGGCTCCCATGGCACAGGCGGCCAGGGCGTCACAGTCTGTCACCATTACCCAGGGAAGCTATTATTACTATGCAGACTATGGGCTTGGCTCCTATGTGACGGCCCCCTTTACCGTGTCTTTTGGGAACGTGACGGCGACAGCTTACTGTATCCAGCCGTCAAAGCCGGGGCCGGGGAGCGGTACTTACCAGATCACAAAACTGGAAGGAAACCGGGAACTGGCAAAGGTATGTTATTACGGGACGGAAGCTGCCGGATCGGCCTATTTCTTTAATCATTACCATACGGATTTTTCTGCCGGCAAAAGGTTTATTGTTACCCATCTGGCAGCCTCCTATGCCAATGGAAGCGAAGATGCCTTCTATGGAACCAACAGTACAGGGGAAGCGTTGGCAAAGGAACTTTATAACTATGCTGTGAGCCAGCCGGATATTCCGGATGTGGAGATGTCCTTTTCCAATGCTAATGTAAGTGCCTATGTGGACGGCGAACAGCAGAGGACAGAAGAAATTACGTTCAAGGCATCCAGCCAGCAGACGATTACTCTGGATCTGCCGGATGGGGTAAAACTCCATAACGTCAGTACTGGAAAGGTCAGCGCTGCGGGAGCAAACGTAACCATCTCCGGCGGCACACGGTTTTACCTGACAGCCCCGCTGACACAGACGAAGGATGTATCCGGTTCCTGGTCAGCAAAGATGCAGGGAAGTATCACCAAAGACTATTCTGCCTATAAGATTACGACAGGAAGTGATACACAGGATCTTGCACTGGTATTTGGAGAAGGCGTAGAAGATGAGAAGTATGTGAGCCTTTCGGTGAAGTGGATTGAGCTGGCAAAGGTGGAAGTGATTAAGGTAGATTCTAAGCACTCGGACGCAAAGCTGGCCGGAGCTGTGTTTGGCATTTATAGCGATAAAGACTGTACAAAGCTGATCACGCAGATGCCGGCAACCGATCAGAACGGTTCTTCTGTAGCAGAAATCATTAAGACGCAGAATACCGTGTACTTAAAAGAGATCACGGCTCCAACCGGATACCGCCTGAATACTTCTTCTTATAATGTGAACCTGGTGGCAAACCAGACGACTTCGGTGACGGTTCCGGATCAGGAACAGCTTGGGGAACTGACTATCTATAAAGAAGGGGAAGTGCTGGCTGGAGCGGATATAACAGATGATGGTGTAACCTTCCGTTATGAAAGCCGCAGGCAGAAGGGCGCTGTGTATAACGTCTATGCGGGAGTAGATATTGTAACAGCCTATGGAGCGAAAGTCTACAGTAAAGGGGATCTGGTAAAAGCGAACCTGACTACAGATTCCGACGGAGCCACAGTGCTGAAAAACCTCCATCTTGGAACCTATGTTATTAAAGAAGTGCAGGCCCCGGAGAATTTCTATAATGCCGGGGAGGAAAAGACGGTAACACTGTCTTATGCCGGACAGAACGTGGAAACCGTATTCAGCGAGAGTACCTTCCATAATGACAGGCAGAAAGCGGAAGTTTCTGTATTAAAAAAGGACAAGGACACCTTAAATCCTCTGGATGGCGGCGTGTTTGG
>DWVZ01000007.1 GCA_019119975.1 Candidatus Blautia merdavium | reverse complement strand
CTGGAATCCTCACAATCCGTACCACAAAGGAATTTGGGGAATCTACTGTAGCTAAGATTCTTGACCTCGTGGAGAATGCGAGTGATAAAAAAGGAAAAACAGAGAACTTTATCACACGGTTTGCTCGCTATTACACCCCCGCGGTAGTATTTGCCGCTCTTGCACTCGCTCTCCTGCCTCCGCTGATCACTGGACAAGATTTTGGAACATGGGTTTACAGAGCATTGACATTTCTCGTAATCTCTTGTCCATGTGCGCTGGTGATTTCCATACCGCTTAGTTTCTTCGGTGGTATCGGAGGGGCTTCTAAAATCGGAGTTCTAGTGAAAGGGAGCAATTATCTGGAGTCTCTGGCCTCCGCTGAAACCGTTGTCTTTGACAAAACCGGGACCTTAACAAAGGGCGCCTTTGCAGTCAGTGAGCTTCACCCTGTCAATGTGCAAAAAGAGCGTCTCCTGGAGCTGGCTGCCTATGCAGAAGATTATTCCACTCATCCCATTTCTTTATCAATCAAAAAGGCTTATGGGAAAAAAATTAACAGTAACCGGATCTCCAGTGTTCAGGAAATTCCCGGTCATGGCGTATGCGCTGTCATTGATGGGAAATCAGTTCTTGCCGGAAATGCAAAGCTGATGGAGAAAGAAAATATCCGATATACGGATTCATCTTCTATCGGAACAGTCATATATCTTGCCTGTGATAGAAAATATCTGGGGTGTATTGTCATCGAGGATGAACTCAAGCCCGATGCCCAGAAAGCAGTTGATCTTCTAAAAGATGAGGGTATCCGCAAAACAGTCATGTTAACCGGCGATTCCGATGCTGTAGGTAAAAAGGTTGCAAATCGCCTTGGCTTAGATCAGGCATATACTGAACTTCTACCGGCAGATAAAGTGGAACGAGTCGAAGAACTACTAGCGCAGAAAAGTGAAAAAGGGAAACTCCTCTTTGTTGGTGATGGTATTAACGATGCTCCCGTTCTGGCACGTGCCGATGTCGGGATTGCAATGGGCGGTCTTGGATCAGATGCAGCCATCGAAGCCGCCGATGTTGTTCTGATGACAGATGAACCTTCTAAAATTGCTTCCGTGATGAAGATTGCACGCAAGACACTTCGCATAGCCAACCAAAACATTATATTCGCTTTAGGTATTAAATTCATCGTACTTATTTTAGGGGCTTTCGGTTACGCTAATATGTGGGCAGCAGTATTTGCAGATGTCGGCGTTTCCGTTATTGCCATCCTGAATGCCATCCGTGCCATGCGTGTAAGGAAATTTGTTTTTGTCGAAGAATAGCTACTAAAAATGTGCCGTCTCTTCCCTTGCGGAACACGGCACATTTTCAATATATCAAACAGTCTGAACTGGAGAGCCTTATGGAAAAACAGCAACCTCTATTTCCCCCTAATAAAAGTCAACTTGAAAAACTATCTGATCTGCATAAAGCAATGGGCGATCGTACCAGGATGGAAATCCTATGGAAGTTAATGAAACACCAATACTGTGTCAGTGCGCTTGCAAAAGAAGTACAGCTTACAGAATCCGCTGTATCCCATCAACTGCGTATTTTGAAAATTGCACGGTTAGTCCAATCATATAAAAAGGGCAAGAACGTCTTTTATGTTTTAGAAGATGAACATATTAAATGGATTTTAGAGGAAACCTTCACCCACATTCTGGAACTATAAAAGTGCAGCCCCTTCGGGACTGCACAAACAACTAAAGTTTCTCATATGAAACCAGTTCATCCATCGGGATGCGCTGCGTATCAAAACGCTCCGTATCCGCCAGTTTGTCGGCAGAATATCCGATTACCAGGATATTGACTGGTTCCAGATTGTCCGGTAACTGGAATTCTTCCCGCAGGACATCCGGCTTGAAATAGCACACCCACACGGTTCCCAGCCCGAGCTCTGTTGCCTGCAGCATCATATGGTCTGTCAGGATTGAAGCATCAATGTCCCCGGTCTGCTTCTGATCAAAAGGACGTACCCATGCTTTCTCATGGTCCGCACACACGATAATTGCCAACGGTGCATTATAAATGCCGGCAGCCTTACTGATCTTCGCCAATCCCTCCTCGCTCTGCACTGCGATCAGATGAACAGGCTGGAGATTCGCTGCGGTAGGCGCTACATGGGCAGCTTCCAATATCTGCTCCAGTTTCTCCGGTTCTACTTTCTGCGAAGTATAACTGCGCACGGAATGCCGTTTCTTTGCAATATTAATGAAATCCATTGTATCTATTCCTCACTTTCTAATATGTATTTGGTGTGTTATAATCACCATAGGTTGATTTTATCACCGACATAGATTTACACAAGAATGCACTTTTATGGAAGATACTTCCCTAAAAGATAGTACCTGATAAGAAAGGACACATTTATGAACTACAAAAAATCTCAGTTTAACTGCCCGGTTGAAGCCACACTCTCTTTGATCGGCGGAAAATATAAGCCCCTCATTCTCTGGCATTTGAAGGATCAATCCCTGCATTATATGGAACTGCAGCGTCTCATACCAAAAGCAACTCCCAAAATGCTCTCCTCGCAGCTTCGCGCCCTGGAGGATTGTGGAATGGTACACCGCCAAGTAATTCCGGAAAAACCGCCAAAGACCATTTACTCCCTTACCGCCTTCGGACACAGCATTGTTCCTGTTCTGGACGCTATGTGCCAGTGGGGAAACAACTTCCTGGACGGACTAGATGTACAGTCCTCCTGCGGTGAAATATGCTATTGAACTTTTATTTTTTCTTTACATTTAAAACGATGTCCCGGAAGCACTCACGCCTCCGGGACTATAACTTTACGTCCAACTCCTCCACTGTTTGGAAGTAGTATTACTCACTATAATATTTCTGCACCTCTCCCGGCATTTCTGTATACTCAACCTCTTCCCATTCTACTACGCCCCGGATCAGGTTCACTTTCAGACAGATAAATGCATCCTCCTTCAGTACACGGCTCGTTTCAAATTTAAGTTCTTTCTCATTTCCTTCGCTGTCATAAGCCGGTAATGTATATTTATAGTTCATGTCACCATGGGGCGCGATCTCCTGAACATTATCGTTATCAATCTGAGTATAATACTCCTCATTCTGTGCTGCCAGAAATGCTCCTCCCACACAGAGCATGATCAAAATGACTGCAAAAATACTTATCATAATCTTTTTTGTTTTCATCATCCTTTACCTCCTTCTTACTTTTCGTCCACGGACATTCTTTCCACGGGACCTCTTTTTATTTTCGGCAGAGCGTTCACGGTTCTTTGCCGTGGCAATAACAACCACTGTAACACCCAGAATGATCAAAAGGGAACCTATACTCAGTATGGAATTTCCTGCAAAATCCCCGCTCCCATCGTCATATCCGATCAAAGTCAGCCCTGCTGTAATGGGATAAATATCTCTCAGGCCATGCCCGGACGCCATCATTCCAACAAAACCATAGAAGAAAGTGAATCCGACGCCAGCCATGAAACTGCCCCTTCGCTGGGCGGTAAATGCGATGACCGGCATGACCGCAAGGTAAGCGGACAGATTGATCCCGATCATCTGGAACAGTACCTTTCCTGCCCCTGCTGCTGTAAAGCCTGGGAAACCGCTGACCAGGAAGATCATAATTGTAAACAGGAACTCCACCGCTGACAGCACGATCGCCATACAGCCCACTGCAACCAGTTTCCCGACCAACAGCTTCTGGAAGGACACGGGGATCGTCAGGATATTTTTCAGCGTGTCATCTGTCCGTTCCCGGTCTATCATGTAGCCTGCTATCAGGGTGATCGTCGCCGGGTAGATCAGGACCAGGTTATTCCAGATCACATTCGATGAAAAATTCATAAGAGTATGTGATGCGCCGTCTGAAGCCGTTGCCATAAACCGGCTGAGCAAAACAACCGTCAGCATCGTCGCTACCCCGATCCAGATCACGGAATATCGCTTCATTTTATAAAATTCTGTCTTTATGATACTTGCCATTCTTCTCACCTCAACTTTCCCGTCTGCTGTAAATGCGGACAATCGCAAGATAGGACAATCCTCCGATGACCGCAACTGTCAGTATTACGATCCACAGAGGCAGAAAATACGGTTCCATCGCAGTATACGCAGCTGTCCCTGCCTCCGCAAACATTGATGCCTGCCAGCGGTAAATGATGGGCGCTGGCATGATATTGGTAAGGAGCTTCATCACAGGATCTGTGGTGGCAAACATTCCTCCATATGCCAGCATATAGTCGAACATTGTGTAGAAAAAGGTCAGAATGATCGAAAAGATATAAGACCGGTTAAATCCCACGATGGCAATCACAACAGGCAGGATACTTGTCGTATAGAGCAGTGCTGTGATCACTGCGATCCCGATGTTCTCCCCCATATTGGACAGTTCACTTCCCGCGATCAGTCCCCCTGCCATAGAGGAAAGCATTGTGGCAAGGGCAAAGACAAGCCCCAGGATATAAAGTACCGCGATCTTGGCTGTCACAATCTTAAGTGGAGAGACTGGGAGGACCCGCAGGTTTTTCAACGTATCATGATCCCGCTCCATAAAGAACAGCATTGCCCCGATAATCCCCAGGGCTGCCGGGAGCATGATAGGCATTCCCATGGTCACCAGCAGACCGAATACGGCTTCAAAACCGGTAAAGTTCCCCACACTGCCCGCCAGCACAAGCGCTGTAAAAGGAATGGGGAATAAAAGTGCCGCGAAGACCACAAAGGAAACGAAATGTTTCCGCTTCAGCTTCCTCATTTCACACTGGATCAGTTTAAGCAATCCCCTCACCCCCTGTAATCCTCCGGAAGTAATCTTCCAGTGTATCTTCGCACAGATGAGCTTCCCGGATGCCGATCCCCTCTTCCATAAAATTCCGGTTGATCTTTTCTACCGGGAGATCTGTATCATACAGGTACAGGTTGTTACCGTCCGAAACGTGGACATTTTTGCTTCCAAAAGACGATGCAATAACCTGGGCCGCTTTCTGGGCGTTGGATACACAGAAATGGATATATTTTGCATTTTTCTCTTCCAGCTCTTTTAAGCTCTCTTCTTCCAGAAGGTTCCCATGGTCAATGATCCCCACGTCATCCGCCAGCAGGGAAATCTCAGACAGGATGTGGCTGGAGATGAGAATGGTTTTTCCCATCGCATCACACAGTTCCCGGATAAAATCACGCACCTCCGCAATCCCGATCGGATCGAGCCCGTTGATGGGCTCATCTAAGATCAGCAGTTCCGGGTTGTGCATAACCGCCAGGGCGATCGCCAGCCGCTGCTTCATTCCCAGGGAATACTGGGAAAACAATTTCTTATCCCGGTAAGGCAGGTTGACAAGCTCAAGCGCGCTCTTAATGTACTTCGGACTTCGCAGTCCTCTCAGATCCGCAAATATTTTCAGATTCTCCGTCCCCGTAAGATTGGGATAAAATCCCGGTGACTCGATCAGGCAGCCGATCCGGGGCAGGATCTCTTTTTCATTTCCTGCAAGTGGCCTGCCGAATATCTTCACTTCTCCCGAAGTGGGCGTTGTCAGTCCCAGCAGCATGCGCATCGTAGTAGTCTTCCCTGCCCCATTACGCCCCAGGAGCCCGTAGATGCGCCCTTTCTTCACATGAATATCCAGATGGGAAACGCTGGACTGGGTTCCGTACTTCTTGGTCAGATCCCGGGTTTCAATCATATACTCACTCATAAGTTTCTTGCCTCCTTTTCATTTACAAGGTAAGAATAGCACACGAAGTCTGAGATAACGCTGAGGCAACTCTGAATTTACTCTGAGATTTCCGGTCATAAATAGTAAGGGCACACTTTTTACGATATAATGGTTGCAGAGTGAACAGGAGGTATCTTATGTACGACAAAAAGATTCTAATTGTGGATGACGAAGCAGATCTGCTCGAAGCCCTGTCCTCGATGTTCGAGCGGGCAGGTTATCGGAATATACTCACGGCTGATAACGGAAAAGCAGCATTGGAATTGTGGAAAAAAGAACAGCCTGACATCATCATCCTGGACGTCATGATGCCGGGCATGGACGGATTCCATGTCTTAAAAGAGATCCGAAGGACAAGCAAGGTCCCAGTCCTTATGCTGACCGCACGGGGAGAGGCTGACGACAAGTTCGCCGGTTTTGAAAACGGTGCTGACGATTATTTAGTAAAGCCTTTTTTGCCAAAGGAGCTGCTTTTCCGGGTACAGGCAATCTTAAAACGCTCCTATCCAAAACAGGAGAAAAGGGTGTATCTCGACGCTTCCACGGTTGATCTGGAAAAAGCGGAAGTACAGCGCGACAGCGGGATCTATCCACTGACGGCAAAGGAGCTGACACTTTTTGAAAAGCTCTACCAGAACGCCGGGCGGATCGTTACGACGGGTGCCTTATGCCAGGCTGTATGCGGAGAATTCTGGCAGGGATATGAAAAAACACTTTCCACGCATCTCCGCCACCTGCGGGAGAAGATCGAAGCTGATCCGTCCAGACCGGTTTCCCTCATTACGGTCAAAGGCGTCGGATACCGTCTTAATCTTAAGGAGGCACAGCCATGAAGTCCATAGAGCGTTTTTTCCGTCGCTATATTCTCTCAACGATCGGAATCCTGATCCTCTTCTTTCTCCTCAATATCCTGCTGCTTGGCGCGTATTTTGTGATTGCCGGTCTGGGAAATGTAAAAAACTCCAATTTCCCGATCGAGGAGCTGTCCCGGCATATCGAGGCGGACAGCGGGCAATTCCACATTGATGCGCAGGCGGAGGAAATACTGGCGGATTCTGGCGCATGGGCTATGATCTTAAACGACAGCGGAATCGTCATCTGGGAGCAGGATCTGCCTGCTGAACTCGCCCGCCGGTATACTGCAACAGAGGTAGCAATGTTCAGCCGCTGGTATCTGGATGATTACCCGGTTAATATCTGGAAACGCTCAGACGGACTTTTGGTGGTCGGACTTCCGCCGGGAGACATCGTCAACTATTATTTTTCTTTTAAGGCAGGATATATCCGTCCGCTTCTGGTAGGGATCGGCGCTGTATTTTGTATCAACCTTCTTTTAATGGCGTACCTGTTTATCCGCAGCACACGCCGGGTAGAAAAAGCCATGAAGCCGATCCTGGAGGGCATCCACCAGCTCTCGGAGGGAAAACCAGTCTCACTCGAAGAAAAGGGGGAACTGGCGGAAATCAATTCCGGATTAAACCGAGCCGGCGACTATTTAATAAAAAAGGACAATACCAGGGCTGTCTGGATACGCGGGATTTCACATGATATCAGAACCCCTCTGTCTGTTATCCTGATGTATGCAAGCGAGATTGAAGGAACATCTGCGCTTCCACCAGCGACGCGGAGACAGGCCGGTATCATCCTGCGCCAGAGTGAAAAACTGAAAAACCTAGTTTCTGATCTGAACCTCACAACAAAGCTGGAATACTCCATGCAGCCCATTCACAAGAAGCGCCTGAACGCTGTTGAATCAGCCCGTCAGGCATTAAGCGAGATCCTCAACGAAGAGATGCCGGAACAGTATGAACTGGAATGTTCCGAGCAGCAGCCTGGAAAGGAAATCACTCTGACCGGTGATGATCTCCTGCTTAGGCGGATGCTTTCCAACCTCATCCGCAACAGCATGATCCACAACCCATCTGGCTGCAGGATCATACTTTCTGTAGCTCTGGAAAATGGCTCCTGCATCTTCACCGTTACAGATGACGGTATAGGGATGAGCGAAGACAGACTGCAGGAGCTGAACCAGGACAAATCCATAACCAGCACGCAGGAATCTACTGACGACACAGAACATGGCCTCGGTCTTAAGATCGTCCGCCAGATCGTAAAGGCTCATAACGGAACCGTACATTTCTCCGAGGCCCATCCACAGGGATTATGCGTCAGGATTGCTTTGCCCGCTGTCAATGAAATACCGTAAACCAGATCACAATATCATGATGAAAGTCCCGGGAGCCCAAACTTCCGGGACTATAAATTTATATCCAACACCTCAATAAAATGTCGGAATCATTTTACTTTCTTATTCAGCCCTCTCAAGATAAACATTGACGAAGCCGCACAAACCAAAAGAACTGCTATACTGGTTAACGCCTGAACTATATTTGCCTCGTAATAGCCAGAAAGTTTGAAAACAGCTGTTATAGGATATACCGTTTTGAGCGGTTCAGCCATACTTGCAAACAGGCCGGCGAAAGAGTAAATTTCTGCAAACACCAGTGCCAGCCAATATCCTCTTTTCATCCGAGCCACCAAAGCAATGATTGGAGAAATAGCAAGGAATATCCCCATTCCATCCAGGAAATAGGTTTTCAGGTTTCCCAAAACAAGTCCAATGGACAAAGCCTCAAAATGCAAAACAGCCTCAACGAGAAAGGTAATTGCAAAAAGTAAAAGGTAAATCAGTATGCTGAACACAAGGGCAAGTACCATTTTGCTAAGTGTCAGCTTCACCTCCTCCACAGGAATGAGCCGTAGGGATTTTAGAGTATCCTCCTGTTCCTCCCGGCAGACCATATAACTCCCTAACAAGGCAATCACTGCTGGCAGCACATAAAAAGTTGCAAGGGATTGTGCCGCCGACATAAACCATCCGGCTCCGTCAATATAACGACTTCCATTGAATATAAACTGCCCTTGTGCGAAAACAATCAATGCCACCATGACCGTTGCAAATCCGGCAATCCACAATATTTTTGAGCGGCGGAGTTTCCGGCGCTCCGCCCAAAGTAAAATCTCCATTTCAAATGCACCTCACTTTCTCTTTTTCAAAGCTGCCCCGGCCAGCAGGACAGAGGCAGCGCTCCATACGCCTATACAGAGGAACGCCCCCGGAATATTGAGTGGCTGGGTAATCACAACACCAGGAATATCCCGCATAACAATGGCGGTCATGCTGGACAGCGGGTGCAGGTACATATTCACCATCAAGAGAATGAAGCCGAGGAACGTATAAACCAGCGTCAGGCAAACAGGAAGAATGTAGCCCTTCTGCACTGCGGCAACCGCCAGCACCGGCAGCACCGCAAAGGCGGTCAGCAGGGAAATTTCCACACACTTCCGCAGAAGATAAAGGATGCTCCCGCTGTCAAAGGCAATATAGCCGGGCAATACACCAGTCAGAATGGAAGCGGCTGCGGTAATCAGCATGAAGCAGACCGAGTACACCAGCACCACGGCAAATTTGCTGAAAAAGTATGCCATTTTATTGACTGGCACGATCCAAAGCTGTTTGAGCATATCATATTGATTTTCGTTATACATCAGCATGGTACACAACATCCCCAGTACCACTGGGAGGATAATCCAAGGGGTATAGCTGAATGCCGTCCATTTGTAAAACTCAATGGGTTCCACGCCGGTTTCCTGAACACTTGCAAAGTAGAACAGGGCAGCCAGCGGCATAAAAAGGGCCGCCAGCAGCATAAGCCAGATAAACTTTCTCCGGCGAAGCTTTAGAAATTCAACCTGTATCAGTTTAAGCAATGCCCTCTCCCCCCGTAATCTGCTTGAAATAGTCCTCAAGGGTATCATTACAGATTCTGGAGCTAATAACAGCTACATCCTGTACCACAAGGGCCTTGTTGATTGCTGCCATATCCAGTGCGGTATTATAAAGCCGCAGATTATGTTCATCCTGCACCGCATAATCAATCACATGGAACTGTCGCTCCAAAATCAAAGTGGCTTTAGGAACATCCGACACCTGAAGCTGGATGTATTTCCGATTTTTCTTTTCCAAATTCTCCATGCTGCTTTCTTCCAGCAGCACGCCATGATCGATGATACCAATGTCGTCCGCCAGGAGCGCAATTTCAGAAAGAATGTGGCTGGAAATTAGAATGGTTTTCCCGCGTTCCACGCTTAACTCCTTGATGAAGTTTCGCACTTCGGCAATGCCGATGGGGTCAAGCCCGTTGGTCGGCTCATCGAGGATCAAAAGCTCTGGGTCATGCATGATGGCGTTAGCAATACCGAGGCGCTGTTTCATGCCTAGAGAATACTTGCTGAACAACTTTTTGTCCCAGTAAGGAAGCCCCACGACTTCCAGTGCGTTCTTGACCGCATTGGACCGGGGCGTCCCACGCAACTTCGCAAAGATTTCAAGGTTTTCTGTGCCGGTCAGGTTAGGGTAAAAGCCGGGAGTTTCAATGATGGCTCCAATACGGGGATAGATGCGCTTCTCATGGCCTTTGATGTTTTGGCTGAATACATCCACTTCGCCGGAAGTGATCGGCGTAAGGCCCAAAATCATTTTCATAATTGTGGTTTTACCGGCTCCGTTACGTCCCAAAAGTCCGTAAATCCGACCTGGCTTTACATGAATATCCACAGAGTTGACGGCGGTTTGCTCACCGTAGATCTTCGTCAGCTTTTTCGTTTCAATCACAAAGTCACTCATAAAAATACCTCGCTTTCTTATTCTGCTTCATTTTTCCAAATGACATAGTTGTAAAGGCTGCCATCCGGCGAATAGTTGATGAACACTTTGAAATCGCCTTCTTCACAGGGAATGACAAATTTAACACGGATTTGATCGGAGTGTTCCGGCACATAGCAGGACACTTTCGGAGTTACGTCCTCCGGCAGCCCACCCAGCTTGTCGGCTTCTTCCTCCCATGTTTTCTGTATCGCCTCCGCAGAAGTATTGTCCTGTACGCCCTGCGGCAGCGCATTGAAGAATGTTTCAAAATCTCCATCCAGCATTTGGTTAAAGTATTCCGTTGCTTCTTCCGTAATGTCCTGCTGATCGGGGGCTTCACTGGAAGATGGGGCGGCCTGCTGGCAGGCGCAAAGAGAACACGCAAGCAGTATACAAAGTAATAAACAAATCAATCGTTTCATAGGTCTTTCCTTTCAGTAAGATTGTCTTTTTAAGGTTACTACGGATGCAGCGGCAAACGCGGCACCAATCAGGAGCAGCGAACCGATACAAAAAAGCGGTGAAGTACCCGGCAAAACACCTTGCATAAGGCTTTCTACCATAGCCGCAGCTGCATCGGAAATGTGGGCGTAAATTCCCATCACGCTTGCCAATGGATGTATTCCCGTAAGATAGGCCGGGGCAATGACTACGGGAACCAGATAAAGCAGCGCCATGCCGATAGGCAGGATATATCCTTTCGACAGCGTGGCAAGAAACACAATCGGAAGCATGGCTATGGGGACCAGAAGCCCGCCCGCCATATACAAAAGTGCAGCATCCATAAGTGTTTCTGCATTCAAATCGGGAAAGCCCCCGGCAATCAGCCCACCGGCAACACACAATAGAAAGGTAACCGTGCACAGTCCCACAGACATCAGGATCACCACAGCAACTTTTGAAAAGTATAGCTGTGCTTTTGTGATAGGGATGATAAGCAGTTCTTTCAGCGTGTCGTTCTTATGTTCGTCAAAAAACAAGGTTGTGGCGAACATTCCTAACACAATCGGTAGGAACAAGCTGGACAAATTCTTGAACGCCAGTGTGTAGAGGTCGCTAAAGCTATCCATGTATGGGCTGCTCCTTGATATGCTGCAGGCCCTCTCAATCGCAAATGCCCCAAACAGTAGCGTCAAAGCCAGAATACACCAGACAATCTTATTCCGCTTCCACTTTTGGATTTCAGTTACAATGATCGTCATGCAGTCTCCTCCTTTCATGGTTCCCATTATAAAGGACGAACCTTGCCATAACCTTGCCGAAATCTTGTTTTAACCTTGCTTCAGCTCGTTCGATCATGTGAAAGTCCTGCATTACACTTTACCATATACTCTTCTGGATGGATACGATCACCTGTTGCCTTCTTTTCCCATTTTATTTCTCAGTGATAAATCTTTGTTTAGCAAGCGCCAATTCTTTATGTAAATGCAATGCCATAAATATGGTGATAATCGCAGAAAGTACATCCGCGATCGGCTGCACATAAAGAATCCCGTTTATTCCCCAAAATACTGGGAGTATCAAAATAACCGGAACAAAACAGATTCCCTGCCGGCAGGCTCCTAAGACAAACCCTTCCAGCCCCTTCCCCAGTGCGAGAAACAGGGAGGAATATACGGTATAAAATCCAAACAACAGAAAGGAAAGCCCGTTTATGCGCAGCGACTGCGTCCCTACGCGGATCATTTCCAGATCGCCCTCTGTAAACTGTGCTATGATCCTGCTTGAAAATATGGTCAGTAGCAGACCGTAAATCACACAGAATACTGTGGACCACAGAATGGAGGTCCGGATTGCCTTATGTAGTCTGTCAAATTTCTTCGCGCCGTAGCTATACCCCGCAATCGGCTGGAATCCCTTAATGAACCCGAATACGATCAGGCTGCCCATAGAGACGATCCTCGTCACAGCGCCCATCCCGGCAATCACGGAATCCCCATACGGTCCTGCCTGCGTATTGACAAGGGATATAGAAAGGCTTGTCAGGATCTGAAACACCAGGGTAGGGATACCGATCTTGAATATTTCCGACATAATTTCCTTTGTAAATGTACAGTTTTTGATTTTAAAGCTGTAGATACTCTTTTTCCTGAAAATAAAGGTCAGATATATCAGGGTAGAAACAATCTGGGAAATGGCGGTTGCGATTGCGGCACCTGCAACTCCCATATCCAATGTATAAATGAAAACCGGATCTAAACCAATATTCAGGACAGCGCCTGCCATCAGCGCGAACATTGTAGTTTTTGCTGCGCCCTCGCTTGTTACAATATTGTTCATTGTTACATTGAACACATTAAATATGCATGAGACAACATAAATGGCTGCGTAAGTCATGGCATACGGCATGATACTGTCTGTCGCGCCTAAAAGTCTTAGTATGGGACGAAGAAAAATCAGCGAGAAAATAATCATCACCGCTCCTACTGCAACACTGCTGTACAAGGCAGTGCTCGCAACTCTGTCTGCCTGCTCCTGATCCCGATTGCCTAACAGTCTGGAAAGATACGAGGCAGAACCATTCCCGAATAACAAACCAAGACCTACAACGACCTGACCGAGCGGATATACCACGGAAATTGCTCCCATCTGGCTTGTACCTAAACCACCGACAAAATACGCATCAACCAGATTGTAGATGGCGTTTACCATCATCCCCAGCATGGTCGGGATTCCCATTGCAAGAAGTGCTTTGGATATGGGGGCATTTCCCAAAAGCTCCATTTTATTGTTTCTGCTGTTCATATAAAATCTCCTTTCTCTTGACATAGATTATAAAGTATATTACTATATTTTATAGCAATCGCAGCTGCGATACACATACTACTATAATTTATAGTAGTTGTCAAGAAAAAGGAGGAGCTTCTCATGGCAACAATCGATTTAATTGTTCTCGGTATTCTCAAAAAAGAATCCTTAAGTGCTTACGACATTCAAAAACTGGTTGAATACCGCAATATCTCTAAATGGGTAAAAATCAGTACACCTTCCATATATAAAAAAGTAATCCAACTGGAAGAAAAAGGATACATTACAGGTACAACGGTCAAAGAAGGAAAAATGCCGGAAAAGGCAGTGTACACACTGACCGAATCCGGACACCGCCAGTTTGAAAAACTGATGATGGAAATTTCACGCAAACCGATTAATATCTTTTTGGATTTTAACGCAGTAATCGTCAATATCGACAGTTTACCCGAAGAAACCCGGAAATCCTGTCTTGCCAATATTGAGGATCAGGTTAAAACACTCAAATCTTATCTGGAGGAAAACCTGGACATTAAGAAAAACGATCCTGAAATCCCAGAAGTGGGAATGGCAGTTTTAGAACAGCAGTATATGCTTGCACAGGCGATAGAAATGTGGATCTCGTCTATGAAGGGGCGCTTTAACTTGAAATAAAGAATTCCATTTACAGGGATTTTTGACAATCTCCCGGAAGCTCCATACTTCCGGGAGGAGCATAACATGTCATGGAATTTTTTCATATGCCAAAAAAGACAATATATAATCATCTGTTTGAAAAAGGATTGACGGGATTTCGGAATTATTATATAACCTCGTCCCGTACACTCCAATAAATGCAGATTCTTCATTTTCAAATACCATGCTTAGTTTATGTGATGTACATGGATGAGATGTGTTCGCCCTTTCAAGACTATAAGTTCCATTCCAAACAGCATTGTTCGTTTTATCGGATAGTAAGAAAGTATTGTCTTTAT
>DWVZ01000006.1 GCA_019119975.1 Candidatus Blautia merdavium | reverse complement strand
CAACCATCCCCAGTGAAAAAATCACATAGGCAATCGAATTGCCCTTGAAGCTGTTATATTTCGTCACCGCTCGGACAATTTCGGCCAAAATGCAAGTGGAAGCCATCGAAATCAGGATTACCAGGGTAAATTGTCCAGTGACAAAATAGATAAGAGCAGTGATAAGCCCCATCAGGAAAACTGCACCCAGTTTTTGAACCTTTGCGACCATCAGCATAAAGGGAATACCTGCAAACACAGCAATGAAGCCAGGCATCAGCATCCAAAGTACAGGGTGAATGCCTCCCAGAAGCATGAAGGCAAAGTTGATGACAAAGTAGATTGCGGAAAAGATACCGATGGTAATTAGGTCTTTTCCTTTCAGTTTTTTGCCCATATTTGCGTCAGACATAAGATTTCCTCCTTTTAGTTAGGTTATTCTAACTCTTGTTCTAAGTAAAAGCGCCACCTGGCGCTTTCATCGTTTATCATATCAGTTACATCTCTCTCTGTCCGCTCCGTTCGGCCTTTTTTGTTCCAATCAGACTTTTTTTATGAAAAGCGGAGCTCCTGCACAATTACAAAACAGCTCTGCTTTTTCATAAAACTATCCCGCTCAAGCAAATAACTTATTAATTCACATATAACTTCTCTCTTGAAATAAGCAATGGTATAATCACAATATCAATAGAAAGCTGAGGATAAGCATATGGAATTCAAAATATATCCTTTTAATACTCATACTAATTATTTTTCTGCTGATATTATGGCCACATATAAGGGAAAATGGGTATTTTGCAAACATAAGAATCGAACAACTTGGGAACATCCAAGTGGCTGGATCGAAGAAGGCGAATCCGCCTTAGAAGCCGCAAAACGAGAATTATTTGAAGAAACCGGAAGTATAGAATTTGATATAGAGCCATTGTGTGATTATTATATTGATATGGAATTAAATGGTTTTCACTACAAGGGAAATGGACAAGTCTATTTTGCTACAATTTATTCTTTTGGCGAAATCCCACCTTACAGCGAAATGGGAGAAATCGGGTTTTTCGATACGTTGCCAGATAATTTAACGTATCCTATTTTAAAAAGGTATTTCTCCATCGCAGAAAAGAAGTTACAGGCGAAACAGGAAACTATACTTTATTCAGATTGACGGATATAGCATCACTAAGTGGATAGGTCATTCCCCACTGTTCCGCTTCAAATCAAACACAACAAAACCCGTCTCCAAAGGGGCGGTGACGTAAGAAAACATTTATGTGAGAGAATCGGCGTAGTTTAGGCTACGCCGGTTTTCTTTTCTTTTTGGGCTGCTTGGGATTGCTCCCTTGCTTCCTCAAAATCAAATGCACCAATGAAGTTGTAGACGATCTCAATTTCTCTGACCTTAATACGCGGCTCGTTCTCGTCTGGCGTGTAAACCTCGGAGATATAAATTTTATCCACGAACTCCCGGAGAACAGAGGCGTCAAGCTGCTGCATATCGGTGTACTTTCTGACCGCTGCAATAAACTGTCTGACGTTGACTTTCTGCTTCTCCTGTTCCTTGACTTCCTGCCGCAGATGTTCGACAAGATTTGTAAGGTTGGTCTGTTCCAGTTCATAGTCACGGGACAGTTTGATGAAACGCTCGTCGGAGAGCTTGCCGGAAATGTTATCCTCATACAGTCGCTTGATGATAACATCCAGCTCGGCAATCCGCTTTTGCGATTGCGCCAGAGTGTCTTTCTTTTGTGCCAGCTCCTTGTCCCGCTCCCGCAGGCTTTGATCTGCGGCCCGCTGCACAAAGTCGTCCTCATACTGCGTCACATACCGAATGGCTTCCCGCAGGTTTCGCAGCACGATTTCTTCAAGGACAACGCGCCGGATAGAATGGGTCGAACATAAGGTACGGCCTTTGCGATAGGTAGAACAGATGTAATATTCCTGCTCTGGCTTGTAGCAATTAGCACGGCACAGGTACATCTTGCCGCCGCAATCCGCACAGTACAGCAGGCCGGAAAACATTCCCATGTCACCCATTCTGGTAGGACGGCGACGGCCCTGCCGGATTTTCTGCACAATCAGAAACACACTTTCCTCAATGATAGGTTCCTGTGTGTTCTCGAAGATCACCCATTCTGACGGGTCATTCCACAGCTTTTTCTTGCTCTTGAACGATTGCTTGGTGGTTTTGAAATTGACCGTATGGCCCAAATAGTCAAGGCGCTCCAAAATCCGTGATACCGTTTCATTCGTCCACTTATAGGGATTGACCGGCGGCTTATTGGATACCGGCAGCCCTTTATCGTAGGCGTAGGCAGTAGGGTTCAGCACCTTGCTCTGTATCAGCCATTTTGCAATCTGCGTCGGCCCCATACCATCCATGCACAGCGCAAATATCTTCTGGACAACGGCGGCAGCTTCTTCATCCACGATCCATTGTTTTTTATCCTCCGGGTCTTTCTTGTACCCATAAGGCGGGATAGTGGTGAGGTGTTCGCCGGAGCGTCCTTTGGATTGCCACGTTGCCCGGATTTTCTTGCTGGTGTCCTTGGCGTACATTTCATTGAATACGTTGCGGATGGCGGTAAACTCGCTGTCCCCGCGCACACTGTCCACACCGTCATTGACGGCAATAAAGTGGACGCCGTACTCTGGAAACAGCATTTCCGTATACATCCCGACTTGCAGATAGTTACGCCCGAACCGGCTCATATCCTTAACGACAACGCGCTTGATCTTGCCCGCCTTGATGTCGGCAAGCATCCTCTGGAATCCGGGCCGGTTGAAGTTGGTTCCCGAATATCCGTCGTCCTCGTCGTAGTGGCGGATAGCTGTATAGCCGTGATCCCGGCAATACTTTTCCAAAATCCGCTTCTGGTTGCTGATACTGTTACTCTCGCCGTCCAGCTTATCTTCTTGGGAAAGACGCTCATAGCAGGCGGTAATGCCATCGGCGTCCTCCTGCGGCTGGCTGTGGACATAGAATTGCAGCACTGTGTTTTGGATGGCCGTCTTGGTTTCCTCGCTCAACGGCGCGTCGTTGGATACGCGCTGAAAGGAAGTGACTGGCTGTTGGTACATTTGATTGTCAAGGTTCAAAGTAGTATCGTTATTCCGTGTCGCACGGGGGTTCCGTGCAATCACCATTTCCGGCTGTTTGCTCATAAGTTCCTCCTATTCCGCAGCCGGAAAACGAGGCATGATACAAGTATATTATACCATATCATGCCCCGTTCGTCTGCTCGTAGGAAATGAAAAAATCTTTAATTTTTAAGTCGCTGCCTTGCTCAAATCGTTTTGGAGCAGCCGACGGATTTTCTTGACTGCGGTTTCTTTCGCGCCGTCTTTGACGGTCGCTTTCACAATATATCGAACGCCTCCGATCTCGTACTGACGTACAACGGGGGCGGTCTGGTTCTGACTTGTTACTGTACTCATACAGTAATCCCCCTTTCGCTTACATTGGTGTAAAACGAAATGGGCAGTACGGACGGCTGCTGGCACAGCTCCACGGGAATCTCACCCCGGCCCATGCTGATGGGTGCGCCGCGCAATGCTTTGAGGGCGTTCAACGCGGGAGTATCATTGTCCTGCCTGTACGTCGTCGCCCACAAGTTGCCACACTTGTTTTACAGCCCGGTTTGATCGCTCCACTTTTTCCTATGGGAAAAGCCTTATGGCGCACCTGCCGCACGGCTCGGCACAGACAGAATGTGTCCGTTTGCCCTATGATGCGCCGCTATATACGGGCATATTTTTCAAAGAACTGTGACGCCACAGACCTTTTGCTGGCGGGGAAAGGGTAAGCCGCTGCATCCAGCCGGGCGATTATCGTTAAACTTTAACGATAGCTTGGATCAACCTGATTTCTAAGCACCGTTTCATGTACTCGTCCACACACAAATGAGGATAGCCGTCCTCGTCATAGAGCGTCCGGGTACACAGACAATTCATGTAATTGTCATAGTACCGAAGCAACCGTTCTACGGCTTGGGGATCGCCTGCACGGGCGGACACATACACTGAAAGGGGCAAAGGCTCTTTGCCTTTGTAGGCAGGTTCTTTCATCCGCGTCAACCTCCTTCCGGCATGAGCGCCATCAATTTTACACGCAACTCTTTCAGTGTCTTTGTCCTGTGGCGCTGGACGGCGCTGCGGGACATCCCTGTGAGGCTGGCGATCTCGCCGTCTGCCATATCCAGTACGCAGTACAGGATCAAAATGCTTTGTTCCTGCTGCGGCAGGTTGGCAAAAGCGTCGGCCACAAGCTCGTTGTCGATATGTAAATCGTACCCATGAGAGCTAAACACAAAGCTGTCGCTGGGATAGCGGTCTACGGTGCAGAGCTTGTCCAACTCATGCTGCGGCAGGTCGCTGAACATCGTTTCACGATCTCTTTGACGCTTCATATTCCGCAGATAAGCCCGTGCCTCGTTCTTCAACACTTTTTTGCAAAAGGCATCAAACTGGCCTTGTCCATAGTCGCGGGGGATAGCTTCCATCATTTCACCCCCTTTCTGTTGGGGGATTGGGTGGTTCTCTCCCTTTCCGCTACTACTAATCCTGCGACACCCTTTGCTGCCCGCTGCACGCCTCCTTTTTGGACTTTTTTTGGAAAAACTTCCAAAGCAAATTTGAAACCGCAGGAACTGACAAAAAACGCCCAGCAGGTCATAGACCCACCGGGCAAAATAAAAGTAATATGAAGTTTATTTACATTGTATAGTTCATACTGCTGGCCGGAGCTGCCCCCTGTTGGGTACAGGCTTTTTTTAATAAGCTATGCTTTTGAAAGACAGGACATATCAGCATGGCGGCTCCCTCCGTGGGCCGCCGATCCTGTGCCGGGCAAAGAGAGGCGGCGGCCTTGATTTCTCAAAACCGCCGCTGGGATTTGTAAAGTGAGCGCACGAAATCAACCTGCCCGGCAACGGTTTTTTTCTTTTCCCCGTCGGGCGGGGCAGGTTGTCGCTGTGTATTAAATAAAAAAGCCGATAACCACAAGGGGATCAGACCTTGTGTGTTATCGGCTCTGCGTCTGTGCGTCTGGCTCTTTGATAACAGATATATTCAGTTGTCGTGCGGAGATCAATGTTTCATGCTTGCATTTGGGACAGTACAACGGGAAGTTTTCAAGAACTGTATCTTCTCGTATTCGTACTCGCGTTTTGGAATCGCATACTGGACACAATATCCATGTTTCGATCATTGCTTTGTACCGTCATTCTTGCAGTTCTTGAAACCACGCATAGCAGCCCAAATGCCGATAACAATGATATATGCACAGATACCCAGCGCGACAATAGTTATTTCCGTGCCATAGTCCGAAATAGTGTTATTCTGTATCGCCGGGATGGCCCGAAATTGAATGTACGATGTCAAGGCCAGCAACCCAACATCGACGAAAATCATAAGCAATCCAGTCTGCTTGCTTACCTTTTCCTTATCGTATTTCGCACGTTCTTCGGGGCTTTTCGTATTAAATCCTGAAACCAACATACTTCCTTTGCCCGTCAACAAGATAATCGTAGCGATAATAGCGATTGCCACAATCACCCACATAATCCAGATAAACCACATAATCAAAACTCCCTTCAATCCTTGATTAAACTTTGTAATTCGTTATGAGATACATTAGCTCTGTGATCGCCATAACTATCCATTGAAAAAGAATGAGTGCAAAAATGGTTTCGACAAAATACATCGGTGCGAGTATAAGTACAACCAACGAAAGCGGAAGTAATACCGCCGTAAAAAGACCGTTAAACAGGAAAACTTTCTCTAACAGAACAATTTGATATTCGTCATACCGTTTTCTTCTTATTGCCGATAAGGTATCAACAATCATGGCAACAACAATCATGCCAATCCCCACATATTTCATGTTTTGGGACATGATAAACGAAGCCCACCCGCTGTCAGACAGAAAGTTTTCGTAGTTCGTCACAAATTCAGAAGAAACAATGAATATTGCAGCATAAATGGCTGTGATTGAGGCGACATATACTGCATTTGCCATAGGATTTTTCATCCATCTCATTTCCGCTCACTCTCCTTAAAATCAAACACTTCCTCAATACTCTTGTTAAATAGTTGGGCAATGTCATAAGCTAACCAAAGTGACGGATCAAATTTTCCCGTTTCTACTGCATTGATTGCTTGACGGGAAACATTAACCTTTTCACCCAGTTGCTTTTGCGTAAGCCCCTGTTCCTCGCGGAGCTGCCGCACTCGATTTTTCAAACCTAAACCACCTCCAATTTAGTGTCAAGCTAACCTTACACCTATTATACCATTTGCTTGGTTGATGTCAAGTCAACCTTACACGCTTGAAGAATGTGTTTGAACGAGTATTAAGGCCCACTCTGATCTTGAGGTTCGGTTGAGCGTGTTCGTACTCGTATTTTAGAGCCGCAGCGCAGATCACAGTAGATCACATAATATCTTTTTCACTCGGCCATCCTAAACCCAGCCACAGAACCGTCCTCAAAGAAACTTGCCGTAAAGGTTAGTTTTCCTTTTTCATAATTTGCAATTTGAATAACTCGTACAAATTCGATCCCGTCATCGGTCTTGTCAGCTACATACGATACATCGCCATAGCTTTCAAAAGCACCATAGGTTTCAATTATTTCACCGCTCGCTTCAAAGGTCGATGCGTCTACTGATGGATTGTTATAGATTTCAGCAACGCCGTCATAGTCAAAAGCATTTAGCGTATCAATCATTGTCTGTGCTTTTGGGGTTAGTACATCT